>DLBF01000126.1 GCA_002494215.1 Prevotellaceae bacterium UBA7028
GGTGCGGGCATTCATCTCGAAGTAGTCTTTCTCGGCCTCAGTCTTACCCCAGGCACGTGCATCACGAATCCAATCGTTGAGTGAAAACTCAGGACAGGTTTTCAGAACCTCTACAAGTTGGTCACACATACCCAGGAACTCCTCGGATGCTGCAACCATTTCAGTTCTATCACCAGCTTTATAGGCATCAGCGAAACGCTTCCTAACAGCCAGCGCTCTGTTACAGATGGACTGACGACGTGTATTGGCAAGGTCAAACTTCAGATAGTTGGATGTACCCTCGACCTTCTCTAAGATAGCCAGTGCCTCATCCAGATTCTTGATGTCGTATCCTTTGCGGAGTTCTGTGGTCCAGTTCCACTCGCCTTCCAGACTGGGGTGAGCGTTGATAATGCCAGATGCACCGGTGCTGGTGTGTGTGGTGCATACGTTGTCCACCATTTTGTGCCAATATGCTCTATAAGTGGGATCTATGCGTCCTAGATGGCGGTCGGCAATATTATCAATATACTCATCGAATCCGATGCCCGTGTTCCATGCCTGGGAAAGCATAGCTTCGTAAACGGGTTCATTGACACCAAATCCTTCAAGGGTGGAACCGATGCCAACAAACTCAGGACCACCTTCTGCCTTTGTACCGGCAATTAGTTTTGCGTTATGTTTGTAGTCACCTTCAATCTCGGTCATGCCACCGAAGTTACCCAGATAGCACCAGATGAATTTATGACCGTAGAAATGTTCTGTGAGTCGCCATATCTCGGTGTAGTCGCATTCGTAGTCGAGCATAATCATCTTACCTTGGGGAACGGCTGTGAGGTAAGCCTTAATCCTCTCAGGTGTCCAAGCTTTTCGATTACTGATGAAAAGCCATGCCATCTGCATCCAAATGGCTTCGGGATCAACGCTTGCCAGGGAAGCATAAACGCCGGCAGATATCTTAGCCAGTGAATCGGGTTCCCATGATGGGGGAGATACCTCGTTAAAGAGGTCAACACCATAGATGTGATTGGTACCGTACATGCGGTTCTGCTCCTCCAGGAAGTCCTTCTGAATGCGGGCAAAGATAGGATCAGAGGGATTCAGGTAGGTGCAGCGATATTTCTCGTCGAAGTTACACCAACGGTTCACCTTAGAGGTTCTGATGCCCGGGACTGTCTTTTCCAAGTCGGCGGGGATGTGTCCTGCAAACGCAGGGAGCACGGGAGTCATGTTCAGCTCGCGCTCGCGGCTTAGGATTTGCTTCTGTAATTCAGCCTGTCCGTCAATCCAACTTTGGGGCAGTGGTCCTTGCCAGCGGTCGATATTTATCATACGTTGCCAAGGCAGATGGGCAGGTCCTGTAAAGTAGGCACGAATCTGCTCGTCGGTCATTCCGTACTTGCGCCATACCTTCTGCCAGACAGCCTCTTGTCCGGTGATGGCTAATGGCATATTCACACCGTTCAGTGCCATCCAGTCAATGAAGCGTTCCCATTGCTGCCATTTCCACCAAGGCATAGTGTAACCGAAGGTACAATAGTTGAGGAAGAATCTGACGGGAACCTCCACTTTGCCTGATACCTTTTCTGGTACTTTGGGCATTGCCTTGGGTAACTCCACGGGGTTGTAATCGTACCAACTCACATTGGCGAGGCAATACTGCTGGATGTAGCGGTTCAGGCCAACTGCCATAGAGTTTGCGTTGTTTCCGCGGATCAGGACCTTCTTGCCCTTTTGTTCCAGTTCATAGGAATCGGTTGGCGATTCATACTGTTCAAATACTACGGCTTTGGCTTTTCCGCCCATCACTCTGCGTGCCAATGCTTCGGCAGCGCGCTCGTCGGCTGTCTTAAACGACATCATGGCCAGCGAGACAACCAGAAGCAGGACTGGTTTAAAAATCTGTTTGTGAATTTTCATAATTTTTTTTTGGTTGAACAAGATTTTGGTGATTTATTCTGTTTATTCTTCTTGTTTCGGGCCTACACTGATGTAGTATCTTGGTCCGGCTAAGAAGTAGTTCATATATGCCTCGGCGCGTTCGACGGCTGTCTGCAGATCCTCTCCTTTCGCCAGATTGGTGGCGATGGCCGAAGCCAGTGTGTCGCCAGTACCGTTACGATCCGTAAGCTCCAGTTTCTTTTTGGGGTGGGGTGTAACGGTGCCAGCAGTCCGGTCGTAGAGATAATCCACCAGATACTTGCCTTCGTCCACACTCTTCACGATAACCGAGCATCCCCAGTGGCTTAGCCATCGAAGGTCGGCTTCTATGTCCTGCATCTTATGGCCTAAGAGAAATTCCGCTTCGTGAATATTGGGTGTTATGATGGTAGCTAACGGGAAGAGATTGTCCTTGTAAGCTTGAATGGCTTCGTCGCTTACCAACTGCTCTCCGGCAAAGTTTACGATGACAGGGTCTATAAGGATAGGCTGTTGGTTGTATTTCCTGAGTACGCCAGCTACACCATTTATGATTTCTGCGCTGGGTAACACACCAGTCTTAATACAATCGGCTCCTACTGTACTGAGGAATGACTCTGCCTGTGATACAATCAGGTCTGTTGGCAGGTGGTGAATACCTTTAATACGGTTCACATCCTCGTCAACAATACATGTAAGGGCGGCTGCGGCCCAACCGCCGCATCGTGTTATGGCCTTGATGTCGGCCTGTACGCCAGCGCTTCCCAAAGGTTCGCTACCAGCAATAAGAAATACTTTTCCTGTATTATTGGGTTCTGTTATCATTCTTTCTATATCTGATTATTCTGGCTATTTTGGTTGTTCTAATCCCTAATCTCTAATTCCACTTACTCCCACGCTTCAATATCGGCATCAGGGAATAAGTTTTTGTGGAATACGGGTTCCTGTGTTCCCTTCCGGCGTTGTTCCTTATAGTCTTGCAAAAGTCGGAAGCCATAACGGCTCAGCAGGCAGACTGCAATGAGGTTGAGAATTGTCATCAGTGCCATGGCAAAATCAACAATGCCCCATGCTTGTTGCAATGTCATTAGACCGCCCATTAGAATTACGACTCCGCTCAGTAGGCGGAACACTGTAATGGCCCATGATTTCTTTGTAATATAGCGGACGTTAGTCTCGCCATAGAAATAGTTGGCGATAATGGTGCTATAGGCGAAAAGGAAGATAGCAGACATCAGGAACCAACCGCCAAATCTTCCCAGATGATGTTCCATGGCATGACCGGTAAGGATGATACCGTCATCGCCAGCATTGTAGAGCCCACTCAGCAGGATGATGAAAGCGGTACAGGTACAGATAACAAGCGTGTCGGTGAATACACCGAGGCTTTGCAGTAATCCTTGCTGGACGGGATGTGGAATAGTGGCTGTGGCGGCGGCATTAGGTGCACTACCTTCACCAGCCTCGTTACTGAATAGTCCTCGCTTCACGCCTTGCATAATGGCCATACCAACGGCACCACCGGCAGCTTGTTCCCATCCGAATGCACTGCGGACGATGAGGCTAAGCATGGCGGGAATCTCCGTAATATTAACGATGAGTATGTACAGTGCCAATAAGATGTACCCTAATGCCATAACGGGTACAACCACAGCACAGAAATGGGCAATGCGTTGGATACCGCCGAAGATGATGATAAGCGTCATCAAAGCCAGTCCGATGCCAACGTATGATGTAGGTATCTTGAAGGTGCTACCGATAGCATCGCACAAGGTGTTGCTCTGTATAATCTGGTTGGCCAATCCGAAACCGTAGATGATGAAGATGGCAAAGAGAATACCCATCCATGGCTTCTTCAGACCATATTTCATATAGTAGGCTGGTCCTCCGTAGAAACTATCCTCGCCTTTGCGCTTAAAGAGCTGGGCAAGGGTGGCTTCCATAAAGGCTGTTGATGCTCCGAGTAGGGCCATCACCCACATCCAGAATACTGCTCCTGGTCCGCCTACGAAAATGGCACTCGCTACGCCTGCCAAGTTTCCTGTGCCAACTCTTGAAGAAAGACTGATGGCAAAGGCTTGGAAAGAGGATACTTTTTTCCCTGTAGATGTGGATTCGGTGGGTGTACACAGGTTGCGGAGCATCGTTGGCAGCATTGTGAACTGCACGGCCCGCAGATTCCAAGTAAAGTATAGGGCACAACCCACAAGCATGGTTATCACCACGTAGGTCCAAAGCCAATCGCTTATAATGTCGAAGAACTCCATAGTTTTAATTCATAATTCACAATTCATAATTGAATTTGAGTTTATGAGTTTATAAGTTTTTGAGTTGGTTTACTGTTTACCTTTTTTAATTAAAAATTAAGAGAGAAGAATTAAGAATTAGACTTTAGACTCTAGACTTTAGACCTTAGTCTTTAACTTGAAACCTGAAACCTGAAACTTAAAACTATCTATCATCTATCATCTCTCATCTATCATCTAGTTTTCCGTTTATCGGTTATCGAACACAGCGGTAGCAAATTCTTCACTCTTCATTCTTCACTCTTCACTCTTCACTCTTCACTTAATTCATTACTACCGCTTCTTTCTTGAAACCATCTACTTTGATTGTCAGCGGCTGGGCGAAACGGACGTGTCGCACGTGTTTTGTCTCCTGTACGGCAGGCAGTTGGTTCAGTACCTCCTGACGGTAAATGCCATCACCCCGAAAGGCATCTATGGTAAGATAGCATACGCCCAGGGAAGTCAGGTTCTGGAAGAAGTGCGTACCTTGGCTGGGGTCAACCTGATAGTTGTCAAGTCCAGCCTCGACAATGATTTGAGAGGCACTGATGTGGGGCCATTTAACGGGAATGCCCAACCATGGGTCGCTGCTTCCCCAGCGTCCAGGGCCGATAAGGACATAAGAGGCAGCTCCATCGGGTGTGTTTGAGGCAGGCTGCAGGAAGTATCGGTTTATCTTCTCTATCTCGTCGGCAATCTCGTAATTCATGCTGGGGGTATATCCATCGGTCTTTACGTACACTACATCCTTTATTTCCGTAAATATTCCCTGCCCGATGGCATTGTGCGAACGTAGCAGGCACTGCTCGTCGGGGATTTTGGTAATATCCTCGTTCAGCTCCATGCGGTTGTCCACCATGGGGCGTATCTGCAACATATAGAACTCACCTGTCTTGTCGGCATGCAGATTCACGGCAAATTCTATTTCCACGGGACGTTTCATCTCGTCCTGGCCATACTTCAGTACCTTCTGCATTAGCTCTGGCAGCGGGAATACATCATGTTTCAGCACTCCGGCAAAGGAGACAATCTTGCGGTTCTTGCCTTCGTAGTAGCCGTCGTATATGCATTGGTCGTATGGGTCGAACGTGGAGGATATCCACTGCAGGGTGCCGTCTTGTTCGGCATCGCGCACGGCAACCTTAACCAGATTGAATCCATCGTCCACCTTAAACTCCTTGTCTCCTTCCTCTTCTTTGGTTCTAAGGGCCAGGAAGTGGGTTTGCGTATCACGCAGTGCCAACTCCATCTCGCTCATCTGTAATACCTGATGGGGATGGTGGGGACATACGCGTAGGCTTACGCCGCCATCAACAATGTATTTTCCCAGTCCCATAGCCAGCGATACTGTTCCTTCCTCAGCTTTTTCGTCACCGATGGGGTAGTAGTTGATGCTGCGTGCTACGCCGCTGATAACAGGGTAGAAACGGTCGCCATGCTGTTCCCCTACCACTTCTTGCAGGATTACAGCCATTTTCTCTTGGTCGATTACATTGCTGGTTGCTGTCATGTAATCTTTGCTTCCCTGATAGAAGACACTGGCATAGACAGCCTTTATGGCACCTGCCAGCATAGAGAGACGTTCGTATTTATCTGCGCTGTATGGAATCATATACGTAGAGTAAACACCTGCAAAAGGTTGGTAATGCGAGTCTTCTAGCAAGCTGCTGCTTCGTATAGCGATTGGTGTGCTGACTACTGAGAGGAAGGCCTCCAAGTCACCCAGCAGTCGCATAGGCAGACGTGCACGGAGGAAGTGCTGTAGGATGGTGTCGTCTGGGAGGTCGCTCAAGGCTATCTGATAGAGCTCGTTTGTATCCATGAACTCATCGAAGATGTCGGTGCAGAGTACAACAGTCTTGGGAATGCGCACCTGAGCACCCTGATATTCGTTGAGGTCGGTATGGCGCATGAGGATATGGTCTATAAAGGCCAGACCACGTCCCTTGCCACCCAGACTACCGTCTCCGATTCGGGCAAAGTTTGAATATTGGTCGAACCTCTCGCGTTGGAATACAGCCACAACGCCTTGGTTCTTCATCCTTCGATATGCCACAATGGCATCCAGAATAATCTGGCGGTGTGCATCTACGTCCTGCAGGTTATCCCATGTGATATTCTTCAGGAACTCTGAAATGGGGAAGAGGGCTCTACTGGCCAGCCAGCGGCTGACGTTGTTGTGGCTGATGTGGTAAAGCAAGCTTCGCGAAGGAACCGTCATGATGTTGTCTTGAAGGTCCTTCAGGTTGTGTATGCGTACCACCTCCTCCATTGTATCGGGATTTCGGAATACAAAGTCTCCAAAGCCGAAGAAGCGCTGCACAAGATTGCGCAGATCTACGGCCATCTTTTTGGAGTTCTTGTCAATGAAACGTGCGCTGCATCGGTCTGCCAACTCAGCCTTTTCTGACTCGGACGAGTTCATGATAAGGGGAATGTAGGGGTCGTTGGCACGAATGGCGCTTAGCAACTTGAATCCAGCATCCTCATCTTTCTCCTCGTCTGGTTTCATGGGGAAACGACAGTCGCTGATAACTCCTAATGTATTGTTGGCAAAGCGACTGTACAGTTGCCATGCTTCTTCATAGTTACGGGCCAAAACAATCTTTGGACGTCCTCGCATACGTAGTGTCTCCAAGCTGGTGTTCAGCGCCTCGGTAGCAAACTCCAGGCTCTGTTGGAGCACGAAGTTGTAAAGGCTTGGCAGAATGCTACTGTAGAATCGTATGCTGTCTTCTACCACCAGAATCATCTGCACACCGGCACTGCGAATGTCGTGCTCCAGATTCATGCGGTCCTCCATCAGTTTAATGATGGACAACAACAGTTCCGTATTACCCAGCCAGCAGAATACGTACTCAAAGACGGAAAGGTCCTCGTTTTGCATTCGCTTGGTAATACCATGACTGAAAGGGGTGAGCACCACAATGGGTATTGAGGCGTAGATCTGTTTTATGGAGCGTGCAATGTCAAAGACGCTATTATCTTCGGCGGCAGGCATACATATAACAAGGTCTATATTGCCGCCTGCCATCTGCCTCTCTGCCTCGTCCTTGCTGGCTACCTGGATGAATCGGGGAGGGAAGCGCAGTCCCAGACGTGCATATTCCGAGAAGATCTTTTCGTCAACGCGTCCGTCGTCTTCCAGCATGAAGGCGTCATACGGATTTGCTATTAACAGCACGTTGCAGATGCGGTTCAGCATCAAGTCAACAAACGAGGTATCTTTCAGTTGCATTTCTCTATTATTTTGCCTGCAAATTTACGAAAAATAATGAAAAATGAAAAGTGAATACTCATAAATATAATATTGGAGCCTCAGTCCAGCATTTCACCAGACTGAGGCTCCACATATATATAGCTATGGTTGAATATCGAACTTACACAATGCCCTGGGCCATCATAGCGAGAAGAACGTTGGCTTCGCTTCGCTTCGCCGAGCTTTCTCGACTATGAGACGGTCATTGCTTACACAATGCCCTGGGCCATCATAGCCTTAGCAACCTTCATGAAGCCAGCTACGTTTGCACCCTTTACGTAGTTAACGTAACCGTCAGGCTCTGTGCCGTACTTCACGCAGTTTTCGTGGATGTTCTCCATAATCCAAAGCAACTTGGCGTCAACTTCCTCAGCTGACCAGCTCAGACGCTCTGAGTTCTGAGACATCTCAAGACCTGATACTGATACACCACCGGCGTTGCTAGCCTTACCGGGAGAGTACAGAATCTTAGCCTGCTGGAATACCTTGATAGCATCAGGAGTTGAAGGCATGTTAGCACCCTCAGCAACAGCGATAACGCCGTTGGCTACCAGAGCCTTAGCTGCCTCTTCGTTCAACTCGTTCTGAGTTGCACAGGGCAGAGCAATATCAGCCTTCTCAAACCAAGGCTTAGCGCCAGCTACATACTTAGCTGTAGGATACTTGTCTGCATATTCCTTGATACGACCACGGTAAACGTTCTTCAACTCCATGATGTAATCCAGTTTCTCACGTGTGATTCCATCGGGATCATAGATGTAACCGTCTGAGTCAGACATTGTCATTGGAATACCACCCAACTGCAGAACCTTCTCGGCAGCATACTGAGCAACGTTACCAGCACCAGAGATCAGTACCTTCTTGCCTTCTATGCTGTCACCCTTAGTCTTCAGCATGGCACGCAGGAAGTAAACAGTACCGTAACCGGTTGCCTCAGGACGGATCAGTGAACCACCGAAGGGGATTCCCTTACCTGTGAGCACACCCTGGAACTGATGAGTCAGTTTCTTGTACTGTCCGAAGAGGTAACCTACCTCACGACCACCAACACCAATGTCACCAGCGGGAACGTCCTCATCGGGACCAATCACACGGTAGAGTTCGTTCATGAAAGCCTGGCAGAAACGCATCACCTCAGCAT
>DLBF01000089.1 GCA_002494215.1 Prevotellaceae bacterium UBA7028
CCTTCGCGCTGGGCTATCCAGATGTTCTCGTGTTTTTGGTTAACGGCATAGTGGATGTACTGACTCATCAGCATGCTACTCTTGAGCAAATCCTTGGAACCTAAGCCACGACGAACGGTGAAGGCCTTGTTCAGCTTTACCACTTTCTCTATCCAAGGATAGATAAGCAAGTTGTCGCCAATGGCAATCTCGCATGTGGTGGGGAACTTATGTTTGTGAAGCAAATAGTCCAGAATAGCGCTGTCCAGTACGATGTCGCGATGGTTGCTCATGAAGGTATATCGCTCTTCACCGGCAGTAATCTTACTGTGTTCGAAGGTGGCACCGTTGCTGCATTTGCGGAGAATATATCCGACAATGGGCTTCATGAAGCGTAGCTGGAAGTCCAACGTGCTGTGTATGCCTATAAAGGCCAGTCTGATTACGGCGTTCCTGATCCACTTGGGGAGCCAGGGGAGCAGCGTCTTCAGCTGAGCGTTCATCAGGCGGTCGTTGAGCAACTCGTTTACTACGCCAGGAATCTCGTCATCGTTATACGGACGTATTGCGTCAAATTCACTTGTCATCATTTATGAATTCAAAATTTATAAATTCAAAATTCAAAATTGCTAATGTCTAAAGTCTAAGGTCTAAAACTAATTTTCAATTATATCTGTTAGGACATCCTTGATGTCCAGACCGGCGGCACGAACCTGCTGGGGAATGAAGCTGGTGGCTGTCATACCGGGGGTGGTATTAATCTCCAGCATATTAATCTTGTCGCCCTCCGTGATGATGTAGTCCACACGGATGATGCCGTGACAGCCTAAGATGTCGTAGATGAGTGAGGTCAGTTTCTGCACGCGCTCTGTCAGACTTTGGCTGATGCGGGCAGGAGTAATCTCGTCAACTTGTCCGTTGTACTTGGCATCGTAGTCGAAGAACTCGTTGGTGGTTACCACCTCTGTGATGGGGAAGACCACGCTGTTCTTCTTGGTCTTGTAGCAGCCGCAGGTAATCTCTGTTCCCTGCATAAAGGCTTCAATCATTACATCTTCGCCTTCCTTTAGTGCCAAGTCGATGGCAGGACGGAGTGCTTCGGGTGTCTTGACTTTTGTTGTGCCGAATGATGAGCCGCCACGAGCAGGCTTTACGAAGCAGGGCAGACCTATGCGGTCGATAATCTCCTGATCGCTTACCTCATGGTCGTGTCCAATCTTCACCACCAGGCTGTCGGCAACAGAAACACCCAAGCCGCGCATATAGTTGTTCAGTACAAACTTGTCGTATGTCATAGCCTCGACGAGTACGTTGCATGTGCTGTAAGGCATACCTATCAAATCCAGGTATCCCTGCAGAATTCCGTTTTCGCCTGGAGCACCATGAATGGTGATATAGCAGTAGTCGGGACGGATGCGTTCGCCCTTCTCGTTCACGAACGAGAAGTCGTTCTTGTCGACTGGCGTACGCTTCTCTTCTTCGCCAATGAGCGCTTCCCATTTCATGGCATGCACCTCTACCTTATATATTATATAGCGCTCTTTATCCAGGAACGATGCTATTCCTGCAGCGCTTCTCATACTAACATCATGCTCAGAGGAATCTCCTCCGCAAACAATTGCAACAACTTTTTTTAATTCACAATTCATAATTCACAATTCATAATTGTCTAACGACTAACGCCTAAAGTCTGGCGTTTTGACTCCCTCCCATTTGGGGGAGGGTTAGGGGAGAGGGGCTACCCTTTTCCTCCATTTATCTAATAGGGCTGTCATATCCTCTGGCAGCTCTGAATCGAAAAACATTTCTTCTCCTGTGGTGGGATGAACGAATCCCAGCGTCTTTGCATGTAGTGCCTGACGGGGGCAGATAGTCATGCAGTTGTGGATGAAAGCCTTGTACGAGGCTGTGAGCTCGCCACGCAGAATCTGGTCGCCTCCGTATCGCTCGTCAGCAAAGAGCGGATGTCCCAGATGACGCATGTGGGCACGTATCTGATGTGTGCGTCCTGTCTCCAGTCGGCATTCCACCAATGTTACGGCTCCAAAGCGCTCCAATACATGATAGTGAGTGATGGCAGGTTTGCCAATCTCGCTGTCTGTGGGATAGACAGCCATTTGCAGGCGGTCTTTGGGGTGACGCCCGATGTTACCTTCTATGGTGCCATCGTCTTCCTTGAACGGTCCCCATACCAATGCGTTATACTGTCTGCGAGTAGTATGATAGAAAAACTGCTTGCACAGGTGTGTCTTGGCTTCTGCCGTCTTGGCTATTACCAGCAGGCCGCTGGTATCTTTATCTATACGGTGAACCAACCCTACGGTAGGGTCGTTGGGGTCGAAGTCGTGATTGTCTCTCATGTGCCATGCCAGCGCATTCACTAGGGTGCCGCTGTAGTTGCCGCAGCCAGGGTGAACCACCATGCCGGCTGGTTTGTTGATGACCAATAGCTGGTCGTCTTCATAGACAATGTTCAGGGGTATATCTTCTGGAATGATTTCCCAATCGCGCTTGGGACGGTCCAGTACCAGGGTGATGATGTCGTAGGGCTTAACCTTATAGTTGCTTTTGACGGGCTTCTCGTTAACACGGATACAACCAGCCTCGGCTGCTTTCTGTATGCGATTGCGGCTGGTGTCTCCCATGTGGTCCATCAGGAACTTATCTATGCGCACGGCATTCTGTCCCTTGTCGACCTCTATGCGCCAATGCTCATGCTCCTCGGGGGGAGCCGCTAGGATGTCGTCCTCTTCCTCGTTCAGTAAGTCCTCGTCAAATTCAGCCATCGTCTTTTAAATTAAAAATGAAGAGTGAAGAATGAAGAATTAATTTTCAATTTTCAATCAAACATTTCGTTCTCCTCTGGAGATGGCAGAGTGACTTCGTCGTCGCTAAAGTCATCCCATTCCTCGTCATCGAATTCATCGTCTATGCCTGAGTTGTTGTTGCCAACCACCAGTGTGATGGGACAGTCTATCTCTACACGGTCGCCAGTCATCACGTGTCTGCCTTTGCATTTAACGGCCAGCACCCAGTCTTTGTCACCGGGGGCATATTCTATGGGGCCCAACTTGAAGCCTAACGACTTTAGGCGAGCCTCAGCCTCGCGCAATGAGCAGTTGTCTGCAATATCGGGGATGGGTAGGGTAGGAACATTCCTTGTGTTGATGGTCAGGTAGATATTCCTTCCAGTCTTAACCTTGCTGCCAGGAGCGGGTGTCATTTCCAGGACGGTTCCTGCAGGCAATTTGCGATTGTAGGAAGAATCGGATATGACTACCACCAGGCCTTGCTTCTCCAGCTCGTATTCTGCATCGGCCAGCAGCATACCTTTTATCTGTGGAACTTCCACACTCTCGCCATGATGGGAGAAGTCCTTCATCCAGAACCACAGTACTATCAGCAAGACAATGCTTACCACCACCAACATAATAAGGTTCCAGTAAACAATGGGGCTAGTTAGTTTCTTCCAGAAATTCATAATTCACAATTCATAATTCATAATTGTCAACCTGTCAACTCATCAACTCGTGAACAAAGTTACGAAATAAAAACAAGAAAGAAGTAAAGTTGCCCTTACTTCTTTCCTATTTTAAGTAAAATTGTACTTTACTTGCCATGTTTCTCGTCTGAAACGGTCAACTTCTTGCGACCCTTAGCACGACGAGCTGCCAAAACGCGACGACCATTAGCGGTAGTCATTCTCT
>DLBF01000177.1 GCA_002494215.1 Prevotellaceae bacterium UBA7028
CTCGTACTCTATCTCCTTCCAACCCTTCAGGGATTTCTCCACCAGAACCTGGGGAGAGAACGAGAAGGCCTCCTCAGCCTGAGTTTCCAACTCTGCCTCATTATCACAGAAGCCGGAACCTAAACCGCCCAGTGCGTATGCGGCACGAAGAATGACGGGATAGCCCAGTTCTGCCGCTGCCTGACGAACCTCCTCCTTGGTGTTACAAGCCTGACTCTTGATGGTCTTTACACCAATCTCGTCCAGCTTCTTCACAAACAGGTCGCGATCCTCAGTATCTATAATGGCCTGAACGGGTGTTCCCAACACCTTCACACCATATTTCTCTAACACGCCTTTCTGGTATAGCTCAACACCACAGTTCAGAGCGGTCTGTCCACCAAAGCTGAGCAAGATGCCATCAGGACGTTCCTTTTCAATCACACGTTCCACGAACTCGGGGGTTACAGGCTGGAAGTAAACCTTGTCTGCCACCCCCTCGCTGGTCTGAACGGTAGCGATGTTGGGATTGATGAGCACGCTCTCCACACCCTCTTCCTTCAGCGCCTTCAGCGCCTGTGCGCCGCTATAGTCGAACTCACCGGCCTGACCAATCTTCAAGGCACCAGAACCCAGGAGGAGAACCTTCTTAATAGTGGCAGCCTCCCCCCCATCCCCTCTCCGGAGGGCGAGGGGAGCCGATTCTTTTTCTGCCACACTCTCGCCTTGAGAATATATTCTCCCCTCGCCTTTCGGAGAGGGGCCGGGGGTGAGGCTATCAACGAACTCATCAAACATCCACTCTGTATCTGTGGGACCTGAGCAAGCCTCGGGATGGAACTGGGCAGAGAACCAAGGGTTGGTCTTATGACGGATACCCTCGTTAGAACCGTCGTTCATATTTACAAAGAGTGGTTCCCAGTCAGCAGGCAGAGTGTTGGCATCTACTGCATAACCATGATTCTGGCTTGTGATGTAGCACTTCGTTGTGCCAACCTGCTGAACCGGCTGGTTATGGCTACGATGACCATACTTTAACTTATATGTCTTAGCGCCAGCAGCACGGGCCAGCAACTGATTACCCAAGCAAATACCCATCAGGGGCTTCACCTCCTTATTGTTCAGGAAGGTACGGATATGCTCAACCGTCTTGCTGCACTGCTCGGGGTCACCAGGACCATTGGCCAGGAACAGACCGTCAAACTCCAGTTGGTTGAAGTCGTAGTCCCAAGGTACGCGGATAACCTCCACACCTCTGTTCAGCAGACAACGAATGATGTTGGCCTTGACGCCGCAATCCACTAAGACTACCGTCTTTAGTTGAGAGTTGAGAGTTGAGAGTTGAGAGTTGCTGGGTTTATAGGTGATGACTTCCTTGCAGCTCACCTTCTCCACCCAGTTGATGCTTCCGTAATCCTCTTCTGTGTTTAAATTTGAATTTTGAATTTTGAATTTTGAATTAATCTCAATTCTTCCTCTCATCACGCCGTGCTCACGCAACAGCTTGGTGAGACGGCGGGTATCAATGCCAGAGATGGCAGGGATACCTTCGCGCTTCAGCCAACTGCTGAGCGATTCTTTAGCGTTCCAGTGACTATATTCCTCACTATAGTCGGCAACAATCAAACCCTTAGGGTGAATACGGTCACTCTCCATAAACAAGGGCAGACGGTCTGCCCCAATACCTGTCTCAGGCACACCATAGTTACCTACCAGTGGAAAGGTTGTTACCAGAATCTGTCCTGCATAGCTGGGGTCTGTAAGGCTCTCGGGGTAGCCCATCATGGCTGTGTTGAAAACCACCTCGCCAACAGTATTCACGTCGGCACCGAATGACCAGCCGTTGAATACCGTTCCGTTATCCAATATCAATCTTGCTTCTCTCTTCATATCTTATTTTCGTAGCTTTAAATTCTGTTCAACGTAATTTACAAAAGCCTCGTTCACCAGCTTGTTGCCGCCCGGAGTCGGATACTGACCGGTAAAATACCAGTCACCCTGATGGTCGGGACAGGCTGCATGCAGTCCCTCTATGGTCTGGAAGACAAATTCCACAGGAGCCTGCATTCCCACGGGACGCAGCATCTCTGCCATCTTGCGGTTGATATCGTCCACCGTGAAAGGTTTATACAGGGCGCAGACACAGTTGCGCTGTTCTGCCTTGGGCTTGCGAAGCTCGGCATAGCAGGCTTCGTAGGTATCGTTAACCAACTGCCACAACCCGCGCTCCGTCAGCAAGGCAATGGTAGCACGGAAGGCAATGAACTCCTCCAAGCGTGCCATATCTATACCATAATAGTCGGGATAGCGAATCTGGGGCGAACTGCTGACCATCACAATCTTCTTGGGATGCAGACGGTCCAAAATCTTGAAGATGCTCTCCCTAAGCGTTGTACCGCGGACGATACTGTCGTCAATGATTACAAGATTATCCTCATAAGGTCTCAGCGAACCATAGGTGATATCATAGACGTGCGAGGCAAGATCATTGCGCGAGCCAGCCTCCGTAATGAATGTGCGCAGTTTAATATCCTTCCAAGCTACCTTCTCGCTGCGGACACTGAGTCCCTTGCTGCGCAGGCCTTCCACCATACCGTAGAATGCAACCTCAGCGGTATTGGGGATGAAAGAGAACACCGTATGGTCTGTATCATTATCGACGGCTTTCAGAATGGGCTCTGTAAGCTGCTGACCCAACTGCTTGCGCTCGTGATAGATGTCGCGGTCGGAGCCTCGACTGAAATATATTCGCTCGAAAGAGCAGCGTGCCTGCTGCTTTGCTTCCAGAATAGTCTCCAAATGAGATGTACCATCCTGATGGATAATCAGTGCCTGACCAGCAGGTAATTCCTGAACATCCTCGCAGGTAAGGTCGAAGGTCGTCTGTAGCACAGCACGTTCGCTGGCAACGGCAATCACCTCGTCGTCCTTATAGAAGAATGCAGGACGAATACCCCAGGGGTCGCGCATGGCAAACATCTCGCCGCTGCCCGTCAGGCCGCACATCACATAGCCACCGTCATAATCCTTCATTGTGGTGCGCAGCACGTTACCCATCTGCACATTCTCTTCTATGTAGCGTGTGATATCCGTATCCTTCAGACCCTGCTCCTTGGCTTTCACAAAGCAACGCTCCACCTCGCGGTCCAGACGATGCCCCATCAGTTCCAGGGTGATGTAAGAGTCGCTATAGATACGGGGTGACTGCCCCTGCTGCACCATCTTAGCGAAGATCTCGTCTATATTGGTCATATTAAAGTTGCCGCACAGACAGAGGTTCTTGGCCCTCCAGTTGTTACGACGCAGGAAGGGATGTACATACTGCAAACCGCTCTTGCCCGTTGTAGAATAACGCAAGTGACCCATATATAGCTGAGCTTCCGCCCACTCTGGCGTTACGTGATCAAATATCTCTGTAATGGCATCCTTACCCAGTGCCTTCTCACGCAACATGTATTCTGTTCCTACGGCAGCATTCATATTGACACAGGCAATACCCGCACCTTCCTGGCCACGGTTATGCTGCTTCTCCATCATCAGATAGAG
>DLBF01000084.1 GCA_002494215.1 Prevotellaceae bacterium UBA7028
ACCTCGTTAAGGGTGTAGGCAGTCTTCAGGTTGGTGTTGTTGGCACGTGTGCGAAGAGTGTTGATGTACTGTGTACCCTGAGCCAGTGTGGTGTTTGAACCAGCCTCGCGAGCCTCTGCCTCGGCAAAGATAAGGTAAGCCTCAGCAAGACGGAACAACAAGAGGTCGTTGTCAAGGTGAGTGGTGTTAGATGTAGCACCTTCGTCGGAACGGTTGCTGCGGTATTTGGTTGTAGCAATACCTGTAGTGAACTCTGTAAGTATATCGTTAGTATACTTGCGGTCCTTGATGCCGCCTTTGCCGTCGGCGTTGTCACCGAAGAAGAGTGCGCGGTCGTCACCGGCAGCCTCGACGATGGTCTCGGTCTTCCAGTCGGCAAGTGCGTCAAACTCGTTGATGTCGATGAACTTCTCGATGAGGTCCTTACGTGTGCGGTTACCGCCCCAAGCCTGATCGGTTGTTGCTGGATAGTCAGCCCACATATTTTTATCCCATGAAGCAGCATAAAGGAAAGTGGAAGCACCCCATGAGGCAGAAGACGCACCGTCAAGAATGAAACTGAAAACTGCCTCATTAAATGCTCCTGTTACGTCATTATCTGCCATAAACAGCATCTGATAAGCTGAATATTTACCGTTGGCACTCTTGTGGGTGGTGGCGTTGTCGCCCATCCAAATTGAACGGCCAGACTCGTTGATAACCTTAGCTGCATATTCCTTGGCCTTTGCCCAGTTGGGAGTACCGGTGTACTTCTCTGCGTTCAGGTAGAGGCGTGCGAGAAGCATCCATGCAGCACTCTGGTCGGCACGACCATAGTTAGCCTCACCCTTCTTGCGAACCGACGGAGGAAGCATATTGCCCATGTTGGCTTCGAGGTCAGCAACAATCTTCGAATATAGCTCAGCACTTGATATTTGTACAGGATTATCAGAGCTTATTTCTTCTGTATAAACAGGGTTGCCAAAGTTGTCCAGCATGTAATAATAATACAAACTACGCAGGAAATGAACTTCTGCCGTCATCGTTGGATTAAAATCAGAACATTCCCCTAAGTACTGATTGCAAAGGCTAACTCCCAAACAAAGACGGAACCATAAGCCGTAAAGACTTGCAGTATTAGGAGTGTACTGGTTATAACAGAGGTCACTTATTCCGGCATCAGTCCATCCACATATAGCCTCGTCAGTGGTGAGCTCATTGGCGTTCCATATCAGACGATATAGAACTGACAAACCGCCGTCTCCAAGGTCAAGGCCTTCTGTATCATCAAGTCCGTCACCTTGGAAAACGAACTCTGAGTAACATTTGTTCAACAGTTTCTCAGCGTCAACTGTCGTATTCTTGCTCGGATCAATAGGCTCAACGTCCAAGTCCTTCGTGCAAGAATTCAGTCCCAAGGACAGCAGCACTGCTGCTGTGGGTACTATGTTCTTAAACATATATTTCAGTTTCATAATAATATTACTGTTTGAAAGTATTAGAAATTAAGCGACAAACCGAGCAGGAGAGTAAGAGGACGTGGATAAATGTTTCCATCGATACCACCGTTAACCTCAGGGTCAAGTCCCTTATACTTTGTGATGGTGAACACATTGCTTGCACTTACATATACGCGGCCATTGATTCCTGCGTAGTTGCCACCCTTAAAGAGATTAGCAAACGAGTAGCCAAGAGTAATGTTGTCGCATTTGAGGAATGAACCATTCTCTACAAAATAATCCGTCTTAAAGTCCTCACCTGCCGATGTCTGCTTGAAGTCAACCTCGTATGCATAAGGCATAGTATTTTTCATGTAACCTGTTCCTGTCCCTATATATTGCTTAGAACGGTAACCGCTCTTTAGACTATTATAAATATAGTTTCCTACGCTTGCACGAAGACCAAAACCAAAGTCCCAGTTCTTATAGCTCAGGCGTGAGCTGAAACCGAAGAGCCAAGGAGCTACAGAAGACTTGTAGTAGTAGCGGTCGGCATCGTCGATGACACCGTTGGCGTCGCGGTCAACAACAACTCCCTGGAGAGGCTTGCCGTTCTGGTCGTAAACCTGCTGGTAAACCCAGAACATACTCATTGGCTGCCCTACCTGATGGCACATAATCTCATTGTTAAACGCTTCCACATTTCCAAACTTAATAGGTTGTCCATCTCCAGCAAGTTCTACTACCTTATTCTTATTATATGTGGCATTGGCTGTGATTTCCCAATTCCAGTCGGTAGTCTGAATAGGACGGCCTGTGATTGAAAACTCAACACCTGTGTTCTGCATTGAGCCGATATTCTTTAACAGTTTGTTGCTAAAATTAGACATTCCAGCAACAGGAGCCTCCATAAGCAGGTCCTTAGTCTTGCGGTGGTAGAAATCGATGCTACCAGTCAGGCGGTTACGAATAAATCCGAAATCAATACCAGCGTTCCATGTTGTAGTTGTCTCCCATTTAACATTAGGATTATATGCATCAGGCTTATATTGATAACCATCGCTATAGATAGGATACAACGTTCGCGAACTTTGGGTTTGGTTGTAAGTCGGTATATAGGTATAATCACCGATACCTTCCTGCTGACCAGTCATACCCCAGCCCAGACGGAGCTTCATCTCGGTGACAGCCTGCACGTCTTTCAGGAAAGCCTCCTCGTTGATCTTCCAACCAAGAGCTACAGATGGGAAGTAGCCCCACTTGTTGCCTTTGCCGAAGCGTGAAGAACCATCGGCACGCAGAGTAGCGGTCAGCATATAGCGGTCGAGAGCGATGTAGTTCATACGTCCATAGAACGATACGAGGTAATGCTCTGACTTCCACTCTCTTTTTGTTGGAGTAACTTCTTCACCAGCTTTTGCGCTGGTAGAAGGATAGAGTCCGTAGTATTTTTGGTTGCCCCAGTACTTCTCGTGACGCCACTCGTAACCACCCATGATGTCGAAGTGGTGTGCCTCGCTGAAGTCTTTGTAGTACTGTATGTAGGCTGTGTAGTTCAGATTGTACTTGTTTTCCTTCGTGAAGCCATGGTTTCCGTAGTAGAAGTTAGAAGGTCCCCAAGGCTGGTAGTCAGTAGTCTGCTTACCGTTGGCCCAGTCGCCGCTGAAGTTCATGTGCAAGCGCAGGTCTTCGAGTCCGTGTATCTGGTAGTCAACCTCCACGTTGCCCTGATAGTCATACGAGTTAGCCCTGTCGTCTTTCTCTTCAATCATAGAAACTGGGTTAGATGTTGCAAGAGCTATCTTTGAGTAAGGCCATGCAGAATCGTCATAAGGTGCATCCTGAGTCCACTGCCAATAGCCATTAAAGTTTGAGAAGCGTGCATCAGAGGAAGTAACAGGCTGTGTTGGATCGAAACTAACAGCATTGCCAATGGCATCACTGTTGGCATAACGGTTCTTGGCAAACATGAACTTACCGTTGATGTTGAACTTCAGGTGGTCGTCGAGCAATGAGGGAGAGAGGTTCAAGCTCGTTGTTACACGCTGGAAGTTAGAAGTCTTCAAGATACCGTTCTGACCGGTGTAGCCAACGCTCAAGCGATATGGAACATTTGCAAAGCCACCCTGAACCGTTACGTTGTGGTCGTGGCTGACTGCTGTGCGATAGATCTGCTTTTGCCAGTCAGTGTTGGCACTGCCCAACAAGTTGTAGCGTGCAGAGCCTTCGCCATACATTTCCTTTACCAGTTCGCGATACTCATTGCCGTCGAGCACGTCGGTGTACTTCTTAATAAGAGATAGCGACACATTTCCGTTGTAGCTTACCTTCGGAGCCATGTTCTTGCGGCCCTTCTTCGTGGTGATGATGATGACACCATTAGAACCACGCGAACCGTAGATGGCGGTAGCCGAAGCATCCTTCAGCACAGTGAAGCTCTCAATATCGTTAGGGTTGACCATCGACAGAGGGTTGGAAAGACCTTTCACACCCTGGTTGTCCATAGCCAGACCGTCGATAACGATCAGAGGGTCATTGGATGCGTTGAACGACGAACCACCACGGATACGGATGGTAGCGCCTGAACCCGGCTGACCTGACGATGTGGTGATGTTCACACCGGCAATCTTACCCTGGATCATGTCCTGGGCGTTGGTCTGTAGACCGTGGTTCTTCTCATCGGGCTTGATAGCCGTAACCGAACCGGTGAGGTCGGATTTCTTGGCACGACCGTAACCGATAACGACAACGTCGTTGAGAACCTTAGAGTCTTCAACCAGCGTTACAACGAGGTTGGAAGATGCGGTGACAGTCTGTGTGGCATAGCCAACATAAGACACTTGCAGTTTGTCACCTTGATTACAGTTAAGCGTGAAGTTACCGTCGAGGTCCGTAGCGGCACCGTTGCTTGTTCCGGGAACAAGAACCGTGGCACCGATAATAGGCTCGCCGGTAGCATCCTTAACGTGGCCATTGACAGTGATTGACTGTGCAAAGGCACCGACTGATAGGAACAGACCAAACAAGATGGCTGCAATCCTAACAGGGAACTTGAATTTTACCTGCTTCATCATTCTGTTTGTTAAAGTTAATGTATAAATAATTGTTTATGTTAATGCTCATTAGGCTCGTTGTTGCTTCACGCTTGAAGCCATTTCGCAGGCAAATTTATAATTCTTTAAGATTAGTTCAGCATTATTGTGCCTAAAAAAGATTTACCATTTAGCGCAAACGTTTGCATTTAAAATCTTTTTGCTTTTGACAAAGTAGTAAAAACAGTATCAAACATAATAAATAACTTTGCCTTACTAACTAACCGCCATGAACGAAACTACGCCTATAACAATGAAAGACATAGCCGAAGCACTTGGTGTTTCGGTGGCAACGGTGTCGCGTGCGTTGAAAGACAGCCCTCGCATAAGTGCTGAGCGCAGGGAAATAATAAAGAGGTACGCACGCGAACATAATTTCTTTCCAAACTTCATAGCAGAGTCGCTGCGCAAGAGCCGCGTCCAGCCTATGAAGATTATCGGTGTTATCATTCCTCAGTTCACTCACTACTACTTCTCCACCATCCTTTCTGGCATAGAAGAGGAAGCCTCGGCACGCGGCTACCGCCTTCTGGTTGCCCAGAGCAATGAGCGCTACGAGCGTGAGGTGGCTATTTGCCAGTCGTTCTACGAGAACAAGGTATGCGGCATCATCGTTTCGCAAGCCAAGGACACTGTTCACTATGGACACTTCCAGAAGCTTCTCGACTTGGGTATTCCCCTTGTGTTCTACGACCGTATATGCACGGGGGTGGAAACGTCGCGCGTTGTGGTTGACGACTACCGCGGAGCTTTCAATGCCGTACAGCACCTTATCAACACTGGTTGCCGCAAGGTGGCCTTCTATGGCGCGTCTATGAATCTTGAGATTTCCAAAAACCGATACAACGGCTATCGCGATGCGCTGTTGCAAGCCGGCCTGAGCCCAGACCCGAGGTTCTACCGCGAGTGCGACAACCGCGATAAAGCTGAGATAATAACTCCCGAGCTACTTAGTCAGGAGGATATTCCCGATTCGTTCTTCGCTGTTAACGATGATACCGCGATAGGCATACTCTACTCGGCAAAGCGCATGGGCTATCGTGTGCCGCAAGACATATCTATATGTGGCTTCACCAACGGCGAACGCGCAATAGCCTGCGACCCCATGCTCACTACGGTGGAGCAGCGGGGAGTGACTGTGGGAAAGGAAGCGGTGCAGATACTTGTCGGGCAGGTGGAAGGCACCATACCACGTGATAAGGTCGAGCGGCGAATAGTGAAGACGAGGCTTGTGGTAAGGGGTACGACAAGATAATGAAGCCCAGCACGCGGAGCAGATTACTAACCAAATAGAAACAAACAAAACTCTAAATTATATAACACAATGAAACAGAAACCTGATCTATCATTTTGGAAACTGTGGAACCTCAGTTTCGGATTTTTCGGCGTACAGATTGCTTACGCCTTGCAGAGTGCTAACATCTCGCGTATCTTTGCCACTCTTGGTGCCGACCCGCACAACCTGAGCTATTTCTGGATACTTCCACCGCTGATGGGTATCCTCGTTCAGCCTATTGTGGGTACCATGAGCGACAAGACGTGGACGCGCTTCGGTCGCCGCATCCCTTACCTGTTTCTTGGTGCTGCGGTTGCCGTGGCAGTTATGTGTCTGCTGCCCAATGCCGGTAGCCTCGGTCTCTCCGTCGGAGCAGCCATGATTTTTGGTTTGATAGCTCTGATGTTCCTTGACACCAGCATCAATATGGCTATGCAACCGTTCAAGATGCTCGTTGGCGATATGGTTAACGAGAAGCAGAAGGCAAAAGCTTACTCCATCCAGTCGTTCCTCTGCAACTCTGGTAGCGTGGTTGGCTATGTATTCCCCTTCCTCTTCACACTCCTGGGAATCAGCAACACTGCCGCCGAAGGAGTTATTCCCGACTCGGTAATATGGTCGTTCTACATCGGCGCTGCCATTCTTATCCTCTGTGTAATCTACACCACCCTGAAGGTGCGCGAGTGGAACCCGAAGGAATACAAGGAGTACAACCCCGTGGCTGAGGGCAATGAGGAAAAAGCCAGCTGGATTACCCTTCTGAAGAACGCTCCGTCGACGTTCTGGAAAGTGGGCTTAGTACAGTTCTTCTGCTGGGCCGCCTTCATGTATATGTGGACCTACACTAATGGTACTATTGCTGACACGGTATGGGGTACTACCGACGTTGCCTCTAAAGGCTATCAGGCAGCAGGCAACTGGGTAGGCATCCTCTTTGCGGTGCAGGCCATCGGTTCTGTAATCTGGGCAGCCGTACTGCCGCAGTTCAAGAACATGAAGGCTGCCTATATGTTCAGCCTCGTTCTCGGTGGCATAGGCTTCGCCACGGTTCCCTTCATCCACAACCAGTACCTGCTCTTCGTGCCCTTCCTGCTCATTGGTTGTGCTTGGGCTGCCATGCTTGCCATGCCGTTCGCCCTTGTCACCAATGCTCTGCAAGGCTACGGTCACATGGGTGCTTACCTTGGACTGTTCAACGGCACTATCTGTATCCCGCAGATTATAGCAGCCATCCTGGGTGGCTTCATTCTGCAGATGGTGGGTTCTGCCCAGTCAAGCATGATGATTGTCGCTGGCGTATCGCTCTGTATAGGTGCCGTCTGCGTAATAGGAATTAAGGAAAAGAAATAAAAAACATCCATTCCATCGATAACTGAAAGGACTATCAGCACCTTTTGAAGGTTGCAGATAGTCCTTTCTACTTTTATTTACTTACGTTTGTTTAGTGAGAGAGCTGATGTCTTTTCATTCCCACAGGCTCTTGGTTCTCGGAAGCATATTGTCATAAGCTATGTCGCCAAAGGTAACTTCGCGTGCAAAGGTACCTTCTTCTTCCGTGTTGTCATCAGAATTCTGGTTTACGGTAGTACTGTAAACGCCCAACTCTGTTTCCATCAGGCCCGACCCCTTGAGGTCAACGACCTCAAGGGCGGGTTTCGTATATAGTTGTCTTCTTGTGCTGGTAGCCATCGTTGTTGTTTGTTTAGAAATCTGTATCATCTAATTGTTATCTTCTTACCTTTATATATATATATACCGCGCTCGTTTGGACGACCTTTCAGCTTCATTCCACTCAGGGTGTAGTAGTCGTCAGATGCTGTCTCCGGTGTTTCGACAGGCAGCGGCATCAGGTCGGTAGTGGTGTCGTTCCACATGACGAGTCGGAAAAGAGGAGCCTCATTGGTTCCGTAGAACAGGTCGTCGGCTATCTGCAAGTAGCTGCTGTTCGACTGAGCCGTTCCGGCACCGGGCTTGAAGTATCCCAGAGTCACTCCGGCATCGGTAGACTCAATCTTCTTGTAACCGAAGATGTAGTTGAACTTGCCGTCTTCCTTGGGCTCGAGCTTTCGTCCCACAAGCAGCGGTTTGAGCAGATTGCCTTCCAGCGCGTCGGCTTCTTCCCACGGATCGTCGTTGGTAGTCATGTTCACGCGCAGTCGAGTCACTCCAGCCTGCTGTTCAGCGGCACTTGCCAGTATCACACCAGTATTGCGTGGTATAACGTCGCCTTCGAATGGGGCGAGCATCACGGTCTTGTCCTCCGTATTGAGGGTCTTTATGTAGTATATGTCAACTCCCTCGGGACGGTTGATAGCATGATACGAGCTGAATGGTTTGAAGAAAGTGTATCGCTCGTTGTTGGCGTTGTAAACTGGATTGAGTATGTTCACCGTGCTGCTTATGCCCACAAAGTCGGTTATTGGGTCTATCACGTAGAACGAATAGTACTCGTCGTTGCTCACGTTGCCGCTCTTACCCGAGCCCACGTTGTCCACTTTAGACCTGATGTAGAAGCGAATGTTGTAGGTTCCGGCAGGCAGGAGGAAATCCACGTCGTCGGCCTTCTGCGAATTAGTGAGGTCCTTGTGCTCGGATACTCCTTCGTTGCGCCACTTCACGATGTTCACGTGCTGAGTTTCCTCGCGTCCGTTCTCTGGTCCTTTCTTGCCGTCGGCAGTGCCTGGAGTCTGCGGGCGATAGTCATTCTCAATGAAGCAGCTCGTCATCAGACGGTCGTTGGCGAAGCGCAGCTTACCCTGCTTGAGCGGCAGGTTCTCTACAAACCAGTATTTGCCTTCTTGATTGTAGCTCATCGGGTGGGCGTTGCTCGGATCCCATTCGTCTTTCGTTGCATCAATCTTCTCGCTTATAGCATCACCGATTATGAACAGTCCCCGGTTGAGCACAAAGCGGTAGGTCGATGTGGTGACGTTCACCGAGAATGTGAACGACTGGTAGTCGTCGGAGAAGCGTGAGGGATTGAACGACTGGTCGCCTGAGTCCTGTCCTTCGCCGTGGGCAAAGAGTCCGCCCTCGGTGGCAATGGCATCCTTCTGGAACTGCACCTGCGGACGCAGCACATAGCCCCAGTCGTCCACAGTCCATGCGTTGTCGGCCAATCGTGATGCCGGGCTCACTGCCAGATAGAGTGCGCCCCATCCGTTTGCCGGTCTTGGTACGGTGACGGTGTAGACTATACTGTCCGTCACAGCCACGTCGTTGGGGTTCTTGTATTCGTTGCGCACCATCAGCATACGGGCATTGCTGTTGGCAGGTGACCACGATGCTCCCTCAATGCTGTTGTCGATGTTTCCGATAAGATAGTAGCCGTTGTTGTCTTCGGCTATCGACTTGTTCATGCAAATCTCCAGCGATGAGGCTTCTGTTGACGTGCTCTCGATGAAGAAGGTGTAGCTCTTAGCCGTGCCCTGCTCAAGTTTGAAGTTGTAAGCAGTGCCCTGGCCGAAGCGGTAGGGATACTTCTCGTAGGTGTAGCCTGTGCCGCCAGTGCCGCTGTACTTTGTCGTGGCATTCGAGCCCGAGCCCAGTTCGTAGTTGTTACGTCCTGAGGTGCGTGGCTGGAAGTTGAAGTTAGTGTTGCCGTCACCACGCACGATGCGGTAGTGTATGGTCGTTCCGGCAGAGTTCAGGCTGCTCAGGCGTTTGGCTATCTCGTCGTCCTTGATGTTGAGAGTGTGGATGAGTGTGTTCACCTTGCCGTCCTGTCCGCTCATCGAACGGTTACGCGAGGGGGTGAAGCGGAACTGAGGCAACTTGGCATTTGCCGTGAGCTCGGGACTCACGAGATAGTAGGTACCGCCACCCTCGGCCTCAGGATAGTCATCGAGGCGACCCGGTGCTTCGGCCACGGTGAGAGCCTGGCCCAGACCGTGGTAGACAAGATAGGCTTCATGGCCGTCGTTGCCTGTGGCCTCGGTGATGTTGAAGTCCTGGCTCTTGTCGTCGTCGCCGTTCTGGTTGACGATGGCCAGAAGTGTGGAGTTGGGCGTTCCGTCATAGAGCTCAAAGGGAATGCCGTTGAGATGTATGCAGTACCAAATTTGTCCGGTTTCATCGATATATCGCTCCTTGAGCTGTGTGCCCGGATACATGGCCGATGGCTCAAACACACCGAGGTTTCCCTCTATGGTGTACCAGCTGTAGAGGTTCAGCAAGTACTCGCCGGCATCTTGCTCGGCAGCAGTGGGATTGTCCTTGCGCACATAGATGGTGTAGTCCTTGGTTTTCTGTGGTGTGAGGATGATGCTCGAGTATGTTTTTTCGGTCACGGTAGTAGCTTCCTCGCTGGGCTTGGTCTTTATAACGAGGTAGACGGTCTTGTTGTCGCCTTCGCTGCTCTCCGAAACAACATAGAAGTTGTCGGTGTCTGCGGTTTCTCCAGGTGTCACCTCGGGAGCCTGACGGTAGTTGGCGTAGGCAATGATGCTCACCTTGTAGTCGCTGTTCACGTCGCGGAACTTGCGGTGATACCATATCTTCTGGCCGTCGCTGTTGTTGGCATCACTCAGACACACCTCCAGGTTGGTGTTGAACGCGCTCTGCTTGTCGCCCAGAGGTTCATATTCGAACGAACCGTCGGCAGTCTGGTACTTGGCATATAGGCGCACGATGGCTCCCGACTCGTCGCGCACGTAGACGTCTATGTCCTTGGTGCCGGTATTCAGCTCAAACTTGTTGGCATCGGTAGTAGAGAGAGCACCCGAGTGAGTGGTTTCCGTTCCGTCTTTCATTATATAGTACTCTGTCACTGAGGGACCAATATATTCGTCGGCTCCCTGTGTGTCGCTTGAGTATGGGATGGCATGGAAAGCCTGTCCGTCGGGCACCTCTATGGTATAGCAATACCAGTCGGCGGTGTTGCCCGACACGTATGTAGAAGTGTATGTGGTGTAGTTGCTCAGGGTGATAGCTTTGGCCCAGCTACCCTGTGGCTGCACGTTGACACCATTCTCATCAGTATAGTAGACATAGAGATGCGGTACGGCGTTGTAGGCATCTTGCACAAACACTCTCACCTTGCGTTTCATCGGTGTCAGTGCTGCTATCTCGCTGTCGCTGAGTGTTCCGGTGGTGGCTGTGGTGTAGTGTCCACCGTCCTTTGTTCCGTCGGCACTGTTGATGGTGACGAAGTTGTTTTTCGTTCCGCCGTTCACGGCGAGGTTGTCGGTCTGCACTCCGTCGGCCACGGCTATCACGTTGACCGAGTTGTTGCCCACGGGAGCTTCGCTTATCACGTATCGCATCCATACGTTGCCGGCACCGTCTTGCCAACGCGTATATGAGGGGTTGTCGCGAGCGGTTTCCCAGCTGCCAAAGGGTTTCTGGGTTATTCCAGCTTCGTCGTACCAGGCATAGAGTGTCACGGGCTCGATGGGCGACGAAGGATTAACGTCGCGGGCGTAGATTATAGTAGGAGCCTTCTCAAGATACTTGTTGGCAGCTGTCTTCAGCACATAGACGGCATAGCCGTGGGCCTGAAGGCTGATGGTCTGGTCTTTGGCGAGGTTCACCTCTGTGGAAGTGGTGTTGACAGAACCCACTCCGCCTTTGATAACCTGTGTGTAGGTGCCGTCGCTGAGGTCTGTCACCTTCACGTTCACATCCGAGGCACCGAGGTTGAGCACCGTCAGCACGGCCTCATTGCCTATCGAACGCACGTAGGCAAGCACCGACGACTGGTCGGTCATGAGCGTTGATGTCGAAGTAGCCATGCCGGGTGAGTTGCCCAGTGGCAGCTGTCCGTGCTTCAGCTCGGCCAGCTTGCCTACAAGTGCCTGCATGGTGGCATCAGTGTTGGACCAGTCGATGCGGGTTTCGTCTTGGAAATAGTCGAGCTTGGCCAGGTCGCCGATCTCCTGTCCGTTGTAGATTAGGGGCATTCCGTCGATGGTGAACGAGAACACTGTCATGGCATAGCGGTTGTCGCCATAGAGTGTGGAGAGCGTTCCGCCGTCGTTGTTGCCGTTCACGTCGTGGTTGGTGACGTATGTCATGCGTCCGAAGGTGGCCTCAGCATTGTTGTAGTTGAATGTCTTGAGTGCGCCTTTCAGAGCTGAGGCATCGTTACCGCTGCCCACTGTCCTCATCTGTCCCTGAAGCTCCATAGCGAAATCATAGTCCCAGCCGCAGTCCTTCAGGTGCTTGTTGCCGCTGCCTGTCAGGTCGGCCTCGGCCATCATCTTCAGGCTGGGCTTCAGTTGCTTCAGTTCGCGTATGCACTGTGTCCAGTACGAGGCAGGGATGGTCTTGCTGCTGACGTAGTCGTTGCGGAATCCGTCGATGTCGCAGGTCGTCACCCACTGTTTCATTATTCGGGTCATCTCGGCAGCAAGCTCAGGGTTGCCGTAGTCCAGCTCAAACACGTCTTCGTAAATCAATCCGTTGCTGTTAGGGTGTTTCATGTTGCCACTGCCGTCCTTGGTGTAGTATTCGGGATGGCTCGTCACCCACACATGGTCGGTGCCAGTATGGTTGGGCACCCAATCGAGCCACACTTCCATACCTAAGCTGTGGGCCTCGTCAACAAAAGCCTTGAAGTCTGCTTTAGTTCCATAGCTGCTCTTCACGGCTTCAAAGTCAGTGGCAGCGTATGGACTGTTCTTTATCTCGGTGCCTCCTACGGTATGGCGAGGATATATCGGCATCACCCACACCACGTCAACTCCAAGGTCTTTCAGTCCTGCGAGCTTCCCCTGCGCAGCGGCAATGGTTCCCTCGGCGGTCATCATGCCAATGTTCATCTCGTAGATTACGTTGCGCCCTTTGTTTGATTTCATCGCAAACGTGGGGTCGGCAGTCTGGCTTATGCCGCTAACGGATACGTCGTTTCTCACGTCGGAGCCGTTGCGCACAAGGTTGAAGGTGGTAGGCACGTCGCTCACTTTCGTTATCTTATATTTGTAAACGAAAGCCCCCGACGTTGTTTCGCCAACGTAGATCATGTGGTCGCCGGGATAAGAGCCGTTGTAAGCGAAATAATCGCCTCCGTGATCGCTGCCATCCCAGAACCACACCTGAAAGTCGCCCATCACAGACGACTCGAGATACAGCGTGTGCGTGTCGGTAGCATAGGTAGCCGTGTAGGTTTCCTGTGCGCTCATAGCGAGCTGACTCATGCTGATGATGAATAGAAATAGTAGCTTTTTCATATTGAACGTTTTGTGTAGAGTTTAGCCGCAAATATAAAATTGTTAACGGGCACAAAATTACGGTGTCTATATTCTATCGAAAAGGCTGTCTAAATCAAATCTAAGTTTAGATAGACTGTAAATAACTGATAAAAAGCTACTTACTTATTTGGCAAGGAATTATTATCAAACGGCTTTTGAGCGCATAAACAAAAGGTTACACCAGAATAACTGATGTAACCTTGTTGCAAATGAGTGGTGAATGGTGAGTGGGGATTGGGGATTGGTGAGTGGTGAATGGGGAACTTGCTGGCTAAAACGCCAATCCCCACTCACCACTTACACTTCACACCTCACTTGATGATAATCTTCTTGCCCTGGTGTATGTAGATGCCACGCTGCGTGGGCTTGCTCACACGCTGGCCTGAGAGGGTGTAGAAGCTGTTGTCTACAGGCTTCACAGGGTCGGCATAGATGCCGTCGATACCAGTTGAGTATTCAGACGTAACGTCGTTCACCTTGTTCTTTGTACCTTCTTTCTGGCTTGTTACCTCGAAGAAGCAGTCCTTGTTGTAGCCGGCATAGTCGCTGCCCATGTCAATGGTCTGCGGACTGCCTGTGCCGCTGCTGAACACGAAGCTCACGTAGTCGTCGGCTGAGTTGATGGTGAAGGTCTTGCAGAACCAGGTCTTGCCGCCCACGGTCTTGGTGGCTGTCACCTTTTCGCCGGGCCAGCCGTTCGACGGTGTGTGGGTGCCGTCGCCGCCCCATGACCAGAAGTTGCAGTAGGTCTTGTCGGTCCATCCTGAGTTGTCGAGATTAACGTAGACGGTCATCTGATAGGGATCGAAATCAGGCTTCTCAGATACCCAGTACTCTCGCGATTGTATGCCGCTCACGCTGCCGTTCTTCAGCAGTCCCACCTTCAGCACTGAGCCCTTGGGCACGGTGATGGTCGAACCGCTTGCCACTGAGGTGCTGCTTGCGGTGGGGTTGGAGCCGTTGGTGGTATATACCACCTTGGCGTTGGCAGTGTTGCTGATGGCTGTCACCTTAACCTTGATGTCGGCTGTCACCTCCTGCGATGGCTCGCTGACCCATACGGTTTCGAGGTTCTTGTTCAGATAGTAGCGGTAGTGGTAGCCGTCGAGTATCTTTACCCACTCGGTGCCGGGCGATGTCGGGTTGATGCCGATGTCGGCAACAAGTGTGTAGTTAGATGTAGATGGTCCCACCTTGCGCACGATGCGCTGCGCACCGGTGCTGATGTTGAGGAATACGCTCTGGTTGGTGATTCCGGCCAGCTTGCGGGCAAAAATCATGTTCTTTATCTCATTCTTGTATGCTTTCCAGTGCTTGAAGAACACGCAGGGTGTGCCCGGGTTGGCCAGCATCCATGCGTTGAAGGCAATGGTGTCGCGGCGCACGGGGTCATTCGGGCTGTTAGCCGAGCGGTATTCGGTGTCGTGGTTCTCAACGAATGTCACGGCATAGCGCCTATAGGTGGAGTTCGACATGATGCTGGTGTTGTTCAGCTTGTTGTAGTTGTAGGTGGGAGTCTTTGCCGATTCGGGTATGCGGAAGTAGAGCTTCACGCCAGTGCCGGTGTAGTTGCTCGAGGTCACTGGCTTCCAAGAGCCGTCATAGCAGTACGACTTGCCCGAAAAGCTCAGACCATCCTGATTCGAAGCGGGGAACTGCTTTGATGCTCCGTCGCTGAATATGGCGAGGCCCTTGGCTGTCAGGGCCGTGGGCACGGTGTATTCAAACCAGCCGGTAACGCCGTTGACGGTGCGGCTGGCATTCCACGTCATGGTCTTGCCGGGCCAGTCACCGTTGTTTGAGCCGCCCTTTACATATACATAGACGTATGCCTTGTTCGCGTCGGCCCAGCTGGTGGTCTGTGCGTCGCGGCAGGTGTAGCGGAAGGGGAAGTCGAAGGCAGCAGACTGAATAGTGCCGCTCACCTTAGTTCCGTTGATCCAGTTCTGCACGATGGTGGAATTGCCGTCCCAGTATTCGCCCACGGAGTACTGCACTCCGCAGTTGGCATTGTACATTCCTACATACGTTGCGCCATAGCCCTTCACCATGTCGTAGCGGAAGCCCGTGTAGCCCAGGTCTTCGAGCAGGGCCTTGGTATATGCCTTGCATACGTCTTGCACGTTGGTGCTCTTATGGTCGAGGTCGCGCATACCGCCCCAGTCTTCTCCCGTGTCTGTGTTTGCACTGAGGCTTACACCTTCCTTGGTGGCCTGAGTCTTGGCAGCACCGCCGTCGTCATTGCTGCACACGTCGGTCGATGTCATCTTGTAGGTCACGCCTTTGTATGTCTCCGTGGGGAAGCCAAACCATCCGCTGATGCTCTTGCGGTGGTTGATAACCACATCGGCAATGGTGCCTATGCCGTTGGCCTTGAACGTGGTGATAAGTGAGCGCAGCTGTGCCTCGTCGCCGAAGGAGCTGGTGTAGTGGTTTCCGCCAGGAAACCAGTAGCAGTCGTCGTAGCCCATCGACGTGCCGTTGCAGTTGCCGCTTTGTGGAAGCCATACAAGGTCGTAGACAGTGCCCAGATCTTTGGCTTGCTTCTCAAGTGTGGTCCATCTCGAGTCGCTGTAGGAGTCCCAGTAGAAACCTTGCAGCATCACACCGCCGTAATTGGCTGGCCAGCCCTGTGCCATCATCGTGACAGCAAAGCAAAGGGCGCAGAATGAAGTAACAATTCGTTTCATGTTATAGATAGGTTTAATAGTTAGTAATCTCTCTATATATAAATAGGTAGTGCCAACAAAGTTAAAACTTTTTATCGTATTGGCGCACCCTAACGGGCTTTTTTAACTTTTTTGCGTGTCCTTTTTTGCACACTCGTTTGCACAGAATGGGCAGCTGAGGGTATGGTCTGAGGACTCTTTGAGACTATTCTGTTTGTCTGCTGCCTTGTTTTCCTCTGCGGAGATAAGGAGTCTTTATGCCTGAGGAGAATAGCAGAAACGCGGGTTTTAGCTCAAAAATAGGCGGTTTCATCGATAGCGGAGTAAAGGGTGAGGGCAAGCTGAACCACAGTTGAAACTTGAAAACACCTTGTATTTAATTCTTGCAAATCTCCGTTGAAGCTGGGCGAATAGTTTGTAATTTGTCAAGTTTTTCGGAAAAATTGTTTGTAAGTTCCAAACTTTTTGTATCTTTGAGCGCAGAAGCCATGCTGCACGGCATACGTTTCTCCCTTTCCGATGGCCAGATGTTTGCATTATATCGCAGCCAAAGGCCCGGACTATTGAAATACTAACCACCTTTTTACAGCGACGAAAAACATAAGGCAAGGCTCTATGCCAAAGATTCTTATTTACATTACAGCCAAGGTTATCTGGAATTTCCTGTTCTGAATCTAATAATTAACAAACAACGAATAGAAAACCTATGAACAAAAAACTAATGTATGTCATCATGGTCATAGCGGCCATGACATCAATGACCAGTTGCGATGAAGAGGACTTCAAGAAAGCCTACGACGAAAAGACCTCTCTCGATTCTCCGTACATCTTCTCCGAAGGCTACCAGGACAAAATAGTCCACGAGTACGACCTGGCCACACCTGCCACCGACTGGCTGAGCATGGTGAAGGACGAGACAAAGGTGTGCAAGCTGAGCATCCCCGGTACCCACGACACCATGACAGGCATGGGCTTCTACCAGCCCACGCTGAAGTATGTGTTCAACATGACGGCCATCAGTCAGCTGTCGACGCTTGAAGACCAGATGGCCTGCGGTCTGCGTTTCTTCGACATACGCCCCGTGGTGAGCATCGACACGTTGGCCACCGACCCGGCAGAGAAGCAGATACTGCGCCTGACACACGGCGTAAGCGAGATTGACTTCACTTTCGAGCAGACCATCGACCAGATGCAGGACTTCCTGAAAGCCCATCCGACGGAGTTCTTCATCGCCAAGCTGCAGGCCGACAACGGCATGGAGAGCCAGAACAACTGGACTCTGCTGCTCAACAAGGTGCTGAGCAAGGATAAATACAAGGACCTGTTCGTCAAGCAGTGGCGTCCCGACCTCACCGTGGGCGAGATGCGAGGCAAGATACTGTGGCTGAGCCGCTACGACCTGCGTCCGCAGAACGACCTCTACCACTTTCCTATAGCTTACTGCGACTGGCCCGACGAGGATCCCGACGTAGAAGAGAACCTCAATCCCGAGGCACAGCGCAACTGCGCCATTTACAACATGGATAATCCCGAGCTGAAGACTACGCTCTACAAGCAGGACTACTACAAAACCACCACCGAGAAGCGCATGAAGAACAAGCAGCAGACCGTCATCGAAATGATGCACAGCGCGCGCGAGGCCACCGCTTCAAACGATAACAACATCTGGATAGTGAACCACTGCTCGGCCTACACCGAGGTGTCGCCACGCGGATATATCACCAATGCAGCCAACCTCCATCCGCTGGTCATCGACGACCTGCTCAAGAACGAGGGCACCGTGGGCATCATGCCGATGGACATGGCCTGCCACGACTACGTGCATTGCGTCATCAACGGCGGTACGCCATACACCAGCGACTACCTCTACGGCTTCTATCCACTGAGCCAGTCGCTTACCAACCTGCTTATCAAGTCAAACAAAAAATTCTTCAAATAATATTCTTAACGATAACAAAGCTATGAAACACGATATGCAAAGACTCATAATTCTCGTCGCGATAATGATTGCGGCAACAGGTGTCAAGGCTCAGGAAACCGACAAGATACATGCCGAGGACGGACTGTTCAACCATCTTTCTGTTGGTTTGAGCACCGGACTGACCGGCACCGGAGTAGATGTGGTGATGCCTGTTCACAAGATTGTTACCGTAAGGGCAGGCTTCTCAGGATGGGGTGTCGGCGACTTCAAGTTCAAGGCCATCAACAACGCCGCTGAAATCACACCGATGCAGATGGTGGAAGAAGATGCCGTGAGACGTTCAAAGATGGTTGACAAGGTGGAACTGGCCGCCAAGCCCAACTTCTGGAACTTCTTTGTACTGGGCGAGGTACACCCGTTCAAGAACCAGCCGTTCTATTTCTCGGCAGGTCTGTTCATCGGTAGCCAGAACTTCATCCACTTCCGCAACACCAACGACGGCGCACTGGGCTTCCTCTACGATGCCAACCAGAAGGTGGCAGAGTACAACCGCCTCTTCAATACCAACTATCCGCCAGTGGGAGTTAAGTTCGGCGACTATATCTTCACTGCCGACGAGAACGGCAACATCGACGTGCGCATGAAGACTAACGCGGTGAAACCCTATGTCGGCGTCGGCTTCGGACAGCATCTGGCCAAGAAACATCGCGTCAGCCTGGCTGTTGATGCAGGTCTTCTGTTCTGGGGCACACCGAAATTCGTACTCAACGACAACACGGAAATCAAGTCATCAGGCAAGAATTCCGGTATCACCGGTGCCATATCCTGGTTGAAAGCCTGGCCAAACCTCCAAATACGAATAGCCTACAAAATCTTCTAAGAACAAGGGGAATAAATGAAGAATGAGGAATGAAGAATGGAAATTACTCATTTCATGAGCAAACTAAAACACATTCTTCACTCTTCATTTTTCATTCTTCATTCCTTATGCAGTTGTTCTAGTTCATGCATTATTTTCTGTTAAACATCATGTTTGTAAAGATATTTTCGTAACTTTGTCACAGAATCATTAAAACATTATGAATGATGACATTCTTGAATCAGTTTCACGAGGAAGTGACGAAGCGCAAGATACGGAAAATCGCAGAATCGCAGAAATCGCCGATGAGCTCCATCGACTTTGCCAACTACATGAAACGCAATGTAGAACTGGCAAAAAAGATGTGACTCCATTCGAACGGGAACAACGAATGGCAGAACAAATGGCAAAGTCTGGTGGCTATTGGATTCCAATGGCGCAAATGTTCGACATTGGTGTCCCAGGTCCCTGTGGCAACGAAAACAGCACATACGTCACCGATGATGCTGTATATAAGGTAAACAACTTGATGAACAGCGGAAGCATAGTGGCTTTACTCCATAAGATACTGTTGCATAACTTTCTGTTCCCCGATACCGCATATCAATTCCACGGATTCGCTGGCTTTGATGGCCGCAGCGTTCAGCCAGTATTTCGTCAAGTTCGGGTTGCGAATGCAACTCCTGCCACACAAATTATGATTGACACCTATATGGCTGCCCTCGGTTTTGTGAAAACAGAAAACGAAGGACGTTTCTCCAATGGGCAATATATCGTTTGGGATGTTGTCCCCCGCAATGTTTTAGTCGATGCTGAAGGCGACATTTTTGTAGTTGACGCAGAAATCAAGCGTATTTGATAGTATCAGATTACACAAGAGCAACATGCTGATGATGTTGCTCTTGTTTTTTATTCTATTTGTCGTCAGTTCTCGACTCTATAGTTTCCTTCACTTCATCTGCTCCAGCAACCTTGCCAATCCGTCCAGATTGCGTGGGTCGGCATTCACGTCAAGCACAGTGCCATCACGGTCAATGAGTTTGTAGGTTGGGAAGGAGTGAACCTGAAGGAAATGCTCGATGGCACTCTGCTGGGATTCAGGCAGGTTGTAATGAACGACGTTGTCACCCACGAGGTTGTACTCCTTGATGACGTTCTTCCACGACTCATCATCGCTGCGATTGGCAAGGTAGAGATAGACGAGGTCGAAGTCTTTCAGTCGTTCGTATTCTTCCTGTGAGTGCGAAAGCGCCTCTTTGCATGGACCACACCATGTGCCCCAAATATCGAGAAGAATCAACTTGCCTCTATACGGCTCGGTGATTTTGCGTAATATCTTTTCTCCATCGCTCATGTCGGCTACTTCGTCAGCAGACTTCAGATTTGCTGTATCTGAGAGGGAGCGTTTCTGAATGGCTACGTATTTATCATTCAGGTTTTTCAACACGGCAAGAGCCTGTGGCATCTTGACTAGATGCTTCTCCACATGGTCAAGAACGAGAGAATCAAGTGGCTGACGGACGCCGTCAATCATTTCATAGAACATATGGGCAAAGAAGATGTCGCGCAGTGGATATTCGCATCCCACAGAGTCCAGCATTGCCTGAAGAATATCATCATTGCCTTGGTCTGGTAAGAAGTATTCAAGATAGTTGTTCATGAAATACGGGAAATCGTCATAAAGCGTGTAGGGCTTCGAGGCTTTCTTCCAGAATTCCTTGCCCACAAAGTCCACATAGTCCTGCGGCAGTTTGAAACCGGGCATGAAGTATTTGGCCTGCATCATCGATTCGGCCTGTATGTTCTGATACATGCCTTCCACATAGTCGATATACCGCTGCGAGAGCGTTGGATGCTCGGCTATTGTCTTTCGCAGTTCGGCCTCGCTTTGGGCGCGACTTCTGTCTGTCTGAGCCTTGAAATCCATCGCATCCACCTTACCGCCCTGGCTGATGTCTATGCGGTCGTGATGACCACCCGATGGATGGGCCAACAACTCGTTCTGCAACCGCACGTTACCGCCCATCCACAATTTCTGCCCCGTCTTATAGTCGTACTGGAAGAAGTAAGTCTCGCCAGGCTCTACAACACTCATAATTTCCGTGCGGTGTTCGTCTAACCATACTTCCGAGGTATTGATGACGGGGAAGCGAAGTGTGAAGCGGCCCAGGGAGTCCATCTTGGCAAAGAATACTTCTTGCTCGTCGGTGATGATGCTGTTCCACGATATTCTGAATTCGCCGCCTTTCTGCCACTCCTCTTGGGGCATGTCCTTCAGCCAGCCTATGATGGTCACGCTGTCGCCATCCCTGTAGCCATTGTCTGCAAAGCCCGTGCGCATGTCTTTCGTAGGGTAGTCGGGCAGAGTTTCTGTAGTGATTAGGCTGCACGTTATCGGTTTCTGCTTGCCGACGGCAATGCTGCGATGCCCTTTCTTCTGCCTGCCGACCCTGATGGTTGTACCGTTCTTGCTTTGCAAACGATCTGAGGTCGGGCGGCTGATGGTCAGCGTGTAGGTATCCTTCTTCTCGGTTCGGGCAACGATGTCCCATACCATGTTGTCATAGATGACATGATTCGCAGTGATGCCTATGAGCCAGTCACCCGTTTTCTCGTTGCGCCAGTAGGTGTCTGCAAGTGTACTCACTGCATTCTGCGCCCGCCCCGCCATTGCGACGAGGGCAAACAAGATGGTGATGATGGTTTGCTT
>DLBF01000031.1:0-18983 GCA_002494215.1 Prevotellaceae bacterium UBA7028
AGATCCTCATAGAAAATACGGAAACACGCGACCAACCAAAGAATAAGGAACGCGCGATGACCCTGCTGAAATCCCAGCTCTATGATCGTGCCATGAAGAAACGTCTGGAGGCGCAGGCTAAGATTGAGGCACGCAAGAAGAAGATAGAGTGGGGTAGCCAGATACGTAGTTATGTCTTTGATGACCGTCGCGTGAAGGACCACCGTACAAACTATCAGACCAGTGATGTAAATGGAGTAATGGATGGTAAGATTGATGCGTTCATTAAGGCTTACCTAATGGAGTTCGGAGGACAAGAGTAAATATTGAGTATTGAGCGGCCAGATTTATTTGTTATAGCGTTATAACGTTATATCGTAATAAAGAAGGCCGCCAAACGATATAACGAAATAAACTATAGAAACAATGAAAACAAAGAACAAAAAGTCTGAAAAGATTTCAAAGAAAGAGGCTGCATACGGCAAGAAGATGATAGCATATGTTGTTATTGCCCTGCTGGCAATGTTTGTGCTTATCTTTGCCGGTGCCTCCTATCTCTTTGAATAAAGCGTATACATTATTATATATTATATGCATTTCGAGATAGAACGGAAATTCCTGGTTGTTGGCGAATTCAAGAATCAGGCATATAATCATACGCATATCCAACAAGGGTATATAGCGTCAGGTAATGGCAGAACGGTGCGTGTGCGAATTCGTGATGATAAAGGCTACCTAACCATAAAAGGCCCAAGTGGAAAGGAGGGCCTCTCGCGTTATGAGTTTGAAAGAGAAATCCCCTTGCAGGATGCGCAGGATTTGATGCAGATATGCGAGCCTGGTATTATCGACAAGACCCGTTATTTAGTTAAATCCTCCGATGGCATTCACACTTGGGAGGTAGATGAGTTTCATGGCGATAACGATGGTTTGATAATGGCCGAGATCGAGTTGGGGGCAGAGGATGAGGCTTTCCCCAAACCTGATTTCATTGGCAGGGAGGTGACTGGCGATCGTCGCTTCTATAATTCCCATATGCGCAAGAATCCTTTTAAGCTTTGGTGCAAAGAATTATAGTAGTTTATTAAGCAAAAAACTTGCGGGCACACGTGGAAAACTTTTTTCCCACACGTGCCCGCAAGTTTTTTTACGTATGCTGGAAGATGTTAATCATCTTCCCATATTGCCCAGTCGTTGTTTTCTTTGGTCAGGACCTCTGAGTCATCGGCTTGAACTCCATCTATGATAGAGACTGCAATTATCTGTACGCATTCAGCCTTAAGTTGCTCAATGCAGGGTTTGATATATTTCTTCATATTATAGCCCCCTCCCATCCTCCCCACGAGGGGGAAGTGACAAATGGGGGTATGGGTCATCGGTTACTTTAATATCTTATTACCATTCACAATGTTTACGCCCTTCTGCATTTTGCTCATACGCTGACCAGCCAGGTTGTAAACGACTCCTTCGTTTTCAGAGATGGCGGATGTGGGGTTGTTAATGCCTGTTGCTTCTTCATTGAAGAAGAATGCCTTAACATCTGATGCAGGGACATTCAGGTATGCACGGAAGGCTTTTACTGTGGGCTTTGTTTCTCCTACCAGATAGAAGCCAATCTTGCCATTCTGGTTCTGCAGGACATATGTTCCCTCTGTAGCGGTAGTTGTCTTATATGTTCCGTAGAGTACGCCTTCTACAAGGTCAGAGCTCTCGCTGGCAGCAACTGTGGCATCTGATGCGGTAAGAACCAACTGACCGTCACCTTGTACCAGAACGGGGCTATTAGCACTGATACTTGTCACTTTTTCTACGTTGACAGTTGCATCTGTAACAGATGTAGCCTTTGATGCTGTGAACTCAGCAGGAACAGTAGCCTCGAAGGGGAGAACCAATGTCCTGTAAGAATTTACATTGGTAGTGTATGTGGCCTGTGTAGCTGTGAATGCGTAGGGCGCGCCAAAGTCAGCGCCGTCTGTCAATACCATGCTCTCGCATACACCATTGTTGATGATGTTGGTGCCATTGATACCAGACTCGGGAGCTACGGTAACCAGCAAGTTAGAGCCTTCGGGCATGTTGTCTGTCAGATCCTTTGCTTCGTAGGCGTAATCGCTCAGATCCAGAGATGTTGCCTTGGTGCTTACGGCTTCAGATATCATGTTCTTAACGTCAGCAGGATAAACAACGCCCAGCATCTTCATACGGAAGTCAGCAATCTCTTTGGCAGAGAAGCCCAGTTCCTTGTGGCAATAGGTATAGAACTTGTCTGTCAGAGTCTCGCCATCCAGAGTGTTGATGTAGTCCAGAATACCGTCAATATTCTCCTTATAGCGGTGAGTCTCATAGACAGAGAAGGTAGTCAATTCGTAGTCTTTGTAGAGGTCGCTCATGCTGACACCCAGCAGACCTTCCAAAATAACGCCCAGTGTACCTGTACGGTCAGCACCAATGTGACAGTGGAAGTATACGGGCTTGTCATTCTTTATGCAGTCAAATACAAACTCAAGGTTCTGCTTGTAGAGGTCCTTGCGATTCTGCATGCCGCTCTCATAGTAGTCTTCGTTGGTAATACGTTTATAGATAACATCCTCGCCCAAAGGAGACTGTGTGATGTAGGCAGACTCCCAGTCAATACGGAGGTCAAGTTCTGCCTTCATGCCAACTGCACGGAGAGCTGCAATTCCCTCTGGTGTAAGCTGATATTCGCCATTCCATTCTGCACCACGATAGATGAGTCCATACTTGATAGGCTTGCCACTGGCTGTTGCCCAACCGCCTAAGTCACGTACGTTACCCGTACCCTGAGCATAGATCTGACGGAGCTGGCCGCTTGTGGTGAAGCTAGAGTTGATAATCTCTGTGGGATTGCCGTCAACGGTTGCTGTTACCTTATAATAATAGGTCTGGTTGGGAAGAAGATTGTAAATCTCGTAGTGTGAATCACTCAAGCCGACTTCTGCGCTGAAAGCATCAGAGTAGTCAGCATTAAGGCTCCATGTGATTGTTTGAGTCGTAGCAGATGCGTTCTTATTCCAGAAGATGGTTGCAGGCTCGGGAATGTCACGACGTGCAGGAGGAGCTACGTTGTAAGCCTTAATCTTTGTTTCCTCTGTGCCTTCGTATGTAACCTCAGCCATATACTCTCTTACACGGATATTCTCAATGTTGAAGTCCTGAGCGAATGTGCCGCTTTGTACAGGGTGGAAGCGCCACCAGGTTCTATTGTTCTCATCGGTATAGTCGTCGCTGACATTTACATAGCCACTAGATTGTCCATAAAGTTTGCTTGCCGTTCCTTCGACAAGGCTTTGCATCAAGAACTTACCACCGCTGAGCCATGTGATAATCTGCTCATTTTCGAAGGTGGAGGTGGACAGAACCCAGCTATCGGCATCGGGAGCTCCGAAGTAGTATTCTGTTTCTTCGTTGGCTGCTCTGACAATCCAGTTGCTGCCTTTGCGCGTGAGCTTGAAGCAGAACCTAGTATCGGATGCATCGAAAGTCTTTACATCGACGTAGCCGCCAGTGCCAGTTCGTATATACTTGTTGTTGTATAAGCCTTCGATATAGTAATAGCCCTCGTTAAGAGGATTAATAGAAAGGCCATCTACAGCAATAATCATTTGGAGGAGAGCGTCGTTACGTTGCTCGGCAGTAGCGTTCTCGTCAAGAGCGCTGGCAGCAGCCAAGGCATCTTTGACAGCTTGAACACTAGCGGGTGTGTAGAAGCCAGGGTCAGTACCTACTTCCTCGTCGTCAGGTAGCTTGGCGCTATAAGTCTGGATGGCGTTCTGAAGCTCCTCGTTTGTCATATCCTGTACTAAGTCAGGAACGATTTTGTAGCAGTTCCAATGATAATCGGTCTTGTAATCGATATAGACAGAGGGATAGACGTGTATGGTGGAAGCGAAGTCGTTGTCGAAGGTGTAGATGTCGGGTACCTCGGGCTTCGTGTCACAAATCATATATACATCGTATGCATCTGATGCACGCCAGAACACCCATTTGCCCCATTTGTTGGTTTCTGCATTACTATTCACAGTAATTTTTTTCAATTTGGAGTTATAGCCCATAGCGTATTTACCCGTGTTGGTAAGGGAGTTGGGCAGGGTTATCTCTGTAATCAGGGTTTTGTAGATGGCTTCCTCGCCGATGGAAACAAGTCCCTCAGGTAAAGTGATTGAAGTAATGTCTGCATAGCGGAAGGCATAGTTGCCAATGCTCGTTACATTGTAAGTCTTGTCATCGTGGGTAACTTGTGCAGGAATCACAATATCTCCTGCGTAAGTGTTAGGATTGTTAGAATCAGGCTTGCTGTCTGTTGGGTAAACAACACTAACCTTATCTTCTGCAGTCATCTTATATTTGATGCCGTTTTCGGTGAACTCTATAAATGTTACGTCGCCGTCAATATCGGGCACGATGTTATAGATACTCCAATTGCTGTCTGCCATGTAGTTGTCGTACGCACCTTTCTTAACATGAATGGTGGAAGCATGGCTGTCATCAAAGGTCTGGTTGTCGTATAGACTGGGTTTGATGTCACATACCATATAGACATCATAACCACCTGATGCACGCCAGAACACCCATGCGCCCCAGTTTTTGTCAGCGCTGTGTTCGCCCAAAGTGATGGTTTTAAGATTAGAACAGCTCTCTGCAGCTTCGTCTTCTAACTTTGTTACAGAGTTGGGCACATTAAGTTCTGTAATTTTTGATCCCATTAAGGATTTCTTGCCGATGGTAAGCAGACCTTCTGGCAATGAGATAGAAGAGATTTCTGCAGAATAGAAAGCTCTTTCGCCAATGGCTGTTACGTTGTAGTCTGTACCTTCGTAATTGATGGTAGCAGGAATCACGATGCTGCCAGTGTAAGTGCTGGGATTGCTTGACCCTGGTCTGCTGTCGTTGGGATACGTAACAGTTGCTGTACTTCCATCAAGGATGTACTTGATGCCATCAACAGTCGCTGTTGTTTGTGCTGACATAGTGATTGCCATCAGCAACAAATAAAGGAATGTGATTGTTTTTCTCATAATTGTTTTTTGATAGATTTTAGTTATACACAAAGGTTTTTGTTTTTTTCGTTATTTTACACCACCAAGTTTATTTACTTGTTCTGCGGTAAGTTCTACGTCCCAGAAACGAATTTCTGCTGTGTCAATAGCTTTCTCTTCACCGTCGTCGTCAGCAAAGAAGAGTGCACCAGTAGTCAATTGCCAGTGTTGTGCAACAGCTATGGTACTGGAACCAACTTTCTCTCCGTTCACATAGACGGTAGCATAGTTGTTCTTCACAACGAACAAGATACGATACCAATGGCCGTTTGTTAGTTCGCCGTTGTACTTCAGATTGCCGGAATTCAGTCCTACCATGTTCTGGTTAATGAAAAGGCTTCCATCCTTGTTGTCATTAAGATTGTTTTGCAGGAGTGGAATGTAGCTGGAATAGTTGCCGGCTCTGACATCCCAAAGGATGGAGTAGGTGCTCATGCTTTCCACGCCCAGGTTAGAGGTCATCATAAGGCTGGAGCCAACAGGCACGTTAATGGCACCATTGCTCTCCGTGGGACCTGCAACAGCAGTGATACTTGCATCTGCAGGATTATCTTTTGTTGTTACGTTGCCCTTAGTATGTTTGGAAGCCTTCAAGGTTGCTGTGCCGGTGCCTTGCATCAGGTCTTCTGTATTGTCAAAAGTCCATGTGCCGATGGCTTCGGGAATCGGATTTTCTTCCTGAACAGGCTCTCCTGTGGCGGTGCCAAGTTTTGTTACCTGCTTGCTGTTAAGGGGCTCGTCCCAGAAACGGATTTCTGAAGTTGATATATCGTGCTCCTCTCCGTCATTATCGATGAAGAAGAGTGCATCGGCGCCCATCTGCCAGTTTGTGGCATTTGCTAACAAGGCCTGCCCAACCTTGCGACCATCAAGATAGATGGTGGGTAGATTGTTCTTGACTACAAAGACAACACGATGCCACTTCCCAGAAGTAAGGCTGCCTCCGTAGCCCAGTCCGCTGGAATTTAGTCCTAATTCACCGTTGTTAATAAAGAAACTGCCGTCTTTCTTGTTTGTAATATCGTTCTGGTATAATGCAGTATATCCGTTAAGCTGGGTAGAGCAGATGTCAAACATCAGTGTGTAGTTGGTGAGGTTCTTTTCCTGAAGCTTAGTTGCCATTGCAAGACCAGATTTTACTGGAATGGTAATTGCTCCGTTTCCTTCGAGAGGACCTGCTACAGGTGTAATGCCTATGGAGGCCAGGTCGTCAACAAAGGCAAGACCCCCTGTTCCTATGTTGGCACCTTTCAGTGTAGCTGTACCTATGCCTGCTAATAGGTTATTTGTGTCATCAAATGTCCAACATCCCACGGTCTCGGGAACTGGACGGTCGTCATTCAATGTGGTAAAGGTGGCGGTGAGTGGCTCAGACTGGTTGTCCCATGAGTCGTAGGCAATCACCTCGACCTTGTATTCGGTGTTAGGAGTTAGCCCGTTTACCGTATAAGAAAGTTCCTCTGGCATATCTGTGGTAAGGTAGAACTGAGAGAATACAAAAGCACTCTTAACAACCTTATTGCCTTTCATAATGCGAACATTATAACGGAAAACGCACTCGTTGTCGGTAGCTTGTGGGAAGGTTACCTTGACGTCATCTTCCGATGGCTTAATGCCGAGTTCTATGTCAGGGTTAAATTCGGGGGCGGGCAGACCGTCGCGTAAAGGTATGTTATTGGGATTGTCGTCTTTGTCGCGGATGTCGGCATACTGGAACTGGCTACCATCAAACGGAGCCTTAAGTACCCATCGATTCTCTGGGTCTATCTCGACATCACGGTAGGTGTCATAACGACGTATCTCAATATCACCGTTAGGTTGCTCCATTAGAATCATACCTTCGGTGACGTCCTTGAAACCTTCGGGATGTATGCCTGCTTCGACTGCTCCGGGGTTAATCTCAGAATATGTGACGCTGGCAGTATTGATAGAGGTGTAGTAGTTATTACGTGTACTATTAGGGTTGGCACCCTGATGAATACTACGAGGATCGCCAAGGGGATAATGGCTATGACCTGCAAAGACCACAGCCTGTGGGTATTCGTTCAGGACAGGGTTAAGGACCTTCATTGCCCAGGCTGCGCCTTCAATTTCGCCCCACGAACTAAAGCATGTCCAGCGGGGAGGAACATGAGTAAACACAAAGATGGGCTTACCGGGGGCATCTTCTGCTGCCCGTTTGAGGTAATTCTTCAGGGTTACCACCACGGAACTCGGGTAGGATGCTGTGCCATTTGCTTCATTATCATCGTTATTGGCACCACCACGAACACTTATCAAAATAAAAGGATAACCTTTGATAAGAACATATTGGTCGAGGGGGTATGCCTTGTTCTCGTTGAACTTTCTCAGTCCGTTTTTGTAGTTTGTCTGACCATTACTATTGTAGTTGTCGTGGTTGCCCATTGTGAAGAGAAAGTTGTCTACTGGGTTGATGAAGTTTTCGTCGTTGCCAAAAAGTTGCACAAACTCTGTGTATTGGTTGGTGTCACCATGGTCGGTGAGGTCACCCACGACTGCCAGGGCATCGAGTTTGGTCTTGCTCGTCAGTCTCTGGAGTGTATTCGAAACCTTCTCTGCGTATTTCCCGCCGTAGTTGTTACCCACGTGGGTGTCTGATATAACGGCAAAGGCCAAACGTGCCTCCTGCTTAACGGTTAAAATCAGAGGGCGGAAGTCCTTGCTGGTGATGGTAAGGGTGGTGACGCGAGGTTCGTCTCCACTGTTGGCTGTTGGCATCAAGGTTAGCGCTCCGTTCATGAATGAAGCTCTTAACCACATGGCGCCGGTCTTTACTGAAACGTCTTGATTGGTTTCAATAGTAATCTTCTTGGGCGTCATGGTAAATGGCAGGGTAATAACCCCGTCCTTAATCTCGTCTGCCTTAAAGGTGGCAGCACCGGGGGTAGCTAATGAACTTACGACGTAAGTCTGCGCCCAGATTGTTGAACATTGAATACTGAACATTGACCATGGGGCCATGAGCATGGTTGCGAAAAGAAGTATATTTTTTTTCATCGTTTTCATACTTTAGTTCTTCATTTACTGAATCAATACTTTTACGGTTTTTCCGGGCAATTTTACCATGTAAATGCCAGCTGCCAGACGGGTGGTGCGTGGCATCTCCTCGCCCTGAGCATTAAACAATTGCCATTTTGTTACACCACTGACGCTTATGCGCTTGCCAGAGATGCGAATGCTGGTCTTGCTTGGCTTGGCTGATTCAATGCCGTCCCATCCAGAAATCTCCATTGTAATAAACTTCCATCCTATGGCAGACGTGCTCTCGTTCTCGGTAGGGTAACTAATTGGAGCGCTGTCAACGTCTGCCACGGCAAGACAACGGTTAATGCCGTCGTCCTCAACGCTTTGAAGTGAGAATGCGTTATTTCCTAATGCTGTAATGACAAAGCCAGTTGTGATTCCTGCGGGCATAATCTGTGTGACATTGCAGCTGCCCATGTCCAACGAGCATCCGTCTATTTCCTGCCCAGTAGCTCTGTTAACCAAAATTACTTTGTTTTCAGCTCCGGCTGCCAGTTTCCATTGACTTCTGTAGTCCTTCTCCTCTGTCTGAAGCAACTGTAGGGGGTAGATGTCGTCCTCTTCGCTATAGTCCGTGACGGCATACCCTTCCAACTCGGGCAAAGCGCTACAAATACGATACCAGTATGTGGTCTCGCTTTCGTCAAGAGGGTCCCATACTTGGAGTTCTGACTCGTACTCTTGGGCTCCTGCCGTTACTGCGGAAAGTATGGCTAGCCCCCATAGTACACATTTAAATGCGTTGTGATTCATAGATTTAAGATTATTCTGTTGCAATTCTTTTTACAAAAAACGATGCAAATATAGGATTTTCTTTCGTATGTGCAAAAATGTACCTTATTTTTTTTATACAGACAAAGGGAATCTGTTCTTTTACTCAATTTTTGCGTCTAAAAGCCCAGCCAATAAGGTATGCAATCGTGGCTCCCGTGCTATTAGCCAAGAGATCAAGCCATTCTCCGCTGCGACACGTGGTTAGGTATTCCTGTGCAAGTTCCAAAAGTCCGCTCATTGTAATGGGGCAGAGGTATCCAAAGAGGGTAATTCTAACGGTGTTAATGGTCTTGTGATTCCGCAAGTATTCAAACCAGATAATCAGGCAGAAGCTACCATACATCACCATGTGTGTCCATTTGTCTATAAACGGCACGTCTTCGGCCTGCGGAATTTCTGGAATAGGGAACAATGACAGGCATATTATAACGCAGGCGGTGAATAGCGATAGGGGGTATTTGTGGATAAACTTTCTTTCCATTTTGTAAGTAAACCAGGTGATTATGTTGCAAAATTACAAAAAACTTTGTACTTTTGCGCGGTTTTTGTCGTTGGTTTTCAGTGTTTTTATTGTAAAAGATGGAGAAAAGAGGCAGTTTTGGTAGCAAACTGGGAGTCGTATTGGCCTCGGCAGGAAGTGCTGTCGGTTTGGGCAATATCTGGCGTTTCCCTACTGAGGTGGGGCAGAACGGTGGCGCTGCTTTTATTCTGGTTTATATAGCTTTTGTGCTTTTCCTGGCCTTGCCTGTTATGGTGAGCGAGTTCGTGATTGGCCGCTCATCGGGTGCCAATATTGTTCATGCTTTTCGCAAACTGGCTCCGGCCAGATGGTGGATGATCATCGGATTCTTGGGCGTGTTGGGAGGCGTGCTGGTGCTCTCTTTCTATGGGGTTGTGGCTGGCTGGACGCTGAAATATACTGTAGATGCTTTGGCGCACCGCATAAGCGGAACTGACCCTGCGCAGACATTCAACAACTTTGTTTCTAATCCTTGGAGCCCCATTCTTTATATGGTCTTGTTCTTGTTACTGACTCATCTTGTGGTGATTCGTGGTATCAAGGGAGGAATAGAGAAGTACTCTAAACTGATGATGCCCTTACTGTTGGTAATTATCGTGATATTGGTGGGCTGCTCGCTGAGTATGCCAGGCTCTGCAGAAGGTATACGTTTCCTTCTACAGCCCGATTTTAGCAAGGTAACACCTCACGTGGTATTGAGCGCAATGGGGCAGGCCTTCTTCTCGTTGAGTGTAGGTATCGGTTGTATGGCTACATACGCTTCATATTTCAACAAGGATATGAATCTGGCAGGTTCTGCCGCTAATGTTTGCGCTATTGATACGATGGTAGCCATCGTAAGCGGATTTATCATTTTCCCTGCGGTCTTTAGTGTGGAAGGTGTACAGGCTGATGCAGGAGCTGGCTTGGTATTTATAACCTTACCCCATGTGTTCAGTAGTGCTTTTGCGCAGATGCCTCTGTTGGGCTACATATTCTCTTCGTTGTTCTACCTGCTTCTCTTGTTGGCAGCCCTTACCAGCAGTATTTCTATGCACGAGATATGTACGGCTTTTGTGAGCGAGCATTATGGCCTCGCCAGGAAAAAGGCTGCTACATTGGTAACATTGGTCTATATGGTATTAGGGACAGCCTGTTCTTTGTCGTTTGGACCATGGAAGGACTACACTTTGGCGGGGATGACAGTCTTTAGCTGGTTCGACTTTATAACAGCTATGTTTATTATGCCTATAGGCGGTATATTCATATCTTTGTTTGCTGGTTGGTACTTGGATCGTAAACTGTTGACGGACGAACTGACCAATTGCGGAACGCTGAAGGTTAGAGGCTTGAGAGGACTTATTTTCCTGATAAGATGGGTAGCACCCATTGGCGTTGGGATGGTTTTCCTGAACGAGGTGGCAAAACTGTTTAATTAAGAATGGCGGAAACAAGAAAGAATTTTACCAGTAAGTTAGGTGTGGTGCTGGCTGCAGCTGGCAGTGCCGTGGGGTTGGGAAATGTGTGGCGCTTCCCCACAGAGGTGGGTAACAATGGTGGTGCCGCTTTTATCCTTATATACCTGTTGTGTGTGCTGGGCGTAGGCGTTCCTGTTATGATGAGCGAGTTTCTGATAGGTCGTCACACTCATGCTAATACTATCTCAGCCTTTTCGAAGTTGGCTCCTGGCAAATGGTGGCGTATAGAGGGTGTAGCTGGTGTATTCGTTGCGTTTCTGATTTTGTCATACTATACAGTCATCAGCGGTTGGACGTTATATTATCTGGTGCAGTCTCTGAGAGGTGCTTTGTTGTCTAATCAGGACTACTCGGCTTACTTTAATTCATTTGTATCGGAGCCCTTCATACCTCTTCTATATGCTGTTGTCTTTATGGCAATGACGCATCTGGTGATTGCTCGTGGTGTACAGTCGGGTATTGAACGTTTCTCTAAGATTATGATGCCCATGTTGCTACTGATAATAGGCATCCTTGTGGTATGTTCCTTTGGCATGCCTGGTGCTGGAACGGGGTTACGATTCCTACTGAAGCCCGACTTTAGCAAGGTTACAGCCAGTGTGGTATTGAGCGCAATGGGACAGGCCTTCTTCTCGTTAAGTCTGGCTATGGGATGCCTGTGTACCTATGCCTCTTACTTCACTTCGGATACTAAGCTAGTGAAGACTGCCTTCAGCGTATGTACCATAGATACTTTTGTGGCTGTGCTGAGTGGCTTTATTATTTTCCCCGCCGTTTTTAGCGTGCCGAATGTGAGTCCTGATGAAGGACCTGGTCTGGTCTTTGTGACTTTGCCCCATGTCTTTAATACTGCCTTTCATGGTGTGCCTGTTTTGGGCTATCTTTTCTCTGGGCTTTTCTATATGCTGTTGTTGTTGGCAGCCCTGACAAGTGCCATGTCTTTGCACGAGTCGGTGACGGCCTATGTGATAGAGTCTTGGGGTATTCCTCGCAAGAAAGCTTCTGCTATGGTGTCGGCCAGTTGTATGGCTTTGGGCGTACTGTGCAGTCTTTCCTTTGGTGTGCTAAGCGACTTTACCATCTTTGGGCTGACCATCTTTGGGCTTTTTGACTTCTGTGCCTCAAAGATTATCATGCCTGCTGGCGGCCTTATCATCTGTCTTTTTGTTGGATGGTATCTGGATAGAAAATTGGTCCACAGCGAACTGACAAACGGTGGAACAGTTCCTTTCCGTCTGTTCCGTTTCTATATCTTCCTTGTCAGGTATGTTGTGCCTATAGCCATAGCACTTATCTTCATTAATGAGTTGTTAGGATGAAGCGCCGTCTGCCTTTCTTGTCCAATTCGGCTCGTAGGGGCCTTCTGGTGTTAGAATGGTTGATAATCCTTGTTGTAATAGGCGTGTGTGTATTCTCGTGGCATAAACCCAAAAAGGAATTTGTGCACGAGACAGAACTGGCTTTTCCTAAGCAAAAGAAGCAGGCCCATACTGTCACCTATGCTGTAGCAGAGGAGAAGGTGGAAACCTTTCCCTTTGATCCCAATACGGCTGACAGCACTACGCTGTTACGCCTTGGTTTGGCTCCTTGGCAAGTACGAGCTATCTATAAGTACAGGGCTAAGCATGGCAGGTATCATACGCCCGAGGATTTTAAACGGCTCCCTGGCATGACGTATGAGCTGTGGGAGCGCTTAGGTCCGCAGGTGAGAATAGCCCGTCAGTTCCAGTATATAGATGAGGGCGAGAAACGTCCTTCCTATGCTGTCAGGTCTTCCTCAGCCCCAGAGAATACGGAGCTTGCATCTACCCCGCAGAAAAATGATTCTGTTGTGAAGCATCCTCGTAAGTTCGGGGCCATTACCCTTGTGGATATCAATACAGCAGATAGTGCCGAGCTGATGCGTATTCCTGGTATTGGCGAGTATAGGTCGAAGAAAATTGTGGAATATCGCCGCATGTTGGGTGGCTTTATCCGTGCCGAGCAAGTGATGGAGGCCTGCGATATGCCTGATGATATACTGCAATGGGTAAGGGTTAAGGAAGACGCGCCTGTAAGAAAGGTGAATGTGAACAAGCTGTCCCTGCAACGGCTGATGAATCATCCCTATATCACATTCTATCAGGCTCGTGCCATTGTGGAATACCGCAAGGCACATAACAATCTGAAAGGAATTGAAGACTTGAGGGGGCTTGAGGGCTTTACACCCCTAAAAATAGAAAAACTCCAGCCTTATCTGGAGTTTTAATCTTGTTTGTGTGGTGCCTCCAGGAATCGAACCGGGGACACAAGGATTTTCAGTCCTTTGCTCTACCAACTGAGCTATGGCACCATGCCTCTTCTTTGAAAGCGAGTGCAAAGGTAGTGTTTTTTTGCTTAACTTCCAAGGAATAGGTGTTGAAATTTACTGAAGAGGATTCCAACCTTGTGCTTTCAGCTCAAATTCGCTACCATCGCGACAGATGAGAACCTTGCCCAGGCTTTCTTTGGTGATGTATCCTATAACCCTTACGTCCTCTATTTTGTTTATGGCATCGTTGTCCGACAGGGGGACGGTAAAGAGTAGCTCGTAGTCCTCTCCGCCGTTCAGGGCACAGGTGGTAACATTCATATTCATCTCTTCGGCCATGGCGGCAGTCTGGTAGTCAAGGGGTATGCGGTCCTCGTACACACGACAGCCAACCTTGCTCTGTGTACAGATGTGCATAAGCTCGCTGCTTAGCCCGTCGCTGATGTCCATCATGCTGGTAGGGTGTATGTTGGCCTTTGCCAGTGCTTCTATGATGTCTCTGCGTGCTTCTGGCTTCAGTTGCCTTTCCAAGAGGTACTCATAGCCCGAGAAGTCTGGCTGGAAGTCGTCCTTAATATTTGGATTTTGATTTTTGGACTTGGAACTTTGAACTTGGGCATCATATACAGCCTTCTCGCGTTCCAGCAATTGCAGGCCCATATAAGATGCACCTAAGTTGCCGCTGACGCAAATTAAATCTGTTTCCTTGGCTCCGTTTCTATAGACGATGTCAGCAGGCAGAGCCTCTCCGATGGCTGTGATGCTGATAGCCAAACCTGTAAGGCTGCTGGTGGTATCTCCGCCAACGATATCTACATGGTGTTTCTCGCAAGCCAGTTTCATGCCGGCGTAAAGTTCCTCTATATCTTCTACCGTGAACTTCTTGCTTACTGCCAGGCTGACTGTTATCTGGCGGGGCGTGCCGTTCATGGCGTAGATATCGCTCAGATTGACCATAACGGCCTTGTATCCCAGATGCTTCAGGGGTACGTACATCAGGTCGAAGTGAACGCCTTCCATCAGCAAGTCGGTGGTCACTAATGTCTGTGCACCCTCTGTGGGTTTCAGTACTGCACAGTCATCTCCTACACCCTTCTGGGTGCCAGGGTTTTCGTTATTCAGATTTTCTGTGAGTCGCCGTATCAGGCCAAACTCTCCCAATTCAGATATTTCCAATTATAAATAGTTTATAGTTTAATGTTTATAGTTTAGAGTCAGTTTAGAGCTTGAAGACTATAGAATATCGCGGTAGCTCCCAAGATTCTTCACTCTTCACTCTTCATTCTTCATTCTTCACTCTCAACTTCTCCTAATCATTTCCTCCATAAGGGCTGCCATTTTGGGCTGAGCCTCGTTGGCTGCCTTTTGAACATCCTCGTGGGTGACCTTGACAATCTTGCCGTTCACGCCCAGGTCGGTGATGATGCTGACGCCAAAGCAGCGAATGCCGCAGTGGTGGGCTACAATAACCTCGGGAACGGTACTCATACCTACGGCATCAGCACCCCAGTGGGCAAACATGCGGTATTCTGCAGGTGTCTCGTAGGTGGGACCTTGTGTTGCCAGATATACGCCGTGCTTAACTTTGATCTTGTTCTCGCTGGCAATGGCATCTGCCAATTCCACCAACTCGGGGTCGTATGTCTCGCCCATGTCAGGAAAGCGGGGGCCTGTTGGAATATTGGGTCCGTATAGGGGATTCTCGGGCATGTAGTTGATGTGATCCGTGATAATCATCAGGTCGCCAATGCGGAAACTGGGGTTGGTGCCTCCGGCGGCATTGCTGACGAACAGCGTTTTGATACCCAGTTCGTACATTACCCTGATGGGGAAGGTTACTTCCTTCATGTTATAACCTTCATAATAATGGAACCGGCCATCCATAGCCATGATATCCTTTCCGCCCAGTTTACCGAAGATAAGCTGGCCGCTATGTCCCTCAACGGTCGATACGGGGAAGTTGGGGATGGAACTATAGGGTATGCATAGGGTTTTCTCTATCTTTTCAGACAGGCGTCCTAAGCCTGTTCCCAGTATAATGGCTGTCTCTGGCTTGTTGGGCATTCTCTCTTTCACCCAAGCTGCTGTTTCAAGAATTTTTGTGTACATAGTTTATGATCTGTTCATTAAGGGTGGTTTCTTTTTCTTTTAGAATCTCAATCTCAATAGGGAACACGTACAAATTGTCACGGACAACCTCGTTGAACCCTTGCATGTTCTTTAGTCGGGGCGCGTCCTTTTCGGTTGTGACAACAATCATAGGTTTGGGAATCTTTAATGCCGCATTGTTTATCTCTTCTACGTTTTGTGGCGTGAAATAGTGATGGTCGGAGTAGGAGAGCGGGGTAACGTACTGCGCAAACTTTCTCATGTCCTGCTCCATCTGCTGTGGGTTGCCAATGCCGGTTACCAGTAACACATGCATGCTGTCCTTTCTGATTTGTTCCAATGGCATTTCGCCTTTGGTGAACAGCTTCTTCAGGTTTCCGTACTTGAAGGTGCTGAAGAACAGGCTCTGGTAAGGCTTCAGATGCAAGGACTGCTGCACCACGCGGTAGCCTATGGGCGTCAGGTTGCGGGGACATTTGGTTACAATCACCATGTTGGCCCTTATCTTGTTGGATACACGCTCTCTGAGTCGCCCTGCTGGCAACAGACGGTCCTCTGTTATCATACGATGATAGTCTATCAGCAGGATGTTTATTCCAGGGGTGACATAACGGTGCTGATAGGCGTCATCCAGAAGGATAACCTGCACATCGCGTGTCTTCTGGTCGGTCATCAGCCTTTCTATGCCATGTCTGCGGTTGGTGTCAACGGCGACATACGCCTGGGGGAATTTCTCTTTTATCTGCCAGGGCTCGTCGCCAATCATTTCCATTGGCGTGTCAGGTTGGGCTAACACATATCCACGGCTACGTCTTTTGTATCCGCGACTCAGTACGGCAACTCTATATCTCTCCGACAGAAGGCGGATCAGGTACTCGATGTGAGGCGTCTTGCCCGTTCCGCCGGCCGTGATATTACCCACACTGATGATAGGGATGCTATAGCTTTTAGACGAAAGGATGCCTGTATTAAAGAGCATGTTACGGAAGTCCGAGCCCACTCCGTAGAGCCAGCTCAGCGGCAGTAACCATTCATTTATCTTAATCAAGTTTCCTTCCATCTTAATTCTCTAAAGTCTAAAGTTTAATCTCTACTCCCCAAGTTTAGCTCCCTCTCTCTCGGAGAGGGCGGGGGGAGAGGCTTTTCAATTTATCGAATGTTCGGTTCAAAGGGAATACGTGCCTGAATGGGGTTCTGGTTCTTGATGTTGAGTATCAGGCTGAAGCTGCTGTAGTAATCGCCCAGCAAAGCACGCATATGGCTCTCCATATAGTCGTTGCTGTTCTTGTTCAGCAGACCTACGTACCAAGGCTCAACATCGGGGTACTTGGCTGTGGTGTACTTCTCGACCTTGGCAATCTTTGCTGCAGCCTTTATGGCGTCGTCCAGGTTGCCCAGTTTGTCAACCAAACCCAACTTCAGAGCCTGCTCGCCAGTCCATACACGACCCTCTGCAATAGCCTTAACGCTATCCTGAGCCATACCTCTTCCGCCTGCTACTCTGCCGGTGAAGAGCTCGTAGCCCTTATTGACATAAGCCTGCATCAGGTTGCATTCAGTCTCGTTGAAGGGACGTCCTGTGCTACCGAGGTCGCTCAGAGCGTTGGTCTTTACTACGTCGAAGGTGAGTCCGAGTTTCTTTGTCAGCAGTTCGCTGGCATCTGGAATCATTCCGAAGATGCCAATGCTGCCCGTCAGCGTTGTTGGCTCGGCAAAAATCTTGTTGGCACCGCAGCTGATGTAGTAGCCGCCGCTGGCAGCCATACCGCCCATGCTGATTACTACGGGCTTCTTGGCCTTCAGCAGTTCAATCTCGTGCCAAATCTGTTCGCTGGCATAGGCGGAGCCACCAGGGCTGTTCACGCGGATAACTACAGCCTTTACATCGTCGTCGTTGGCCAACTTCTGCAAATCCATGGTCATCTCCTTTGCGGTGATGCAATGATCTTGGTTGAAGCCGTTGGCACGGTCGTCAACGATCTCGCCGTATGCATAGTAGATGGCAATCTCCTCGTCCACCTTTTCGTTCAGGTTCTCGGCGTTAGCCACATCGCTCAGTGTGGTGAAGGTCAGTTTGTCATCATCCTCCAGTTTCAGGCGTCTCTTCAGCGCTTCCTTCACTTCGCTTTTGTAGCAGAGTTTGTCAACCAAGCCTCCTTTCACGCTGGCCTGCGGGTCAGCCAGTATGGTCAGGCTGTCAGCAAGGCTGTTCAGCGCCTCCACCTTTATCTTTCTGCTCTTGGCAACATCCTTCAGCATATTCTCCCAGATACTACCCAGGAAACTGGTAACCTGCTCGCGGTTGGCATCGCTCATCTGGTCGCAGATATACGGCTCTACGGCACTCTTATAGGTTCCAACCTTGAAGACTTGCATCTTCACACCTACCTTTTCCAACAGGCCCTTATAGAAAATGGGCTGGCTGGACATACCGCTCCAGTCAAGCATGCCGTAAGGGTTCAGGTACACCTTGTCGGCTGTAGAACACAGGTAGTAGGCGCCTCTGGAATAGTGGTCGGCATAAGAGACAATCCACTTGCCGCTCTTCTTGAATTCAACAAGTCCCTGGCGTAGCTCCTGCAGTTCGGCAGGCGTGGCAGCCAAGATACCACCTTCCAGATAGATGCCTTTCACGTTCTTGTTCTTGGCAGCCTTCTTCAGGGCATCCAATGCCTCGTCCAATGCTATCTGCTGCACTTCTCCGTCGGTAAGGAATGCCAAGGGGTTGCTGTCCTCCCCTTTTTCTGATATGGAACCTTGTAGCTTTATGCGTAAGATAGAGTTTTCTTTAACAGGCTCACTCATATTCTCGCTGGCAATCATGCCGGCCATAGAAACAATGCAGATAATAGTCATGACGATGCTTGTCAGCACTAAGCCTACTACCGTTGCCAATACATACTTAAAGAAATCCTTCATGTTTTTTCCTGTGTTAATTTAACGTATATTTCCAACAAAAGTAAAGTTTCTTTGCGGTTGTACCAAATTTTTCACGTTTTTTTTACCTTAACCTGCCGGATTCTAACGTCTTTCTGCATCCCTTTTAAGGATTCCACCCACGTTTTCCTACTATGGAGGGGCTGTCGACCCGCCCACAATCATTATGGAAAGAAATCCATAAATGTCGCATGGGGGTGTGCCTATTATGCCCTTCCGTGTTACATGTTGCCTTATTTCTCGATTAGCCAGTATTCCATGTGCTGGGCCTTACGCTTGCTCTTGAAGTTGAACTGAACGTCATTCAGAGTGGAGCCTATTTTCTGGAAGGGCGTTTCGGGATCGAAGTTGGGGTAGCGACGGGCTAGGAGCTGGCTGATGTCGCCCAGGCTCCACCAGCGGGCCTGCTCATTTTCCTTGGGGCAACGGAAGCTCTCGCCAATCATCTCCACCAGGTCATTCAGCCGCTGGAAGGGCTCGTTCTCCTTTATCAGTATGGCTATCTCGTTGTCGTTCAGCCAGAAACGTTCCCCCTTATTAAACAGATGAAGGGCTTGGGCATAGAGCTGCTCGTGACAGATATTGTCCTCGAAGTTGATGTTGCCATTGACTCCGACGCAGACAAAACGGCGGCTTCCCGTCGGATCCACCAGCGGCTTCATCTGGTTGGTGGTTCCGATGAAGGAGGTATAACGCCTGAACTGTTTGATGGTCTTGCCATAGGGCGGACGGAACTTGACGTCGCTTGATGACAACAGGTACTTCAGCACAATCTGCTGCGAACCGGTTGTCTTGTCGAACTCATCGATGTTGAT
>DLBF01000031.1:19062-21432 GCA_002494215.1 Prevotellaceae bacterium UBA7028
TTCAGGTCGAACTCGTTCTTGAAGTTGATCTTATCGTTGTAATAGTCGCGCAACTCCTCTGGCAGCAGAATCTTGCAGAAACGCGATTTTCCGCAACCTTGGCGGCCTATCAGCAGCGGTGTTAACGCATTGCCGGACAGCTGTTTGTCGCTCTCGCGCCATTGCGCCACCATTCCTATGAGCCAGTATCTCAGGTACTTCTCCCAGTTCGGCTGGTTGTTGGGCACACGGGCAGCCAGTTCCTTTATATAGTCCTTTCCGTCCCACTTAGGCAGTTTGTCCAGCCAGGTGTTGACGGGGTCAAACTGCTCAATGCGTGTAGAGTCAATAAAACGGTTCACGTCGCGGTCCCATGATTTCAGACCTAACTCGGTGGCTCTCAGCGTCATGTCGTTCCGGACTTCCTCTGTCAGAGGTTTAAAGCGCTGGTCGTCACTGAACTTCTCGCGATACTCGGCAACGCCCGTCAGCAGGTTCTTGCGCATCTCGTAGTTCGAGTTCAGGAAAATCTCCGTCTTCATAGCCTGAATGGTATCTTCCGGCACGCTCTTCAAGGGCCTGATTTTATGCTTCTTGCGCCACTCCTCCTGCTCGGCTACGCTATAGACGTTCTGGAAAATCATCTCTACCAGCAACTTGTCCCGGTTCAGTACGGGGTGCAGCATGGTCATGCCTTTGGCATGAGCCTTGGGAATACCCTGGTCCAGACACATCGAGGCAATCTGCATCAGCAGGGTAGCCTCTCTGTCCTCGTCGGGCAGCTCAAAATAATGTCCCATTACCTGTTCCACTATGAAGGTCCAGTTCAGGTGATAGGTTCTGGTAACGGTCCGGCCAGGCATCAGACGGTCTTCCTCCCTGCTTATGGAAACGGGCTGGGGTAGGGCATGATGACGGGTGTCGGCATAGAACGGACGGGCATCGGGGTTGAATCCCGTCTCAGGGTCGGCACTCATATAGACCGTTCTGTCCAGGCGGGGCTCCAGGAATTCTATGTCGAAGTTGAACTGGTTCTGATAGGCGCTGCGAGCCGTATTATATATATTAAGGTGGAACTGACGGATCTGCTCCTCCTCCTTGGGCAGACCGCCTCCGTATAATTCGCCCCGGCAGACAATCTTCACGCTCCTTCCTGAGCCGCCCAGAAAGCAAAGCATGGTCTCGGGCAGTTTCTTGGCAAGCTCACGTACCTCTACAGCCTTTTCGTACGTCTGCAGGTCATTCACCTCCAGCACCACCAGCCCGTTATAGTCAATCATTCTCCATTTGCCTTTCTGGGTCTGGTAGTCGGCGGCAAAGCAGATGCGCGGCAGCTTTACGCCCCCTTCCCATTGGGTGGATACCTGTCCGTCTGCCAACCGGTGCGGATTCATCAGATGATAAATCTCTCTGGTATGTTTTACGGTATGCATCATCTGACCGCTCTTGATGGCTGCTGCCAGGTCGTTCAGCTCAAAACGGTTAATAACTTCCTTCTTACCTTTCTTCTTTAAAACTGTTACCTTCATATATGTTGTGAATAATGGTCAAAAATCCTGCGAAGGTACAAAAAAATATTGAATTACGCAATTCTTCCTACTCCTGTTTTCTCGTTTTACAAATCGCTTTTTTCAAATTTTTTTTTTCAAAATTTGCCTTTCAGCCTACATGCCTACACGATTTTGCCTTTCAGCCACGATGGTTATCGCGTTTCTTGCTCCTTCAAGCCTACACAAAGCCTACACGATGCCTACATCAGCCTACACGATTTTGAGGCTTTACAGCGTGCTGACGAGAATCAATTAGCGCATTTGCATGTATTCTGCTTCCTGCAAGCAAAGAAATTCTCTAGAGAATTTTGCAGTATTCAGGTTGAATAGCAATCGCTTGCACGTTACATAGCAGAAAATTCTCTAGAGAATTTCATAACAGTCAATAGGCATACGTTTTACAAACAGGCTAAATGGTTTCTGCAAGTAAGCCAATTGGCCCCATAATCATGTAGGCTGATGTAGGCATCGTGTAGGCTTCGTGTAGGCTTGCGAACGTAATAATCCCGATAACCATGCGGTTTTCCAGCGATTTTGTGTAGGCATGTAGGCTTTTTTATGAAAAATCACTGGAAAAAATGTGCTGAAGATGCTCAAAAATCATTTTCTCTAGAAAAATTTCTATTTTCTCTAGAAAATATGTATTTTTGCGCTCAAAATCCGCAAACGTAAAGAATCAGAATAATATGAGATATAGAATCAAAAAGGAGAGCAAACCTACATTGCCTACATTCGGCAAGTATACCCCTACAGGTAGTTACCGGCATCAGGTACAATCCGCTCTTGACACCCACTGAGGCAGATCTTACGCAGATGTCTCTTGAGGGCTCTTCGCCCCTCG
>DLBF01000098.1:0-1636 GCA_002494215.1 Prevotellaceae bacterium UBA7028
CATCTGGGGCAATCCCATCGTACCTAAGGACGTCAGGATAACCACGCCCAGCAATCCCCAGGGGTCAGGTCCGAACCACGATGCGAAACCGCCATTCACAGCAGGATTAGCATCAGAGGGAATGACAGCCAGCTTCTCAACAGCCGCAGTCAATCCACCTTGCGCATTCAGCACAGCAACGATAACTGCCACAATACCGAAGAGCATGATGATACCCTGAATGAAGTCGTTCATGGCCGTTGCCTTGTAGCCACCGATGATAACATAGACAGCCGTCAAGATGGACATGATGATGACACAGTATTCGTAGGGGATATCAAAGCCCATCTCGAAGAGTCGTGAGATACCGCTATACACACCTGCTGTATAAGGAATCAGGAACACGAAAGCAATGATGGAGGCGGCCACACGCAAGCCCTGGTCGTTGAAACGGGTACCGAAGAAATCGGGCATCGTGCGACTCTCGATATGCTGGGTCATTAGTTTGGTACGCCTGCCCAGGATAATCCATGCCAGGAGCGAGCCTATAACGGCATTGCCTATGCCTATCCAGGCACTGGAGAGTCCGTACTTCCAACCGAACTGACCGGCATACCCCACGAATACCACAGCCGAGAAATAGCTGGTTCCGAAGGCGAAAGCCGTCAGCCAGGGACCTACGGCACGTCCGCCCAACACAAATCCGTCAACACTACTGGCCTGCTTGCGGGAATAGATTCCCACACCAACCATTACAACCAAGAATATTATGGTTAAAAGAACTTTTATAATCATTGGAAATTAAACATTGAAAATTGAACATTTCACCCCTCGCCCACAGGAGAGGGGACGGGGGTGAGGCTTTTAATTAAATCTCACCTGCAGCTGGCACATTACAGCATGGCTATCGTCCTTGACGAATGCATTATTTGCCACGTAGGCACTCTTGTAAACATACTGCACCTGAACACGGCACTTCTTGTAGAACCAATACTGAAGTCCAGCTATCGCCTTGTGCTGGTTCATTCCCAGGGATGTATTAAAGTTGAAGTAATCGTAACTGCTCACCAGCTCCAGCTTGGGTGTACCCAGGGGTATGGCACTTGTCAGATAGCCGCCCCTGCTTACCGCATCGCCGTCGATACCCTCCAGGTATTCGCCGTGAGCCTTGAACGCCTTGCATTTATAGTCAAAACCAAGTGTCCAACGGTTGCGCTTATAATCCTCCCCGTTCAGGATAGCAGGATTATAGACAGACGTCTTGCCGTCGGTCAGGATATTGTGTCCGCGACCTATCTGACCCGTTGCCACCAGGTTCAGGCCCGCAACAGGGCGGTATTCCAGACGCGCTATGATATCCTTGAAGTTGTTACCGTCCTTCTTGTTGATACCCTGTCCGTTCATCACCTCCAACTCATAGTACAGTTTGCCGTTGTTGGTTTCGCCGAACAGAGAAAGTCCCAGGTCACGACCGTACTGAACGCCCATCAGGGGGTCGCTACCGCAACCGGTCAGGTAGGTAACGCCTTCGGAATAGACATCAACGGCCTCCATAGAAGTGGGAGATAGGGGATTCTCGAGTGACAGACCATTCTTGAACTGGCCGATGCGGACGGTAAGGGCCTTGTTCTTAGTGATGCGAAAGTCTGTGTAGAAT
>DLBF01000098.1:1709-5877 GCA_002494215.1 Prevotellaceae bacterium UBA7028
GACACTCGAGAAGTCGTGCATGAATAGAAACGACCAGCGGTCGGTGATTTGGGCATTCGCCCAGAAGAGAACGCGTTTCAGCTCAAAGGTGTTTTTGTCGGCACCGCCCTGATGTGTGTAGTTGTAACCACCCTGGGCATAGCCATGCAGTTGAATACGGCTGGCAAGGTCCTTCACCCATTTCTTCTCCAGGACAGAGGTCTTGGCAGAATCAGCCTTCACCGTCTCTTGTCCCATGGCCGCCGTGCTGCTGAAGATGGCCAGAGCCACAGCCAGCGTAGCCTTCACGAAAAACTTTTTTTGTTTCATTGTTGTGTTGTTAGTTAATGATTAAAAAAAGAGCCCTCCCCCCGGGGGGAGAGGGACTACTAGTTATTTTCTTCGAATATCTGCATGCGTTCTTCCAACTGGGCGTACTGATGGTCCTCTACAAAAGAGGTGCATACACGCAAACCTTCCTGATGTGAACCTGTGGTAATCAAGCAAATGGCGCTGACACCATAGTACATCAGCTCGCGTGCCAGTTGTCCGCTGGTCATGCCAGGGTAACCGATGGTGAAGTAGAATCCGTCAGCCACGGGTTGGTCTCCGTCCTTGTCATATACTACGTAGAAACCATGCTTGCAGAAGATTTCCTTCAGTTTCTTGGCACGCTCGCCATAAACCTTGATATCGTCGCGGAAACGATACTCGCCATCGCAGGCAGCACGGAACATCTCGGCCAGCGCATACTGTGCAGAGTGACTGGTACCGCTGCTCAGGGCATAGAGCATACGGGTGCTGAATACCAATCCGAAGGGAAGACCCTCGTAACGGGCAGCCAGGTCGTCGTAATGACGATGGAACAGTTTATCGCTGATGCATACCACACCGATACGCTCGCCAGCATAGCTGAATGCCTTAGAGCCGCTGATGAGCAGCATATAGTTATCAGTATAGCGGGCAACGGTAGGCTGATAGGGAGGCTCAAAAGGCACGCTCAGATCCTGGCGGAAGTCCATAGCAAAGTAAGCCAAGTCCTCCATGATGATGGTATCGTACTGAGTAGCCAACTCGCCTATCGTCTGCAGCTCGCTTTCCGTCAGACATACCCACGAAGGGTTGTTGGGATTGGAATAGACAATGGCGCAGATGTTGCCCTTTGCCAGATAGCTCTCCAGCTTGGCACGCAGTTTCTCACCACGGAAGTCATAGACATCAAACGTCTCGTACTTCACACCCTGCACCTGCAGCTGCATCTTCTGGACGGGAAAACCAGGGTCGATGAACAGTACGGTGTCTTTCTGCTTGCTGGCTTGAGAGCAAGTCAGGAAAGATGCGAATGTTCCCTGCATAGAGCCAGTAACGGGCACACAACCCTCGGCAGCGATGTCCACCCCGATGAAAGCCTTCACAAAGCGCGAAGCCTGCTTCTTCAGTTCGGGATACCCCTGGATATCAGGGTAAGAGTGGGCAATACCGTCCTGCAATGCCTTGATCTGTGCATCCACACCCACCTGAGCAGCAGGTAATCCTGGGATACCCATCTCCATCTTTATAAACTCAACGCCAGATTCTTTCTCAGCCATAGCAGCTACCTGCTTCACCTCGCGGATAGTAGCCTTGGCAAAGTCCTGAATGCCCATTCGGGCAATCAATCCGTCAACAATTTCTTTCTTTATAGGAGTTTCCTTCATATCTCTAAAATATCTCTAAACTCTCAACTCTAAACCATCAACTACTTCTGCGCCTCACGTCCTAATGCCAAAGCCTTGATGTTGGCTTCTACTACGGCATCGCCTTTACGACCAAAGACGCTACGGATAGCATTTTCCAACGTAGCGTAATCTATGCCGAGAGCCTTCTGGGCAGCACCCAACAGGATTACATTGGCAGAGCGGGGTACCTGGTTGTCCTTGGCGATCTGCTCTATGTCGATGGCAATAACGTGGGGCAACTTGGCCAGTTCTGCCTTGATATCTTCAATATCAGGATAGTTCGGGATATTGATAAAGGGGGCACTGGAGGTAATAATCCATCCCTCTTTGTTCAGATAAGGCAGGTAGCGCAGAGCCTCCATAGGCTCCATAGAGATGATAACATCTGCTCCACCTTTGGCTATCAAGTCACTGGCAATGGGATTGGAGCTGATACGCAGATTTGACTGCACATCACCGCCTCGCTGACTCATGCCGTGTACCTCGGCCTGCTTGATATATAGATTCTCGTTCATGGCTGCTTCGCCAATGATAGTGGCGATTGAAAGGATTCCTTGTCCTCCAACGCCACATAGGATAATATCACACTTCATTTATGTTAAAATGTTAAAGAGTTAAAATGTTAAAGGGTTATTCTATCCCCTTCTTGGTGCTGTTTATTATTTTCACCAAAGTACCAATAATTTGTTTGACATCTGATATTAAAGAATCGTAGGCTTTTTGATCAATAAGTTCCGACTTATATAACAGGGTAATCCAATATTCAGATTCAGCGGCTTCTTTCAAAGCTATATTCATCTTGTTAATGAAATCGGCACGACTTTGAGCATAAGAACCTTCGCTGACATTTGCGCCAATGCTTGTGCCAGAACGAAGGAGTTGCTTAGATATGACAAAAATCTTCTTTTCCTCAACTAGGACTCTGTAGAACTTCACAATACGAATTGCAAAATCCATACTAAGCCTGACAATAACGCTCTCAGTCATTACTCAACTTTTTAACCTTTTAACCCTTTAATTTTTTAACCTTAAGATGCCTCTTAAACGTTTGAATGCATTCGCGCTGGGGAATGATGACAGAGACGCCCTTGTAGTTGATCTCCTCGCGGATGATGCGGGTAATCTCGGGCATATTCTTGGGCAGGGGAACCACCACATGCAGGTGCTCAGGTTCTACACCAAGACCGAGGCAGATAGCCTCAAACTTATTGGTACCGGCACTATCCTGACCGCCTGTCATAGCGGTAGTGAAGTTGTCGGAGATAATAACGGTGATGTTAGCTTTCTCGTTTACGGCATCCAAGAGGCCGGTCATACCGCTGTGAGTGAAGGTAGAGTCACCAATGATAGCTACTGCAGGCCACTGACCGGCATCGCTGGCACCCTTGGCCATAGTGATGCTGGCTCCCATGTCCACACAAGAATGAATCGCACGATAGGGAGGTAGGAAGCCCAGCGTATAACAACCGATATCACCAAAGACACGGGGATTCTCGTACTCCTTCAACACCTCGTTAAGGGCAGTGTAAACATCGCGGTGACCGCAGCCCTGACACAATTGTGGCGGACGAGCAGCGACGATGTCGCTTTGCTCGAATGAAGAGTGAAGAGTGAAGAGTGAAGAATTTGCTGCCGCATTGATTGCCTGTCCTACGCAATCTGGGGTAAGCTCGCCGGTACGAGGAAGTTCGCCTGTGAGACGACCTAAGATATTCTGGCTCTCGAAAACGCCGCGAACCTGCTCCTCGATGAATGGCTGTCCTTCTTCTACCACCATCACCTTCTCGCAACTGTCCAGCAATTGGCGAACCAACTTCTTGGGCAGAGGATACTGAGAAACCTTTAAGAGAGCAACCCCCTCCTGCCCTCCCCGAGGGGAGGCATTCAGCGCCTCTTGTACATAGTTGTAAGCAATGCCACTAGCAATGATACCCAAAGAGGCCTTACCTCCAAGTGTTAGGCTGTTGTAAGGAGAGTTAGCTGCACCCTCCTCCAACTGTGCTTGCTGAGCTGTTACCTTATCGTTGCGCTTACGAGCATTGGCTGGCAGCAGTACCCAATTGGCAGCTACGGCATTATAGTTCATCTCGTTTTCCTTACGAGCCTCATCCTTAACCTTTACCACAGCACGACTGTGTGCCATACGGGTAGTAACACGCATCAGAACGGGCAGGCACTGCTGCTCGGAATAATCGAAGGCAGCCTCCATCATATCGTAGGCCTCCTGCTGATTGGAGGGCTCGAACGTAGGAATCATGGCGAACTTACCGTAGAAACGGCTGTCCTGCTCGTCCTGACTGGAGTGCATGGAGGGGTCGTCGGCCACTAACACCACAACACCACCGTTCACGCCCGTCATGCCGCTGTTCACAAACGGGTCGGCACATACGTTCATGCCCACATGCTTCATACAAACCAATGCACGTTTGCCCATGAAGGACATACCCAGTGCAGCCTCCATAGCCGTCTTC
>DLBF01000012.1 GCA_002494215.1 Prevotellaceae bacterium UBA7028
GATAGCATATCCGCCTGAACTGGTTGGGAGTGTGAAGCCCAGCCCGATCCTCCCGAAGGGAGGAGGGCATGTTCTTTTGTCCTTCTATCAGATACTAAGGGCTGTAGTGCTTGTGAGGTGAATATATTGGAAAAGTGAGGTTTTGTAGTAGTGGTTTATTTGACACATATTCTAATATATAATACTTTTGCAGTCGATTTTTGTGCACAGCATATATGCCACTACAGGGCACTGCCCTCGAATGACCTACACACCAACTATTCAATAAACAGTGCGCAGCCACTAACAGGCAGAAGCTACTACACACAGACAACTATTCAAAATACAAACAAAGCAACAACTAAATATTATCAAACAAAATGAGAAGACTTAGATTTTTAGCCGTTATGTTGCTGTCACTGTTCCTGTGGCAGTCAACAGAGATTAGAGCAGCGGCGACTGAGGCGAGTGCTACTGTCAACGGCAAGACCGTAAACTACAGCTACGAGTTTACGGAGAGTGGAGGCGATGTAACTTTCTCCATTACTATTACGAGCATCAAGGACGGTAACGGAAATGATGCCACAATCACCGGGCTCGTTAATCCAACATTTTATGACGGTAGCAATAATATGCTCAAAGATGGTGGTGGAGCTATAACAATTGGTTCACCGAACACTTTTACTTGGACTCAGAAGAACGCACGGAATGTACTTTCTATCCGTGCCTATTATCCGAACGGTGAACAAGCCTTTAATTTGCCAGGCACAGGCACATTCAATTATACTGTGCAGGGTGGCGGGGGCTCAGCTATAACGGCCCCCACCGATGTTCCAACTGTTAAAGCTGTGGGCAAAGATGGCATCAAGGAAGTAAAGGCTCTCTACAACCAAGGTACTCCGAATGGTTTTAGATTCGATCCTTGGAGTACTGAGAACAACACCCAAAAAACACGCGAAGCGATTGGTAACAATACAATCGACCTCTTCAGCGACTTTTCTTATTATGGTAGCGACTTTGATGAAGCTGTCAATGTTGCCGATTGGGACATTCTGCATGTGGATATTTTCCCGATGACTGAAATGGGCACCGTGGCAGTCATGCCTATAAAAGAAGGAACAGGTGAAGGAACAGGTGGCAAAGGTCAGAAGTTCACTGTCACTCCAGGCAAGTGGAACTCGCTTGAGATAGACCTGAAAGCTCTCGGCTTGGATGGCTTGGGAATAACCTCTTTCGATCAGCTTATGTTTGGTGGTGAAGTTTCCAATGGAGGGTTAAGTATGGTAGATGCCAACGGTCAACAGAAATTCTATGTGGGCAACATCTACTTATATTCTTTGGAAACTCCCATTCCTACATCTGTTAAGTTATATATCAAGGGAGAGACAGTGTCAGGTATTAACATGATTCCCGACAATTATGCTCAGGGCGACCTGGAAGTAGAGGTGCTCGACCAGAATGGTCACATTATGCCTGGCCGCAATGTTGAGCTGAGGATTGTCAACAGCGATTCGCAAGCAACTCTTGTCAATACAATAGTAGCATCTGGAGGAAAAACTGCTTTTCAAACTCATGGTTGGGTAGGGCAGACAACCATCCAGGGTGTTGATGCCTCCGGGGTGACAGGCTATTGCTATATCACTTGCTTCAAAAACGATCAGAACCTTGTCAACGAGCACGCATTACACGATGGCGGAACCAGTGATGTTAAAGAATGGTCATCAGGAGGAGTAGAGGGTGGTATCCGAACAAGTGATGCCCTTTGGGAAGACCCTTATACAAACACTAAATTCGGATTGGATTTGAAGGGCTACTATGACATCTCTGCTTTCCAACTGATGTTCGACCAAGGCAAGTTCCCCACGGAGTACACCATCCAAGTTGCTCAGAGCGGTACAGACTATGAACATGCTGTATGGAAAGATGTATATCACTACACTCCTTCAAAGGAAGTTTATGTTGACAATAAATATCGTTGCGATGTATGGAACGAGCAGTCAAATTTCACCAAGGCCATCCGCTACATCCGCTTTCTCAGCACAAGCGAGAGCGGCGTAACGTTCAAGCGCTTCCAGGTTCTGGGCAACTATGTCAGCGATGCCATCAGCGACGACAAAGCTCCTGTCGTTGTTTCTGCCAATGCTTCGGAGATAACAAAGAACAGTGCCGTTCTCACCATGGTGGGCAGCGACAACTCTAACGGCAACCTCACATACATCATCACCAACAAGAACACTGGCCTCACACATACCGTGCAGGCTCCTACCAGCACCACCATCTATGTGCAAGCCGCAAATGCACCTGCTCTTTATGCTTATAAAGATGATGGAACAAAGCTCAATGGTCAGGATGGTACGACGATGACAACACAGGAGAATGGGTATTGGAAGCAGACCTTCAATGCGTCGCCTATCAATATAAACTTTAGGAGCCAGCCAAATAATTCAAGCCCCACAACTCCCAACATCAACAACCTTACGGGTGACAACTATTTCACATACGACGGCAATACTGGCTACACCCGCGAGAACGTTCCTTCAACGGTGACAGTGTATGTGAAGGCTGCGACAGCACCTTATCTTTATGTGTGGTTGGATGATGATACTAAGCCGAACGTTGCTTGGCCAGGCACTCAGCTGACTCAAAAGAGTGGAGAGTACTGGGTTTATACCTATGATGCCGACCATATCAATATCCAGTTCAACAATGGTCAAAGTGGAGATGCCAACAAGTCTTGGGCTGTTACAGGCGTTTCAGGTGAAAGCTATTTCACCTATAACGGCACAAACAGGCACAGCTCTGACAACCATGCCACCTACGCATTGTCGAACCTGCTGGCCAGCACCACCTATACATACGAGGTAGTGGCTTTCGATGGCATCAACTACAGTACTCCCGTCAATGTGACGTTCACAACCCTTGCCGACAACACGGCTCCTACGGTTGTATTCGCTTCGCCCGACCCCGTAACCCATCTGCTTGCAGATGGAGCTACGCTGAATTTCACGGGAACAGATGCCAACAGCCAGCCACTGTCCTATATCATTACAAACAAGAACACTGGAGCTACTGTTCAGACCGAAGGCAACTCGGGTGCTGCAATAGCCTATGAGCTCAGCGGATTGACACCCAATACAGAGTACACCTTCGGCGTGAAGGCATACAATGGCACGATGTTCTCAGGAGAGGCAACCACAACGTTCACTACAAGAAAGCTCGGAGGCGAATTGAAGATTAAGTTTAGCGCCGACGGCCAAGAGTATTTAGGCTTCACAGGCGAATTGGAAAAGCTTATCACAGATGATGCCAGCACGCAGCTGAACGATGTTACCACCTTATATATAGATGGCCCGTTGAACAGCGAGGACATCAAGACTCTGCGCACTATGGCCGGTGGCAAGTACCAGATAAAAGAGAGTGACTATGCCACCAATCAGGGCAGTCTCGCCACACTGAATATGGAAGCTGCTACTTTCGTGGCCGACAACGGCATATTCGTAGAAACCTATTATGAGAACGGCCAGACTGTAAGGTGGGATCCCGTTTACCTGACAGAAGCAGGCTCAAATATGTATAACTACATCTTCTATGGTTGCAAGAATCTGGTGACTGTTGTTCTGCCGACAGGCGTTGAAAGACTTGGCGAATACTCTTTCTTCAAGTGTGAGAACCTTGAGAACATCAACACTGCCAATGTTAAGGTGTTCGACCGCTCTTGCTTCCAAGGCGATACTAAGCTGGGGCAGATTACTATCAGTGAAGGTTGCACCAGGCTTGCCTATGCTGCTTTCTCGCTGTGTAAGTCCATGACACTCAAAAGCACGGTGCTGCCTTCGTCTATAACTCAGCTGGCAGATATTGTATTCCAGAATTGTGAAGCTCTCACCGAGATTACATATCCCAACAATGTAGCTCTGGCCGAAACGGCACAAGGAGTATTCCAGAATTGCAGCAATCTGGTAACGCTGAATATGCCGTCAACTACTAACACGATAGAATATACGTTCTGCCAGAATTGCACAAACTTGGTGACCCTTAACTTCTACAATGCCGAGAACTCTTCTCAGACAGGTGCACAATATAATAATGTGTTGAATATCGTAGCCTGCGCTTTCGACAACTGTTCAAAGCTGAGTGATGCCTCAGTGGCAGCTTTCGACCATGCCACACTGCTGGGCTGGAACGCTTTCCAGAACTGTGACCAGATTTCTACGAAAACGGTCAAACAGCTGCTTGCGCAGATAACGGATGCTACCGATTATAAGCCCGCAGGTACTGTGGTTAGAGGTAACGATGACTTCACGGTGGCTGCTTCGTTGTTTGCCAACTGTGATGGCTTCACGGAAGTGACTATCCCCAGCCAGATAGTAAGGATAAACGATAATGCTTTCACTGGCTGCCACAATCTGCGAGAGGTTACTATTGGTGCTAATGTAGAATCAACCGGTATCTTGGTGTTCAACGATTGCACCAATCTGCATAAGGTCAACGTCAGCCGTGGCGTGGCTCCTACTTGCGACAAGACCGAGCTTTCTGAGGTAAAGCAAGAAAAGCAAACTATTGATGGCAAGGAACAAATGGTTGATGTTACATACGATTATAACATCTTCAACAATGTTCCCGCCAATCAGGTAACTCTGAACTTCACGGGTGATGCCACTTCTACCAATGCAGCAAGCGGCTACAAGACCTATCGTGCTCAGAAGCACTTCATGTATCTGCTCACTAAGACCCTCGACGAGAGAGCCACCAAGTACGACGTGGCTGGACAGATGCACGCCGACGTGGTGCTGAAGCGCACGATGGTTGAGGGATGGAACACCGTGGCACTGCCCTTCGGTGTGAACAAGGATAATACATTTAGCGAAAACGATCGCGACCGCAGCTATAAGTATGCCGGAGTCTACAAGGAAGCGTTCAACGGCGATGTAGCGGAGAACAACAATTTTATGATTGCTGCCTACCGAGGAATAGACAACGATGTGTTCAAGTTCCTGAAGTACGCTAACTATGAGCAAGACCCGCTCGACGAGTTTGAGCCGCTGCTCATACGCATGGGCTCGGGCAACATCTCGCACAACAACGAGTACACCTTCGTGGACGTAGACCTGAACTATGATGTTGAGGAAAACAAGCTCTACCGCGACGGCAATGCCAACGAGGAGGTGCCCGTGAGGCGCTGGGTTAAGACTAACACATGGGAGGCTTTCATTGGTAACTACAACCGCGAAGGTGCTGATGCAATTGCTCCGTTTGTAAATTGTAAAGACGACTATGCCTTCATGGGAACTTACACCACCAAGACCACATCAGATTGGAAAAAGGCGGACGGAACAATTACTTATGAAGGCGGCACTCCTTATGCTTACACTAATCTTCCCAGTGGCTACTTCCTCACGGCAGAAGATGACTATATCATTCAGGGCAATAAGTTCTATAAGGTAGTAGGTACAAAGAGCTATGGTCTGAGAGGCTACCGCGCTTGGTTCCAGAAGCAGCCCACCACCGGTACAGCACGCCCCGCACAGCTGATGTTCCGCGTTGTTGAGCTCGACGGTGACACGCCGACAGAGATAGACAGCTTCGATGCCGTCGACAACGACGTTAAGCCGTTCGACGTCTACAGCATCGGCGGACAGCTGCTGCGCAAGCAGACCAAGTCGCTCAACGGACTGCCTAACGGAATATATATCGTGAACGGAAGAAAAGTGGCAGTAGGTAAATAAAGATCCCGACACCCCCCTCACAGCTCCCCCTCCCTTGGGGAGGGGATGGGGGTGGGTGAATGAATAACTAACAACAATCAACAGAAAAAGATGAAAAAGACATATATAAAACCTGTTACAGAATCGCTGCCTAATCAGTTCCGTGACTATCTGATGGAGTCCCAGATGAAAAGCGGTTCGGTATATACCACGGAAGGTGATTTGTCATCCCGCATTGAGGGCGGAGAAGAAGGTGGCGGAACCGTTGGTCAAGGCGGTTTTATCTGGGGTAATGCCCGCGAGACCAGCCTCTGGGACGACGAGCCGGTAGAATACAGCAAAGGTCTGTGGTAACAGAAGTACATCTGGTTTTGGACAGAAGTACAGATGAACATAGTTATTAGACAAAAGGTGACATAAGTACAGAAGAACATAGTTATTAGACAAAAGGTGACATAAAGACAGAAGAACATAGTCGGCAAGCTGTGTTCTTCTGTCTTTTCTTTTGCTTATAGTTTCTTTTTTCGCCGAAAAACAGTAATTCTACTCACATCCTCACAGCCAACACTTTAGCCGTTGTGGTTTCGCAGACCGCCTTGGGAAGGCTTCTCCAGCTGCTATGTAGCATTGTTACAGCAGCCTTGTAGCATTATTCCAGCAGCCTTGTAGCATTACTCCAGGATAGCTGTAAGCTTTCTCCGGCCCCTCAGCCCCATTCTTCGACAAGCAAAGCGCCTCCGTCGAGTACCCCAAGGGAGGGTGAAGGGGGGATTTGTTCAGGCGGATATGTTATC
>DLBF01000093.1 GCA_002494215.1 Prevotellaceae bacterium UBA7028
CAGATCAAGGTGGCTCAGGGTGCAAAACCCGGTGAAGGCGGTCAGTTGCCCGGCTTCAAAGTAAACGATATCATCGCCAAGACACGTAACGCCATCCCCGGAATCTCATTAATCTCACCTCCACCTCATCACGACATCTACAGTATCGAGGATTTGGCACAGCTTATCTTCGACCTGAAGAATATCAATCCCGCAGCAGCCGTCAGCGTGAAACTGGTAGCCGAGAGCGGTGTAGGAACCATCGCCGCCGGTGTAGCCAAGGCTAAGGCCGATCTGATTGTCATCTCTGGTGCTGAGGGTGGTACAGGTGCCAGCCCCGCCAGCAGTATGCGCTTTGCCGGTATCTCTCCCGAGATTGGTCTGGCCGAGACACAACAGACATTGGTGATGAACGGACTGCGTAATCAGGTTCGCCTGCAGACCGACGGTCAGCTGAAGACCGCCAAGGATGTCATCATCATGGCCATGCTGGGAGCGGACGAGTTCTCATTCGGAACGCTGCCCCTGATCGTATTGGGCTGCGTCATGATGCGTAAGTGTAACACCAACACCTGCCCCGTGGGTGTAGCTACACAGGACGAACGCCTTAGAGCCCGTTTCATGGGACGTGCCGAATATGTTGTAAACTTCTTCACCTTCCTGTCAGAACAGGTTAGGGAATACTTGTCAGAAATTGGTGTTCACAGCCTCAAGGAGATCATTGGACACACCGAATTGATCATTCGAAATGAAGAATTAAAAGTGAAGAGTGAAGAATCTTCCGCTGCGCAGAAGTGGGCAACCATCGATTTTGGCCGTCTGCTGTACAAGCCCGAAACAGACAAAGCCCTGTACTGGGACCGTGGTGCATACACCAAAGTAACAGGCGTGAAGGACGAGGAGATAATCGCTGCTTCTCAGAAGGCAATAGATAATCAGGAGGAAGTCACTCTGGACTTCGCCATCAAGAACACAGACCGTGCAGCCTGCACCATGCTCTCAGGCGCTATTGCCAGCAAGTACGGCGAAGCAGGTTTGCCCGACAACACCATCAACATCAAGTTCAAAGGTTCTGCCGGACAGTCGTTTGGTGCCTTTGCCGTTCGCGGTCTGAACCTGCGTCTGGAAGGCGAAACCAACGATTACTTCGGAAAGGGTCTTTCCGGCGGTCGAATCAGTATTCTGCCTCCCGCAAGAAGAGACGCCAACTTCCATGCCGAGGACAACATCATTGCCGGTAACACAGGTTTATACGGAGCCACCAGCGGCGAACTGTATGTAAACGGTCGTGTAGGTGAGCGTTTTGCTGTACGAAACTCTGGCGCCATCGCTGTTGTAGAGGGTGCAGGCGATCATTGTTGCGAGTACATGACAGGCGGTCGTGTGGTTGTACTGGGTAAGACTGGACGTAACTTTGCCGCTGGTATGAGTGGTGGTGTAGCATACGTTTATGACCCCGACCACACCTTCGACTACTTCTGTAACATGGATATGGTAGAGATCAATCTGGTGGAGGAAGCTTCACACCGCAAGGAACTGCTGGAACTTATCCGTCAGCACTATCTGCACACAGGCTCTGCATTAGCCGGACGCATGCTGGACGACTGGAATCGTCACGTCGAGGACTTCATCCAGGTTGTCCCCATCGAATACAAGCGCGTTCTGCAGGAAGAGCAGATGGCCCGCCTGCACGAGAAGATCGCAGATATCCAGAGAGACTATTAATGTTCAATGATCAATGTTCAATAGATAAAAATGGGAAATCCAAAAGCATTTCTGACAGTGCCTCGTAAAGAGGCCGGATACCGCCCCGTTCACGATCGTATCCATGACTTTGGCGAGGTGGAACAGACATTAAATACAAAAGACAGACAGGAACAGGCCTCACGTTGTATGGATTGCGGCGTACCTTTCTGCCATTGGGCTTGTCCATTGGGCAATAAGGACCCAGAATGGAATGACGCCCTCTATCACGGAGAGTGGGAAAACGCATATAAACTGCTGAAGAAGACCAATCCCTTCCCCGAGTTCACAGGACGCATCTGTCCTGCGCTGTGCGAGAAAGCCTGTATCTTGTATCACACTACTGGCGAAGCCGTTACCAACCGCGAGAACGAGGCTGCTATTGCCGAGCGTGCTTTCCTGGAAGGTTATGTAACCATTGAGAAGCCCGTGCGCAACGGGAAAAAGGTTGCCGTTATTGGAGCTGGTCCTGCAGGACTGGCTGCTGCCAACGAGCTGAACCTGATGGGATACAGCGTTACAGTATTTGAGAAGAACGAAGCTGCCGGCGGACTCCTCCGCTATGGCATCCCCAACTTCAAGCTTAACAAAACCGTCATCGACCGTCGCATCAGCGTCATGGAACAGGAAGGGGTAGAGTTCCGTTATAATGAAGAATTAATAATGAAGAATGAAGAATCGTCTGTAGATGGTACGGCGGTAGCCAACTCTTCACTCTTCACTCTTCACTCTTCACTTAAAGATTACGATGCCATCGTAATTGCCACCGGTACACCCACAGCTCGCGACCTCAAGGCTCCTGGCCGCGAACTGAAGGGCGTGCATCTGGCCCTCGAACTGCTCTCGCAGCAGAACCGTGTGCTGGCCGGCATGACATTCTCTGACGAGGAGCGCATCACCGCCAAGGGCAAGGACGTTCTTGTTATCGGTGGTGGCGACACGGGCTCTGACTGTATCGGAACAGCCCATCGCCAGGGATGTAAGAGCGTCACTCAGATCGAGATTATGCCCAAACCACCCGTAGGCCACAACCCCAACACTCCTTGGCCCAACTGGCCCGTCATCCTGAAGACCACCAGCAGCCACGAGGAGGGTTGTACCCGTCGTTGGAACATTAACACCCTGGAGTTCATCGGTAAGAACGGAAAGGTTACTGGCGTAAAGGTTCAGCCAATTGACTGGAAGCCCAATCCAGAAGGCGGCCGTCCCATCATGGTGGAAGCTGGTGAGCCTGAAATCATCAAGGCTGAACTCGTCCTGCTTGCTATGGGATTCCTGAAGCCTGAGCATCCCGAGTATCCCGCCAATGTCTTCGTTTGCGGTGATGCTGCCAACGGTGCCAGCCTGGTTGTCCGTGCCATAGCCAGCGGAAAGCAGACGGCAGAGAAAGTCAATGCTTTCCTGAAAAAATAAAGACCCGACCCCCGCTCCAGGGGGGAGGGCTTAATTTTGAAATTTTAATTTATAAATTTTGAATTGAACACCCCTCCTAACGTCCCGCGATGCGGAAAGTTAGGAGGGGGTGTTTTGTTGAAACTTAGCTGGTGTCATGCCAGTATATTCGCGGAAAGTGCGGTGGAAATACTCGCGGCTGCTGAAGCCACAGTAGTTGGCAACGGTCTCTGTGGACCATTCCGGGTGTTCCTTCAGCACACGTTTCGCATCTTCTATGCGAAGCGGTGTTACCAAACCAGCCAAATTCTTGTATTCCGATTGCCTGAGCCACTCCTGTAGCTGTCTGCGTGTCACCTTCATCTGTTTCGACACCACGCTTAGCGTCAGGTTGTGCTCACGGTAGTACCCGTTGGAAATCCAGTTTTCAAGTGAAGAGTGAAGAGCGAAGAGTGAAGACCCAACTTGTGCAGGTGTGGCGGTAGCAAATTCTTCATTCTTCACTCTTAATTCTACATTCGACTCTGCTTCCTCTACCCTTACAATATTCTCACTTACGCCATAGGTGTACAGACTGATGGTGCTGTAGGCAATAGAGAAGAAATAGGTAATAGAGAATACCACCAAAAGTTTGCCTTCCAAGAAGATGACCAGCGGCACGAAGAAGGCCAGCACGGCCATTGTACGCATACTCCATCCCATCCATCCGAAAAGGTCGTGGCGCTCACGGTCGAAATACTCATCCACCGCCAGCTCCAGCTTTTTGTATGCCTTGAATTGCATAATAAAGATGTAGGTCTGCATCACCACGTAAAGCAATGCTCCTACGTATTCAGCCATTCGCAGGACTGGCGACCCTTGCCGGAAAGGTATGCCGTCCAGCAATATAGTACCTAATAATAATAAAATTGTGGATGCGCAGGCACCGCACACCAATCTCCATTCCTTCCTTCGGACAATGCCATGCCGCTGCACAAAAAGTATAGACATACTGCAAAGCAGCGAGGCAGGTGTGAAAAACAGCAGATTGCAGAACACGGCTTGTGTCACCCCCATCTGCCGGAACCCGAAGATATATTGCAACAGAAACTGGATGGCTATCAGTCCCGTACCGACTGCCATCAGCCAACGTGCCTTGGTAAAACTGTTTCTGCGTTTAGAACGATTAGGGATACCTAACATCAGCATCACCGACAACATCAACATTGTCAGCACACCACTTATCTGCATCTCACCAATCGAAATCATGCGGCGAAATTACGAAGAAATGTTTGAACGAACAAAGAAACTGTGAAAAAAACCGTATTTTTTCACACCTACCTCCTGTTTTTTCACACCAAGTACAGTTTTTTCACACTCACACATGCGCATATTCTTTATATTTGCGTACCGAAATAAGCAAAAGCAAAATATGAACAACACCTATCAAGACTTTCTATCGCAGCCCCTATGGTTCACCATCCCTATGGTGCTAATTTACTTGGGACTTATTGCTTTTATCATCTATTTTGTGTGGAAAAACAAGAAACAATAGGCCCACCCCCTTCGGGACCCTCCGTCGCAAATGGGAATTCGCTCCCCTTTGTGGGGCCGTAGCCACATTCAGTGGCTGCTCTAAAGACCCCAGTCGCCCTCGCCGTGAGGGAGGGGAACTTGAAAGAAAAAAATGAGTAATAACAATTAAATAAAATCCTGTCCCTAGTCCCCTCCCTCGGGAGGGCTGGGGAGGGGTCTGAATTATGAGTAAAAAGATTAACCAAGTCCTCGCGTTTGTGCTGACGATAGCGGCACTGTTGACGGGGCAGACGGCATGGGCCGACACAACGTGGTCTGTCGAGAATAACACAGGCAGCACGTTCCGTATCAAACGTAGCACTTCCGGTACCACCGAGACAGTGAAGTATCGCACCGTGAACCTGAGTGCCTATGCTGGGCAGCACTACACCGCCAAGAGCGGTGAAGTCACTTTTGGGCCCACTGACACCTACATAGATGTCACCGTCACGGAGAGGACTCCCGCAGCGGACGCCTACGCTTACAAATACCAGACGGGCACCAAACGCAAGTACCGCTTTGATGTCACCGACCTGGGCGGCTTCCACCTGGCTCAATGTGACCGGGAAATCACTACCGGCACCAGCTTCAGCGGCAGCTATGTGAACAAGAGCGTCACCGATCTGGTGTATTTCCAGAGCGGTAGCGTCAAGTCTGGCAGCGGCAATAAGTATCTCGATGTGGCTCACAGCGGCACCGACGGAACCGAGAAGAAAATTGATGACGGTTATGACTATAACAACAATACCCTCTGTACTGTCAGCACCGATAATCTTTACGGTAGCAACAACAGCAGCCTGCGCACCTGGCTCAACAGTCTTAGTTACAAGATGTACGCCACCGTTTATTTCCAGCAGCGCGAGGTGGACGACGGCTATCAGTACATCCAGATCCTGGCCGACAATGCTTCCACCTACGACGGCAAGGATGGTGATGGAAAGATTGACAACGGCCCCACGACATCGCTCTACAAGGCCGCCTTTATTCTCACCAAGAACGAGAACGTCTGCACAAGTTGGAAGTACCAGGCCTTCCCCCACAAAACCGACGACCACACCAGTTCAACGGAGTTCGACTACAGCGATAGCTACCTCTACGCCCAGGCCTTTAAGAGTAGCAGCTACCGCGCCACCACCAGCGGTTCTCTGGTACTCGCTCCCACTGTAAACGACATCAATGTGCGCTTTGATGCCAACGGAAGCGGCGATGACACCTGGTATCTGAAGAACCTGAAGGTCCGCATGGCTCTGGTGGATACCAGCGCTCCCACCATACTCTCCAACAGCATAACCGTAGCTCCCGGCCGTTACTCCAAGGGAAACACCGTATATGTCTCTGTGGCATTTAACGAGATAGTAACTGTGACGGGCACACCGAAGCTTACCACTACATCCAATAACCACTGGGGCGACCTCAGCTATGTAGCTGGCAGCGGCAGCAACGTGCTGACCTTCAGCACCACGATTCCAGCCAATGCCACCGGCAGCCTTAATATCACCGGACTCACTGGCACTGTCGAAGACCTGGCAGGCAACAGCTTCACAGGAAGCAGCGTCACAGCCACCAATCTTTGCTTCGTGGATGCCAACTACACCTACACTATCACTTACAACCTGGACGAAGGCAGCGTGGCTACGGCGAATCCCACCAGCTACACCTACGAGACAGACGCCATTACACTGACCAACCCCACCAGATTCGGCTACTACTTCAACGGCTGGACGGGCAGCAACGGCAATACGCCGCAGACTACCGTCACCATCGCCAACCACAGCCACGGCAATAAGAGCTACACCGCCAACTGGATAAAGGCGTGGACCGGCAGCGGTACGCAGGGCGATCCCTACACCATCACCAGCTGGCAGGGCTTGGATCTGCTGGCGCAGTACGTGAACAGCGGCAACGACTGCTACGGCGTCTATTTCCAGCTGGGAGGCCCTATTGAATACTCTTACACCAACACATGGAACGTGGCCAGCGAAGAGAACAATTACACCGTCATCGGCACCAACGACACCCCCTTCCAGGGCACCTTCGACGGCAATAATAATACTGTCAGCGGCATCCGCATCTATAAAGGCGGATCCAGCATGGACAACTACTACCAGGGCCTCTTCGGTACAGTCAGGAGCGGCGGCAAGGTAAAGCGCGTCAACCTCGCCGATACCCGAATCACTGGATATAACGATGTCGGCGGTATTGCGGGCCACGTTCTTACTGGAGCCACCATCGAGGACTGCACCGTAGCCGCCGACGTCTGCATCCACGCTGTACAGAGCACCGCCAACTACCACGGCGGCATCGTGGGCTTTAGCCAAAGCCCCATCAGCCGCTGCATCAGCCGCGCCACCCTCACCGTAGCAGACGCGTCCTACTGCAAGGACTTCGGCGGCATTGCGGGGTACAATAGCAATAACATCACCGACTGCATAGCCGATGGCGTTGTCATCCCCGACGTCAAAGGACGCGGCGCCATCGTCGGCTACTATATCGGCACCCTCACCCGCAACTACTACCGCGGCTGCACCGTGGCGGGCGTGGCGAATGCCACCGGCGCAGGCAAGGGCAATAGCGACACCACCACCGAGACCAGCGACGTCACCGGTGCCCAGCCTCTCTATGCCGTCACCCTGCCAGAGCATGTCTCGCTGGTGCGCAACGGCATCAATCTCCCCGGCACAGGCAATGCCACCTACACCACCGGTGCAGATATCGACGGCCAGTCCTACGCCTATGCTACGGCTACGCTACGCCTACGTTACGACGCAGCTTCATTACCCAGTGGTTATGACCTCTCGTCCATCACTGTTAAGTATACCTCAGGCAGTACGGTTGTTGATGTCACCAGCAATGGCGATTACACCTTCGATTTCACCATGCCCGATGCCGATGTCACCGTAACCCCCAATTTCCTGCCTTTGATTTCCTACATCGATGCCGACGGTGTTGAGCAGAGCCACATGTGTACACCCATCACCACCAGCACATCCAGCACCATCAACTATGGCGATGCTGCCAATGCTGAAGGCTGGTACTGCGTGAATAGCGATGTGACCTTTGATAGCCAACAAATAATCTTCAACGATCAACAGGTGAACATCATCCTTTGCGACGGAGCAACGATGTCCGTCCAAAAAACAACACAATGTCCATTCAATGTAAATAACGGTTCCTTGGCCATTTATGGTCAGGCCCTCGGTACCGGCACTCTCACAGCCAACTCAAGAAATGGAAGAGCTATTTCCGCAAATGCCAATATCGACTTCAATGGCGGTACCATTATTGCCACCTCATCTTATTCCATTGGTATATGTGCTGATAACAACATCACAATCCGCCGCGGCAACATAACCGCAAATGGAGGTTCCCTGAATGATTTCTGTGGTATCAAAGCCAGTGACACCATCACCCTGGGATGTCTCACAACTTTGGATCGCATCTATTCCACAGGTTATAGTGGTACTGTGACTATAGCCGAAGGCCAGACGCTTACCGACGGTAACTCAGCCAACAACTACACCGGTACCCTCGATGACAATCAGAAGGATGCTATTAAGAGAAAAACGATGATGAAGGCTCTGGGCGACGTCAGCTATATAGATGAGAACGGTCTGGAGCAGACCTGCACCAACTATATAATTCTTTCCGATAATGTTTTCAATGGCATGACGCATAATATCGGAAAAACAGGTTATGATACCTGGTACGTTGCCTGCGGCAATTATACCTACAATACTACTAATCTCCAAACTAACGGTTACGTACATCTTATATTATGCGATGGTGCTAATTTTACTGTCAACGGCAGTTCCTATGGTATTGAGGTCGGAAGTGTTCTCAGCATCTACAGCCAGAGTCAGGACACCGGCACGCTTACAGCCAATGTAGCGAGTGCGTCGGGTAGGGCTTTGTTTGTTTCTAGCGGCAACCTCGCTATCAATGGTGGTGTAATCAATGCAAATGGCGGCGCGTATGGCATCTATATCGACAATGGCCATCTGACAGTAAATCGCGCCACTATCAACGCTACCGGCACCACCAGTGACATCCACGTAGATGGCACCTTCACCCTGGGCTGGACCAGGCTCACCGACCGCATCTACACCAGCAGTTACAACTGTGAAGGCACCGTCAGCATCAAAGACGGCCAGACGTTCTGGAACGGCAGCGAGGGTCTGAGCGGCACCATTACCGATATGACCAAACTGAACAACAAGACACTGCGACCTTGCTTCAGCATCACGCTGCCGGACGGCATCACCGCCAGCGGCGTGTTGGGACAGGATGGCACCACCGCTTACGCACTGCCTGAGGCTACTGTTACCCTCTCATCCTTGGCGGGCTACCATCTGGCTGATGTCACCGTGAATGGCAATGCCGCTACCGATAATGGCGACGGCACTTGGAGCTTCCAGATGCCTGCTACCAATATCACCGTTACGGCAACTATCATCTCTGGTGGTTATTGCGGCTTTGCCAGCGTGAACAGTGGACAGAACGTAATATGGGCCTACAACCTCTCCACCACCACACTCACCATTAGTCCCAATCCCGAAGCTATTGCTGGCGGAGAGACCAACTTCAACATGGCTGGCTATGACGAATCTAACCAGCCTTGGAATGACTATAAAGACGTTCTCACTACCGTTGTCATCGATGCAGGCGTTACCAACATAGGCTCCAACGCCTTCTATGAATGTAGCAAACTGGAATCCATTACCCTGCCCGATGGCATCAACAGCATAGGTACCGGTGCTTTCTATGACTGCCAAGAACTGTCAGCCATCACCATCCCCGCCAGTGTGACCACCATTGACTACTGTGCTTTCGAAGATTGCTACAAGCTCGAGGCCGTCACCTTTGCCGCTGGCTCGCTGCTGACCAGCATAGGCAGCAGCGCCTTCTCTCTCTGCGATTCACTGTCAGCCATCACCATCCCCGCCAGTGTGAGAAACATCGACTACAATGCTTTCCAGGAATGCTACAACCTCAAGACCGTCACCTTTGCCGCAGGCTCACAACTGACCAGCATAGGCTCCAACGCCTTCTCTCTCTGCGATTCACTGTCAGCCATCACCATCCCCGAGCATGTGACGACCATTGGCGACAATGCCTTTGCAGAATGCCCCAGTCTCTCCACCATCATTGCCCTGCCAGCCACACCGCCAAGCTTAGGCTCTCCCATGGGGGTGCCTGGCAACAGAAACAACCATAACATCTACTTCCGCAACCATAGCTACTGGACCGTGGACGGCTGGCGCAGATGTATTGAGGAGAACTCTCACGATTTCTTCGACCACGGCTATTTGCTCATGGACAAAGAAGCTAACGACATCGCAGCCCTCTATACAGCCCTCCATGATGATGACCGCTATGCAGCCCTCCATAATGATGACCCCGAGGATGATGATCTTCCTTATAAGGATGCCCCCATCGACAGCATCGTCAACGTCATGCTCTACGGCCGCACACTCTACAAGGACGGTGGCTGGAACACACTGTGCCTGCCGTTCGATGTCAAAGTGGGCAGTGGTCCCCTCGAAGATGCCACAGCCATGACGCTCGACGGTTCTACCTCCAACTTTGAGACCTCTACCGGTATACTGACACTCAACTTCACTGGCGTGACTTCGGGCAATACCATCACCGCAGGCACACCGTTCATCGTAAAATGGGAGAGCGGCGAGGACCTGGTGAACCCCAACTTCCGGCACGTGAGCTTCAGCAACAGCACGAACGATGTGACCAGTGCAGACGGCAGGGTGCAGTTCAAGGGAACTTACAGTCCGATTGACTATGCCAGCAATAACCAAAGCATCCTCTTCCTTGGCACTGGTAACAAGCTCTACTATCCGCAAGCAGGTGCCAACATCGGTTCCTGCCGCGCCTACTTCCAGCTCAATGGCAGCAACGAAGTCAAGGCGTTCAAGCTGAACTTCAACGAAGAGGACGATAACGCCGATGGAATCGGCTCAATTCAAAATTCAAAATTCAAAATTCAAAATGAGGATGCTGTTTACGACCTTTCGGGAAGAAAAATTAATTCTCAATTTTCAACTTTCAATTCTCAATTTAAAAAGAAGGGGATTTACATCATCAACGGCCGCAAGGTGCTTTATTAGTGAAGAGTGAAACAAAAATGAATAATAACAAATAAATAAAATCCTGTCCCTATCTCCCTCCCTCGGGAGGGATGGGGAGGGGTCATCTATTATGAAAAAAACATATAACAAGCCAGCAATCGTAGTTGTTAAGCTACAGGCAATGAGCATACTTTGTGAAAGTACAGTAACAAGCGTAGCAAGTAACGCAGATTTGGAATACGGTGGCGGCAGTAGCACAGCTGCAAGAACCCGCGAAAGCCTCTGGGACGAGGAGTGGTGAATAACCAGTCCCTACCCACTTTTCAACTTCCACTGTCTGCTTCCAGTCTCCTCTTAAGCTCCTCCTAGCCTCGTTGCAGCCATATTGCAGCCATACTGCTGCCTTACTCATGAGTAAGGCTAGAGTAAGGCTGGAGTAAGGCAGGAACGAGAGTGAAAGGTCTGAAGTGCAAATATGAGTTTGTGGGTTTGTGAGGTAAGGAAGTCCTCTCAACGAAATCCCGGACAACCGGAAAATCCTTCTTTTCTCCTAAATATTTTTGCGATAAGCAAAAAAGTGGCCCACGCCTCATTTTACAGGTTGAGCCGGCTCGATTGATTAGTTGAGCCGGCTCAACTTTTTGGCGGACAGCCCAAGAAATTAGTTACAAACGGAATTATTTTGAAAAAAAGGTATTTCTTATACACCCCGCTTTCGTAAATTAAAACGGTATTCTGAATGGAAGTTAAATGAGAATATCCCCCTTAACTCACCAATTAGCCACCTTAATGCGAGGAAACGAGTCATAAAAATGACATATATCAACAAAATTACACAAAAATAAATCTTTTTGCTTTGAAATATTTTGTTTCAATTACAAAATGTTGTAATTTTGCAACATCATTTACAAAGATGACACAAAAACTAAAGAAAAATAGGCAAAAAGATTTGTTATTAATCCAAAATCAAGCACAATTATGGCAAACGAATTGAGATTTCAAGTTGTAGGCGAGGCTTTCAAGAAGAAGCCAGTCACCGTGACCGCACCAAGTGAAAAACCTAGCGCGTATTTCGGCAAGAAGGTTTTCAATCGCCAAAAAATGTACAAGTATCTGCCCAAGCGTGTCTATGACCAGATGATTGACGTCATCGAGAACGGTACCCGTCTGGACCGCACCGTAGCCGATGCCGTAGCTGCCGGCATGATGCAGTGGGCCCAGGAAAACGGCGTCACACACTATACTCACTGGTTCCA
>DLBF01000028.1 GCA_002494215.1 Prevotellaceae bacterium UBA7028
AAACGCTCGAACAGCAAGTCGTATTTCAGCGGATCCAGCTTGGTGATTCCCAAGCAATAAGCTACCACACTACCAGCGGCAGAGCCACGTCCTGGTCCTACCCACACATCCAAGTCCTTACGGGCAGAATTGATAAAGTCCTGCACAATAAGGAAGTAGCCAGGGAAACCCATCGTCTTCATGATGTGCAGCTCAAAGCGGATGCGGTCATCCACCTCTTTATCCAATGGCTCGCCATATATTCTGCGGGCACCCTCGTAGGCCAACTTACCTAAATAATCGGCCTCGAACTTTATACGGTATATCTTATCGTATCCGCCCAGCTTCTTTATCTTCTTCTCGCCTTCCTCCTGGGGGAGTGGATTCTCGCCGTTCTCGTCGCTTGTAAACTCACGGAACAGGTCCTCCTCGGTATATTTCTGCCTCCATTGTTCTTCTGTTCCGAATTCCTCTGGAATAGGGAAGAAAGGCATGATGGGGTCTGACTCCAGGTCGTAGGTCTCAATCTTATCCAGAATCTCAACCGTATTGCTGAGTGCCTCGGGGATGTCCGCGAAGAGGTCGTTCATCTCCTCCTTGGTCTTGAACCATTCCTGCTTGGTGTACAGCATGTGAGGCTCAGATATCTTCTTGCCCGTGGACAGGCACAACAAGCGTTCGTGAGCATCGGCATCAGCCTCATTTACGAAGTGGCTATCGTTGGTACACACCAACTTGATGTTCAGCTCTCGAGCTATCTTTATCAGCTCTGCGTTTGACACCTGCTGCAAGGGGAACGTCTCCCTGTTGGCATTCACCTTAGGGTCCTTCACTTCGTGGCGCTGCAGCTCCAGGTAGTAATCGTCGCCAAAGACATCCTTGAACCACTGAGCCGACTGGCGGGCACCCTCCAGGTCACCTTTCAGAATCTTAGACGGCACCTCTCCGGCAATACAGGCAGAACAGCAGATGATATCCTCGTGGAAAAGCTTCAGGTCCTCGTGGTCCGTTCTGGGACGACCATAGAAGCCATCCACCCAGGCACGCGAAACCAACTTAATAAGGTTCCTATACCCGTTCAGGTTCTTTGCCAAAAGGATTAGGTGGTTACCACTACGGTCTATGCTGGGGTCGCTCTGGTCCTCTTTCCTACGGCGAGCCACATAAACTTCGCAGCCGAAGATTGGCTTAAAGGGCTCCAGCCCCTCCTTCTTCCTGCCTTTATTAACGGAATTGCAACAGTCGAAGAAGTCTTTTATACCGAACATATTACCGTGATCGGTAAGCGCCATGCCACGCATTCCGTCCGCAACAGCCTTGTCCACCATCTTAGAGATAGAGGCTTGTCCGTCGAGCAAAGAGTACTGAGAATGAACGTGTAAATGTATAAAATCTTCCATCTTGTCTGTCATGTGCCAATAATTGTACAAATATAGCGTTTTTTCACGAAACGCAAAGTTCTGAACCTCTTTTTGTTAAGGAAAAATCCAAAATTACTCCAAAAGTTTTTGATAAATAACAAAATTACCCTATCTTTGTATCCAAAGTAAACAATCCCCATGGGAAAAAGACTAAAGAAATTAAAGAAGATAAAGAAGATTAGGCTACATCACGAAGGCACCCGCACCTTGGTGTTAGGTGCCATTTTCTTGCTGGCCGCCAACGCTTTGTTGCACTTCTGCATCTCCAACCAATTCCCCTTCTATGTCTTTGCCGGAGTTAGTATCTGTGTTTACTTGATTCTGGCCAATTTCTTCCAGTGCCCCATCCGTTGTTTCGAGGGCGATACCGAAGGTATTGTCATTGCTCCTGCCGACGGCAAGGTGGTTGTTGTGGAGGAAGTTGAGGAGACCGAGTATTTCCACGACAAGCGCATCATGGTTAGTATATTCATGAGCCTTCTGAACGTACACGCCAACTGGATTCCCGTAGATGGCACCATTAAGATGGTAAAGCATCACGACGGTAATTTCTTCAAGGCATGGCTACCCAAGGCCAGCGAGGAGAACGAGCGCTGTACCGTGGTGATAGCCACAGCCGACGGAACAAAAATCCTGGCTCGCCAGATAGCAGGTGCTATGGCCAGAAGAATCGTCACCTATCCTCACGAAGGAGACGCCTGCTTTGTCGATGAACATCTGGGATTCATCAAATTCGGCTCACGCGTGGACCTCTTCCTCCCCATAGGAACAGAAATCTGCGTGAACCTCAACGACAGAACGGTAGGTAACGAAACCATCATAGCACGCCTGAAAGTGAAGAGTGAAGATTCTTCTCAAGTGAAGAGTGAAGAGTGAAGAATGAGGTCTGATGGCTGAAGTAAGACGGCTGAGGTCTGAGGAGCTCGAACCCTGAACCAAAATCAACTAAGCAACTAAGCTATTAAGCCAATAAGCCAACAAAAACCCAAAAACATGAATTTTACCCGTCACATTCCCAATACCATAACTTGTTGTAATCTTATTAGCGGCTGTATCGCCACAGGATGTGCCTTTCATAGTCATTTCTTCTGGGCAGTCATTTGGATTGTAATTGGCGCTGTCTTTGATTTCTTCGACGGCATGTCAGCTCGCGCACTGGGTGTTTCCTCCCCTATCGGAAAAGAATTGGATTCACTGGCAGACGTAGTCACCTTTGGTGTAGCCCCCAGCGCGATATTATTCCGTCTATTCTGTCAGGTTCATTACCCCGAGATGCTGATGCCCCTAAGGGACGTCATCCCCTATACCGCTTTTATTATGGCAGCTTTCTCTGCCCTCCGTCTGGCCAAGTTCAACTTAGACGAGCGTCAGACCACCCAGTTTATAGGACTTCCTACTCCAGCCAATGCGCTGTTCTGGGGCTCTCTGGTATTGGGGCAGCATGCCTTCCTTGTATCGCTGAAGTTTAATGCCGTGTTCCTTTTCCTTTTCATGCTGCTTTTCTGCATGTTGCTGGTAAGCGAGGTTCCCATGCTTGCCCTCAAGTTCAAGGACCTCAGTTGGGAAAAGAACAAGGTAAAGTTCATCTTCCTACTTGGCTGCCTCCCCTGCTTCTTATTGGGAGCCAGTTGTTTTGCCGCCATCATCCTCTGGTATGTAGCCTTGTCTATCATCACAGATGTGAGGGCAAGACGATGCAAATAAATTCAAAATTTATAAATTCAAATTTCAAAATTG
>DLBF01000030.1 GCA_002494215.1 Prevotellaceae bacterium UBA7028
TCGCCTTCGACGTACGGCTCAACGATGAGGTGTACCTCGCCGAACTGTCCGGCACCGCCCGACTGCTTCTTGTGGCGATAGTCGGCGCGTGCGGCCTTGGTGATAGTCTCGCGGTAAGGAATCTTGGGTTCGTCGAAGACAATGGGCATCTTATCGTTGTTCTCCATACGCCACTTCAGTGTACGCAAGTGGAACTCACCCTGTCCATGAACAAGTATCTGGCGCAACTCCTTACTCTGCTCAATCTGCCATGTAGGATCTTCCTCACGCATCTTCTGCAGGGCATTCATCATCTTTTCAGTCTCACTCTCGTTGACAGCACGGATAGCACGACTATACTTGGCGTTAGGATACTTAATGAAGTTGAAGCGGTATTCACAATCCTTACCATTAAGGGTATTGCCTGTCTTCACATCCTTCAGCTTAACAGTACAACCTATATCACCAGCTACCAGTTCGTCAACCTTGATACGGTTAGCACCAGCACATACAAAGAGCTGTGCCATACGTTCCTTACTGCCACGGTCGGCATTGGTAAGGTCATCACCCTCCTTAACTGTACCGCTCATTACCTTGAAATACTGAACCTCACCAATATGGGGCTCAACAGCTGTCTTGAAGAAGAACAGGCTGGTAGGACCTGCTGGGTCTGGAGCCACTTCCTCGCCACGGGTATTGAAGACCTTGGGCATCTCGTCGACAAAAGGTACAACGTTACCCAAGAACTCCATCAGACGACGAACACCCATATCCTTGACAGCATCTACGCAGAATACGGGGAACATGCCACGTGAAGCCAAGCCCTTGCGGATACCCTCGCGCATCTCATCCTCTGTAAGAGTTTCGCTATCAAAGAACTTCTCCATCAAAGCCTCATCATGCTCTGCGGCAGCCTCAACCAATGCCTTATGCATCTCCAAAGCCTTATCCATCTGATCGGCAGGTACATCCTCGATAGTAGGAGCACCACCATCAGGACCCCATGAGTACTTCTTCATGAGCAATACGTCGATAAGAGCATTGAAGTTAGGACCTGTAGCTATAGGATACTGAACAGGCACAACCTTAGGACCATAGATAGACTTAAGCTGTTCCAGCAGCATATCGAAGTCACAGTTCTCATCGTCCAGCTGGTTAATCAGGAAGATAACAGGCTTGTTCAGTTTCTCTGTATAACGGAAATGGTTCTGGGTTCCAACCTCTACACCTGCTCCACCCTTAAGAAGGATAACGGTGGTGTCCGTTACGTTCAGCGCTGTGATAGCAGAACCCACGAAGTCATCACTACCAGGACAGTCAATAATATTCAGTTTCTTACCATTCCACTCTGTATGAAAAACAGTAGAGAAAACGGAATAACCATACTCCTGCTCTACTGGGAAATAATCGCTTACGGTATTCTTCTGGGTAATACGACCTCTTCTCTTGATAACACCTGCCTCGAAGAGCAGGGATTCTGTAAGGGTTGTCTTACCCGCACCATCATTGCCCATCAGAGCAATGTTCTTAATCTCATTTGTTTTGTAAACTTTCATATTTTTAGGTGTTAATGCTATTAGTTTTAGTTTTCAGGGGATAAAATTAGCAATAATATTTGAACTGACAATAGCAAAATTACATGTTAAAAAACATGTTTACAAAGGAAACAAGAAATAAGAAACGAAGAAGTAAAGGAAAGGAGCTAACACATCAAGTCGCTGATGATGCTATTGGAAATAAAGATTCCTTTCCTCGAAAGACGCAGCACAAGACCATCCTGCACCAGGTCACCTCTGTGGATATGAGGTTCCGCCATCTCCATGCAGTAGCTCCTCTGCTCTGGCGCAAGAAGGCTGAGAGGAAGGCCCGAGGCTGTACGCAGACGTGTCATAACCAACTCGTCGTATTGTTCCTCTGGAGTAAGAACCTCCTTCTGATGCGGCACATCTGCCGTTGAGCAAACATAATCCTTCAGGGATGTATCATTAGATCTGCGCACACACCCCCCGTCATAAGAATGCGCTCCCGGTCCTAATCCCAAATAGGGAGAGCCGTCCCAGTAGCTGCTATTATGTCTGGAATGCATTCCTGGTTTGGCAAAGTTGGAAATCTCGTAATGCCCCATCCCTGCAGCCGCTGTTTCATTCATCAGGTACTCATACATCTGCCACGAGAGTTCATCGGATGCCTCATTCACTTTCCCGTCCTGAAGCATTTTGCTCAGCGCAGTCCCTTCTTCATAAGACAAAGCATAGGCACTGAGATGAGGAACGTCAAGCGACAGCAAAAGCTTAACATCACGACACCAGTCCTCGAACGTCTGGCCAGGCAGTCCGTATATCAAGTCCAAACTGATATTACTGTACCCAGCATCCTGGCAACGTTGTACAGCCTCGATGGCCTGATGCGAAGTATGCCTACGATTCAGGAAACACAACAAAGAATCAGAAAATGTCTGCACGCCCATGCTGATTCTGTTAACAGGAGTCTGAGACAAAGCGGCAAGCCATTCTGGGGTTACATCATCCGGATTGGCCTCGATGGTAACCTCTGCATCCTTGGCAAGCGTAAAATTTTCCTGTATAGCCCGGAAAACTTCCTGTAGCAAAGTAGATGGCAACTGGCTTGGCGTACCACCTCCTATATATAAAGAAGGTACGCGTGTAACATCTATTTCCTCACGGCGCAATTGTATCTCGCGCTTAAGGCTATCAACATACGAGCGCTTCCATTCTGCCCCATAGGTAGTAGAATAGAAGTCGCAATAGATACAACGACTTTGACAAAAAGGTACGTGAATGTATATTCCGCCTGTTTTAGTCACGACACTCCTGGTAGAGGATTTCGTAGAAACAGGGATAGACATTTGAGGCGGCATTGGCCTGACCTGCCGTATGAGGCACAATCAACCTAACCTTTGCAATCTCTCCGTCTTCCGTTTTCTGGCGTCCTACACGGATATAGGGGAAAGGAGCCAGCCATCCGTCCAGAACCTTCTCCTCTCCATAAGTCTGGTACATAGCACCAGTCAAATCACCTGTCAGGAACTTGGCAGAGAATGTTCCAGAGGTATTGGTTACAGCCATAATATCCGGAGTGGTGTGCCAATAGCTGACATCACTGCGCAACTGCAAGCTGTCACCCAGGATATTAAATTCCACGAAGCGGCAGGCAATCTGACGAGTCTGGCCTTTTGCAATCTTCTCGCCAACGCCCTTTCTGACAATCTGCATATAAATACCAGAACTGGCGAAGAGCACATACTCGTTATTCTCAAGGTTGGTAGTAGAATCCTGAGCAAAGAATTGCTGCTCAGTGATAACTTTGATAACACCCACATTGCAAATAGTATCACCAGAAGGACCCACGACTGTAACATCGCGCTTAAGAAATGCATCTATGGCATTACGCTCTTTATCTTTCCGTTCGGCATATGTCTGGTCATCAGAGCAGGATACGAGACCTGCAAAAGCTACCATCAAACTTAAGAATGTACCAAAAACCTTTTTCATAAAATTACTATTTTGCCTGCAAAGGTATAAAAAACGTTCCAATATCCTATGTCTCAATATGCGCAAAATACTTTCACATAATCTATTTTAACAAATGAGCATAGGATTTTATGGCTTCATGCACCTTTTGGACAGCCTCGTCCATACTGCAGAAAAGTCGTCCGCCACTGGCATTCAGATGACCGCCTCCATTAAAGAACTGTGCTGCCATATCGTTGCAAGGGAAATCATCAACGCTGCGCAGGCTCACCTTCACCACACCGTCATGCTCTGTATCCTCACTCAGGAATACGCTCAAGCGCATACCCGAAATCTGCAAGGGCATATTCACGATTCCCTCCGTGTCACCATTCTTAACGCCAAACAGCTTACGCTCCTTATTGGTAAGTGTGATGATGCTGGCATTCATCTCAGGAACGGTCTCCATCTTCACATACAGCAAATAGCCAGTAAGTCGCATACGTGCCAAGGAACACGTCCAGTACACGTTACGGTATATCTTGTCCTTGTCGATGCCGCAGTTCAGCAGATGCGAGATACATTCGTACACAACAGCCCTGTTCGAGTTATAGGTAAAGGCACCAGTATCGCACATCATGGCAGCATACAGACAGGTTGCCTCATCGGGTGTAATCGCTTCCAGTTCCCCCAACTGATACAACAGATGACATATCACCTCGGCTGTTGCACACATATCCGAGCGCGAAATCACCAACTGACAGAAATCTGTAGGATTCAGATGATGGTCTATCATTATCTTGGGGGCAGGATTAGCCATCACAGATGCCTCCACATCCTGCATACGGGAAGAGTCGTTAAGATCTGCAATGATGAACAAATCGGCTTCTGCCAACACAGGCTTCACCTCAACCTCGTGCTTGGCAAAGACCTTCACATCCTCGGCACCAGGCAGCCAATGCAGAAAATCCGGGAATATATTCGGCACCACCACCGTTACCTGCTTTCCCTTGCGGGTAAGCCAATGCTTCAATGCCAATGTCGAACCTATGGCATCTCCGTCTGGAGACACATGTCCGCAGATAACCACCTTCGTGGCTTTATCTATCAATTCCCTGAATCTATTCAGTCCTTCCTTTGTTAATATCTTTTCCATTTTGCTTATTTATCTAATGTTCACCACGACATATTCCGAGCGGGTACCTATCCTGAACTTGCCGCCCCATATACCCATGCCGCTACTGATGTAATATTGGGTGTTGCCTCTTTGGTACGAGCCATAGGCACATTCAAACATCTTCTTTACAATCCACGAGATGGGCCACACCTGTCCGTTATGGGTATGACCGCTGAACTGAAAGTCCACCTTCTGTCGTTCTGCCTGCTCCAGATGGCTGGGCTGATGATCCAGCACAATGCTGTATTTCGACGGGTCAGTCTGTTTCATCAATTCTCTCAGCGATGCCCTATGATACCTGTTCGCATTATCGTCGCGTCCTATGATACACAGGTCACCCACCACCACACACGAATCCTGTAACAGGCAGATACCAGCATCCTTGTAGAACTGCTTTGCCTTATCTTTGCCACAAATATATTCGTGATTACCCATACAGGCATAAACAGGGGCTTTCAGTCGCAGAAACTCCTTGTGCATCTCCTCCTCCAGAAGAGGTCTCATGCTGCCGTCAATGATATCTCCTGCTATCAGGATCATGTCGGGTTGCTCTGCATTCACCATATCCACCCATCTGCTAAGCTCTTTACGCCTATTGGGGTAGCCTATGTGTAAGTCGCTCATCATTACCAGTTTCACAGGCTTCTCAATCTTCTTGCTGGTAGTAAGCAGTAATTCCGTACGATGTTTATGCTGGTAGTTCAGGTTGCCATAGATAAAGATGCCCAGCATCAGTAGCATGATGCCGCCAGCCGTCCACCAGTTGTTGTAAAGCATTGTCTTGGGAACCAAGTGGAAGAGCCGCCCCAAGTCAAGGGCTAGGAACAGCATAAACAAGTACAGCAGCACTATCACACTTGATGTTCCCACCTCATAAGCTCCAACGGCCAAGTTCAAAGGCATACGGTCCGTAGTGCGCATGATGCAGGCAGGCAACAGCAGGAAAGCCCCAGCCATACACCCAATCACCAGCGTCTTCCATCCCCACCCCAGTGGCAATAGGCACCATACATGCCAACTAACATAGGCAAGAGCCGACAGCGGCAACAACATTACAACAAGCAACCACATAATAATAAATGGCAATTTGTTGGCGAAGGTACAAAGAAATAATGAGCCCACCAAAAGGTAAGCCCATTATGTTTTGGAATTTATATGTTCGACCGTCGTTGGTATATTAACATCGAAAGACACTAAAGGCCCTAAGAATTGGAATGTCACTTTTTAAAGTGTATAGTTTATAGTGTATAGTTTATAGACAGTTTTTAAGATTAGAGATTAAATGTTTTAAACGGTAAACGGCAACTCAAAAGCTTCAATTGATAATTAACTTTTCTCTTTTATCTTTTAATTTTCAATTCGAATGATACCGCCTCCTTATCTAATTCCTTTGAAACACCCCGAAAAAGCTGAGCCGCCTCAAACTATCGACCGAGCCGGCTCAACCGGAAAAACGAGGCGTATGCGAAATCGACAAATGTTACATCTCAAATATAAAAAAACATCAGGCATCTAAAATCCACCCTCTTCCCCGCATTATTCAAGGCTTTGCTCAACACCCAAAGCGTGAAGCACAAATACTATTTTGTCACCTATCACCCTCGCTCTTCCCTTACTGCAGCCATACCCTAGCCATATCCACGGAGGAGCTTAGGAGGAGCTTAGGAGGAGGCTAGGAGGAGGCTAGGAGGAGCTTAGGAGGAGCTTAGGAGGAGGCTAGAACATATAATCTGATTATTTTTTTTCCGAGGTGCAGCCTATCTTCGAGGCGATAGCCTCAATTATAGCGATATTATTCTTTCAAACAAAGGAAATCAGGGAATATATTAGGCACCACTACATTCACCTGCTTTCCCTTTCGAGTAAGCCAATGCTTTAAAGCCAAGGTAGAGCCTATGGCATCTCCATCAGGAGACACATGGGCACAAATCACCACTTTCTTGGCGTTATCTATTAAATCCGAGAACAGCCTCTGTTCTTCTTCTGTCAGTATCTTCTCCATAATTTTCTGCAAAGATACAACATTATCTTAATATGGCACGCCCCAGCCACTATTCTTTTATAAAATTAGCTTTTTCATGCCTTATTCTGACATTTTTCTCTCATAGTGACCACATGTCAATTGTCCAGTCACTGTCTAGATTTTTGAAAAACTCACACAGAAGAGTCACAATCCCGGAAAAAGTGAGACAAGTCTCACATATTCGAAATCCTCGGTTTGCAGGAAACCTTTTGTTATAGTTAAATCGTTTTGTTCTTCTACATGCTGGTATCAGTGTTCCACCTAAACCTAGTTTATGCCATTGGGTTTCTGTGTCCTTCTGAATGTTGATTTTACTTGAAACTCAAAACCTATTTTGCCAATGTCATATTCCCTATCGTTACGAACTAACTTCCAACCATCAACATCTCGCAATATCGGATATCCCAGAAAAGTTGCAGTTGGCAAGTGTTCTTCTTCTAATTCTTCTAAATTGCAATCTATTCTTAAAGATGATTGAAAATGTCTAATGTACTCACCTGCCCATTGGTCTTTTTGATATTCAAATACTTCCCAAGGATTTGAAACTACTTTACCAACCTTATCATATAGAATGCCACCATCTAAATCCACAAGACAATTGTTAGTGCCCCAAACAAATATTTTTGTAGGCGTAATGTCCTTTTGGTCAATCCAAGGGCTATACCAATGTATTTCACCATCTTTATAGAATCCAATATCAGAATAATCAATAGAGCACAAATCTTTTGCAACTTTTCCTCTTACCACGTATTGAAGCGTTGCATATTGATCAATACACTCTGGTTTGATAGCCATATTCCATTCATTTCCCTCTTTCACTTTTGTACTTGGGTATAGAATGCCGTCGAAAGGTTTAATCTTACTACCATCAGGTAGAATTATTGAGTGGAATTTATACACAAAGTTAGCACAAAGAGCAGAAACAAGATATTTGGCATTTCCTTCTTCCGTACTCTTCAATATTTCACCTAATTTTTGAAAAAAGGATTCAAAGGCATCGCTCGTTTCTTCGTCCATGCCAAGCATTTTTCTGAGATATTCATTTAAAAATGTATCTTTGGGCGGGAGTACCTTGTAAAGCATTAAATTTGCATCTGGCGAAAAATTCCATTTTGCCATGTAGATTTCCTCTCCTGCTGTAACATCTTCACTTATTTCCCTAAAGTTTGTTGTAGGAGACAATGAACCATAGAAAACAGATTGTCCTGAGAAATTTGCACGTTGCAATTTAGGGAAATTAGCGTTAGTTGATGCCAAAGGAACATAGGAGAAAGTTTGAGGAGCAGACAAGTCTTCATCTTCACTTACAAAGCGAGCCAACCTACTACGGTATAAACTTAAACATATATCGGGAACCTGAATAACACTGAACGGCAAAGTACCTTGATCGTTCTCATAAGTGCGACGAAACGTCTGTTCATCCATTATCTTAGCAGAATGAACATATTCATCCAACTTAGAATGATACCTTGGAAACTGTTCGAGAAGTTCCGAGGTCCCCATTTGTTTAAATTTGTTTGGACAAGAAGTAGGCATATCCTCGAGTGAAATTCGTAATTGATTGTATTTTTTTCGACATCTCACCTATTAGAGAAAACTGGGTTGAATAATTTTCTTTTTAGGAGAAGATGCTTGAGTGAGTTTATCTTTCCGCGTTTTCTTTTTTTTATTTTTACGCTTCTTATGTGACTTATCAGCTTTCTTTGCCATATCCACACTTCTGCGCATCAACTCTAAGACAATCTTTTCCTCATCCTTTTCATCTATGCCATATATCTTAGCTACCAACTTGTCGTTAGCCTTATGAGCTTCAAGCAGCTCGCCTTTCATATAGTCGTACATGTCAGCCAAAGTGGAGCCCTCATCAAGTTTACGAGCTTCAAGAATCGCATCTGCCGTTTTTTCTATAGCAGCCTTCTGCTCATCCGACAAGTCCATCCATGGAAAATTATTATAGACGACATCAGCAGAATAACGATTTCTTGTTTCTAGTCTTCCACATGTATATTTAACCCATGCCATATGGATTTTAGATTCAAGAATACCAAACAACCATTTTAATGGTTCTGGTATTATTAAATTGGCGTTAGAGCTAATAATATCTGGCGAAACAATACCCATAGGAATGTAGTCACGATTTTCTGACGAATGACTTGGCACGAGAATATAATCTGTTTCTGGCTGTCGCCTCTCCATAAAACGATGCATTTGTTTTGCATATAATTGGGTAGCCTCCTTTTTACTAGCTTGACGAAATTTTTCTGTAGCTTTCAGTCTCTTCCACACCATTGGAAGACTTTTAGGAGACTTGAAGAAGCATCGTCAGGAATCCAAAGGCAATATCTTGGAAGATTATGAAGATACTCTTTGGCGCCTAAGCAAGGTTTTATAAACTGCATTGCCTCAGGTTCATTCTCAGCAAAATCTTTATAAGCGTCTTCGTCTATCAAAAGATTACCTCCATCAACAGGGATACTTCCCTTAACCATCTCAGGAACATGGCCCAATGCGTTAGAACGACTCTTGATGAAAAAATCCTCTGCTGGCATCAGATAACAGTTAATATGGGGAACCGACTTTGCTTCCTGTTCAGGATAATATATCTTACATGGAAGATTCTTGAAACAAGATTCTTTGCCCATTCCAATAATGACACAGTGTACATGGGCCATCGAATCAGCTTTATTGAACCATTTGAACGATTTCCAGGCAAAGGTAATACAAAGCTTATAATGCCTCAACAACGGTTCCCACAGCAAAGCAACTTGCTCGCCTTGGGTTACACTGTTCGTGGAAACAAATGCAGTTTGAATGTTATTGTATCCTTGCATGAACTCAGCAGCTTTAGCATACCATGCACATGCAAAGTCTAAGTTACCATGCTTCTCCCATACTTTCTTACCATCATATTCAGCAGACATAGCAAAAGCTTTACTCTGTTTTTGTTCCTCGCTTTTACGCTGACTCCCCTGGAATGGGGGATTACCAATAATATAGACAGGTGTTTTTTTGTTTCGTTTTACAAGTTTAGACCAATCATACTTCAAGGCATCAGCGCATTGAATATTATTATTATTTAATAATGGGAGAATTCTAATACCTTTTATCTTCTTACTAAGTTCATTCAACATCTGACATTCAGAAATCCACATAGCTGTTTTTGCAACATTGACAGCAAAATCATCTATCTCAATACCATAAAATTGCGTCATCTGGACTTCACAGGGATCTATGTTCTCAAGGTACTGTTGCTTACCTCCGATGTCCATCAGTTCTCGTGCTTCCATATCAATTCGACGAAGAGACTTGAATGTTTCAGTAAGAAAGTTACCACTACCGCATGCAGGGTCAAGAATCCGAATATTTTTCATATCTAACCTTAATTCTTGGAGTGCATCGTCCCGAGTTTGTCGTTGTTCTCTGGTATCATGTGGCATATCTCTAATATTGCTCAGTCTATCTTTAAAACTATCCAGAAACAATGGATCAATGACCCGATGTATGTTCTCTACGGTAGTATAATGCATACCACCAGACTTTCTTACTTCATCATCGACAGTACTTTCAAAGATACAGCCAAAGTTAGTTGGTGAGATTTTGTCCCATGTAAACTTCTCATCACTATCTGGCATTCCCAAATTTTCTGCCTCATGCAAAAGCATGTCTCTAACGCTCTTAGGTATCTTTGGAGTTAAATAGTCTTTGTCATCTGCGAACAACCCTCCATTAACATATGGAAACTCCTTAATGACTGCATCCGTAATGCTGGGACGTTTCTCTATGGGGGTGTTTAAAGCAATAAATAAATGGTCAAACTTTTCCTGTAGTTGACTTGCAGAATACGTCTCGACAAACTTTCTGAATTGCCTATTATCAAAAAGGAAAGAATCATCAGCATAGAGGCAGAAAACAACCCTAACGCAGAATACATTGAGTGAATGAAGCAATTTCTTGTCAACTTTGTTATGCTTTTTAATTGCATCATACATCTTCCTGACAAAATCACTCGCTTTACCAGCAACGAGCTTTTCTTTTATCTCTTCATCTTCTAAGGATGAGGTATATGGTTCTATGAGTATCTTTAATTTTCGATAGTCTCTTTTGAGATTCTTTAGTTCTATTTCTATATGGGGAAAGCCCATCTTATTCATGTCATAGATAAAGAACTGCTTAAAATTGCTCGTGATTATCCATCTAGCATGGTTATCAAATAAGACTTCATTATCGTATTCCTTAGCTTGTTGAAATGGAGTAAGCATTTCTTTCCCATGCTTGTATTTTTTATTTAAGTCAACATCTGCGCTCTTATGCTCAATTAGAACCCTAGAATTCTTAATAAAACCATCTGCATAGTGCGTTGTAGTCAATTTCACTTGCTTTTCAAAAGAAATATAATGTTCTGCATCTTCTACGCCGAAGACCTTTCTAAGCAGCGCAATCCAAAATGGTTGTGCCTGTCCGCGTTCATAGCTAGCATTCGCCCAATCTTTTGAAAACCGTTCAGCGGCTTCAGACATTTCCTTTTCAGTCATAATCTTCTTTCTAATTTTATATAGTTTCAGAAGTTTCCATTATCATTCTCGGCTGATACATATAGAGTATAATATCATGCAATAAGTTTTCCAACCTCGTAGGTTCCTTGGCACTTTCTGGCAACAGAATTCGTTATGGAAGAAACATGTTCACAGCCATCAGCAATCCCAAGAGCTTTTTTGTACTGGGATATTCGTTGGTTGTTATAGTCGTATTCCTGTTCCGCATCCCATGTAATGGGAACCTTATAGCCCTTAAAGAGCTGGGATGATGAGTATGAAAATGACTCCATATTCTTTGTTTGCCTTATTTCCGTATTATATCGCCTACAAATTTACATTTTTTCTTTGAGAATAAAACCTTCCATCAATAAAAAAAAACATAATATAATAGAAAAAACATTATATAATAGAAAATCTCCAAAACTTAGTCTTGTGAAGCCACATCAGGGTTTGTCAGAGCGTCACCAACGTCGTGCGCTTGATGTTACATTGGCCTGTAAGTTGACACATGCATACGGGAAATATCATGTCGATGCATGAGGTGGTTGAGGCTTATCATCGAATAAAAATTACCCTAAATTTTGAGAATTTCGGGGAAAACAGATAAATAAATTTTGAGGAAACTGGAAAAATAGCATGAGATGTAAAATAGAGTTTAGCATCTATACACACAAAAGAATTCCCACGTCAGTTTGTTGTCATCACTGATACAATAGACCTCCTTGTTTCTCAAACAGTTTCCAGAACTCTATTGCATTCACAAAATGGAACTGGCGCCTTCCTGCAAACAGACGTTTCTGATGGTTATATTGGGTAGAAACAATCAAACAAGAGACAAAAACTCTGCTGGCGTTATGACACGAGGTGATGTGGGATAATGCTTAGTAGCACATAATCGGCAATAAGATTCATCTCCAAGCCTATTGACAACAGAGTAAACCTCAAATAGTCGAGAACAAAAAGGCTGACAACAGAGAGCAGTCGAGGTTTAATAACCAGTCAACTCTATCCAGTCGTAAGACAGAAAACTGACAACCTAAATCAGCGAACTACAGCGAGCTTCAGTACTCTTGCCAGAGTACTCGAGTACTTCAACTAGAGTACTGGAGTACTTTAACCGGAGTACTGGAGTACTCCTTAGGAAGTACTGGCGCCATCAAGAAGAGACAATAAAAAGATACGCGGAAAAGTGATTATGGACTAAAAAGAGTTGACTTTCAAGAAAAGACATACTTACTCAACAACAGGGACTGAAAGCCGTTGGTTATCGAGCGGAAAGGACATGAGACGCGGTTTTGAGACCTCACAGAAACCTCATAGAAACCTCCTATTTAAGAGTCTGGAGTATTTGCCAACGACCACCTTTGTCAGGACCTACATGACGCAGGTAACCTAAAGTTTGCAAAGTGGCAAGATCACGCCGGATTGTACGGGCATCAACGCTCAATTTGGCTGCCAAAGAGGAAGAGGTTTCTAGGACATTTTCTAGGACATCATCTAGGACATTGTGTTTCCCTGTCACAACCAACAATTTCATGATTTTCTCCTGACGTCCAGTAAGTTGCACAGATTTTGGATTTGACTTTTCTAGGACATCTCCCTCTGACATCGACTTCAAATATTGGTCAATATCATGCTGAAGATGTTGGCAATGATGACGGGCCATACAATTGAGGAAGATGTTGAGGTCTTCTTTTTCTCTAGAATCAATCAAAGATTGAATATATTCTGCCTTGTCTTCTTTGAGCACTTTGGTGGGTAAAACATCAAACTCCCATTGTAATAGGTTCATCAGCAAACGGCAGGTACGTCCGTTTCCGTCAGCCCACGGGTGAATGGTCACCAGTTCGAAGTGCGCCCAGAAACTCAAATCATAAACTGCAGCAATGTCTGTTGGGTCAATAGTTTTGCGTCTATAGTTCAACTCTTCACAGAAGGCTTCAAGGCGAGCAGGTACCTTAAGATATGACATATACGACTTTCCACCAAGTCCGGCAGTCACGTTCAATTTGCGTAACTCGCCTTTGGCAGCAGAGAAAGAACCACCCATCGCATTATATTCTGTGCCAGTGGTAGCCATTACCTTTGAAGCCAGAAGAATAAGCCAATCAACAGTAACAGGTTGGTGCTGCTTTATCCATTCTCTTCCATAATCATAAGCCACTTTCAGGTCCAGATTCATCTTCTGTTCCGTCAGGGTGCGCTTGCTGCTGGTGATGCCTTCATCGAACAACAACTGTGCCTCAACTTCCGTCACCGTAGAGCCCTCAATAGCTGTGGAGTGCGTAATAATGGAGTAAAGATAAAACTTATCGAAGTCTATCTGGCCAGATATCCCCAACGCCTTGTGCCGTTGGAGTAATCGCAACAATATGTCTCTATTCTCTTGCGTCATTGCCGTATAATTGCTTGGCAAAGGTACACATTATTTCAGCAAACACAAAAAGTTTGAGAATTAGTTTGTATCTTTGCACTACAAAAACAAAAAGACGATGCAGAAAGACCTGAGAATTGTGTTTATGGGAACGCCTGACTTTGCCGTTCCTACGTTAGCCAACTTGGTTGATAACGGATATAATGTGGTGGGAGTTGTTACTATGCCTGACAAAGCCATAGGAAGACACCACGATGTGCTGCAATCAAGTCCCGTTAAACAATATGCCGTTGCACACAACATCCCTGTCCTTCAGCCAGAGAAACTGAAAGACGAGGCATTCCTGGAAGCCCTGAGAGAGTGGAAGGCTGATTTGCAAATTGTTGTTGCCTTCAGGATGCTGCCTCAGGTAGTATGGGGCATGCCACGCTTGGGCACCTTCAACCTGCACGCCGCCCTGCTACCTCAATACCGAGGTGCCGCCCCCATCAACTGGGCCATCATAAACGGCGATAAGGAGACGGGCATCACCACCTTCTTCCTGGACGAAGACATAGACACTGGCAGAATTATCCTGCAGGAACGTATGCCTATAGGCGATGACGACTGCCTGGAGGATATCCACGACCGTATGATGATTCAGGGAGCCGCCTTGGTTCAGAAGACAGTTGACCTGATAGCCGAAGGAAAAGCCGAAGCAACAGACCAGACACAGTTCATGACAGACGAGCCCCTACGTCCTGCACCCAAGATTTTTAAGGAAACATGCGAGATAGAATGGACAAGCGTAGAGCAGGTTCACAACTTTGTAAGAGGCCTGAGTCCCTACCCTGCCGCATGGACAACATTGTGCACACAAGACGGGAAGGAAGTGGTAATGAAGGTCTTCAGAACAAAAAAGGAAGCAGCATCACTTAACATAGCAGAGCCCGCCTTGCAGACCGATGGAAAGACCTATCTTCGTGTAGCATTACCTGACGGCTATCTATACCTGACGGAGGTGCAGATTTCGGGTAAGAAACGTATGAGCATTGCAGATTTTTTGCGTGGCGCACATACAGAAGGATGGACACTATGTATAAAAAAATGACAAAAAATTTGGCAAATTGCTCAAAAAGTGTTTCCTTTGCATTTGCAAACACAAAAATAAACCGTTAAAACGAACATTGCCTATAGAGAAAACATTACACAGAAACTATTAAAACAAGCGTAATGATGAATCTAAGTACAAGTACCGACTATGAGTTGGTAGAATTGTATGAGAACGGTAATGACAAGGCTTTTGACGAGATATTACAGCGTCATCAGAATTATGTATATTCCTATATTCTCTTTCTTGTAAAGGAAGAGGATGTGGCTGATGATATCTTCCAGGAAACTTTCACACGTGCCATCATAGCCATCCGCAGCCACAGGTATCAGACTACCGGCAAGTTCAGCGCATGGCTCATTCGCATAGCGCATAATCTGATTGTTGATTCTACGCGCGAAACAGAAACGGGCAAGATAATTTTCCAGGAAAAGTTTTCGTCGAACATCCTCAACGATATTCGTCTGAGCGAAGGCGCCATAGAAGGCAACATCATGGAAGAGCAGAAAGCCGACCAGATACGTAAGATGCTGGACTACCTGCCCGAAGTTCAGCGCGAAGTTATCATTATGCGATTTTATGAAGATCTGAGCTTTAAGGAGATTGCAGAAAAGACTGGCGTTAGCATCAATACCTCCTTGGGCCGCATGAGATACGCACTTATCAACCTCAGAAAACTCATCCAGCAGCATAATGTAGCATTGGTTGGATAAAAATATTGCCTTTCACACAATATTTTGCCAACGAGGTACGTTTTATTTGTAAAGACAGTAAGCAAATAAAATATACCAAATTGTGCCTATGGAACAAGTTTTACCCCTCCCTTACATTCAACCAAGCGCTGCCGTTTTAGCACGCATCCGCCAGTTTGCGAGATCTTATCGCCCTCAGTTTCTAACAAACATAAAGGTCTGCTGACATGATAGTATCACCATCGCTACTATCGGCAAACTTTGCCGACCTTAAAAGTGAAATGGAATGGCTCAACCAAAGTCCTGCCGACTGGCTGCATCTGGATATTATGGACGGTGTGTTCGTCCCCAATATCTCGTTTGGATTCCCCGTTCTGAAATATGTCGCTAAACTTTGCAAGAAACCCTTGGATGTTCACCTCATGATTGTACAGCCAGAGAAGTTCGTACAGGAAGTGAAGGATCTGGGAGCTTATCTCATGAACGTTCACTATGAGGCATGCCCTCATCTGCATCGCGTAATTGGTCAGATTCACGAAGCTGGCATGAAGGCTGGCGTAACCCTTAACCCTGCCACACCGGTTAGTGTGCTGCGCGACATCATAGAAGACGTTGACTTGGTTCTTCTTATGAGCGTAAACCCCGGCTTCGGTGGACAGAAGTTCATACCTCACACCACACAGAAGGTTAAAGAACTGCGCAAGCTGATAGACGAGACAGGTAGCAAGGCTCTGATAGAAGTTGACGGCGGCGTAAATGCAGAAACAGGTAAGCTGTTAGCAGAAGCAGGTGCCGATGCTTTGGTAGCAGGCAATTACGTATTCAATGCGCCCAATCCTGCAGAGGCCTGTGCACTTCTGAAAGCCCTATGAGCATAAGACAGCCCATCATCTGGGCTACAATGCTTTACATAACAGGTATATTGCTGGGGAACTTTTTCTCCAGCATTCTGTTTTTATATCTTTCCGTAGGCATACTTGTAGCAGGAACAATACTCAGGAAAAAGACACATATTGCGGATGCATTGCTATTCGTTTTCTGGATTACCCTGGGAATGGCACGTGTTACGACAGATAATCCGCAGCACGACAACACTTATTACGAGACAGTTTGCAGGAAAGCTCAGGAGCAGAACCATAAACTTACAGAACGTTTACAAGACGCCGGACTCGAGGACAAAGCATTGTCTGTCAGTTCTGCCTTGCTTCTGGGACAGAAAAGCACGCTCGACAAAGAGACAAAAAAAGGTTATGCAAGGGCAGGCGTCTCCCATCTGCTGGCATTAAGCGGCATGCATCTGGGCATCATATACGGACTTCTGTATATGCTCTTCATCAGACGTATCCGCTTCAGTGAATGGAGATGGTTCTGGCTACCGCCCATCCTCCTAACCATCTGGGGCTACGTGTTCATAGCTGGGATGCCCGTATCACTTGTCAGAGCAGCCATCATGTTTTCGATAGCTACCATTGCTACTCTGGCACAAGCAGACACCCCACCCCTGCACATACTGGCATTGAGCGCCTTAATCATCCTACTATTCAGCCCTGCAACACTCTATCAGATAGGGTTTCAGCTCTCTTTTATAGCAGTATTCTTCATAATGGTCTTATATCAGCCTTTAAGAGAGAAGTTTGGTTTGCGAAACAAGATTGCCGACTTGATGCTACTATCTGTTGTAGCCCAATTGGGAACAGCGCCTCTGAGCATTTATTACTTTCATACGCTTCCGCTATTGGGAGCCATTGTCAGCATCATATTAATACCGCTCACAACAGTAATTATATACCTGGGGCTATTGTTGCTGCTTTTTCCCATAGGAAGCATTGCATGGTTGACAAGTGCAGCCATATCATTGCAGGAATGGATTGTAAGGACTGTAGGCAGTATCCCCTACGCCACTATAGAGAACCTTTACCCCACTTGGTGGCAAGTTCTTCTGGTCTATATGCTACTACTCTGCGTAATAGCAAAGAGCCACATCCTTTGGAGCAAAGAGGATTTTAATCTGTAGAAAAATCGGCCAGCAACTGGCGATATACAGTCAGTACAGAACTCTTACGGATAAAGCCCACGAAGAGGCCCTCGGCATCGACAACGGGAAGTGTCCATGCATGTGTCTTGTCGAAAGTGGCTACGACAACATCCATAGAATCATTTACGGTAAGAGTACACTCCGGTTTCTTCATCAACTGAGCAACCGTAAACTGGCGGTACAGCTCGGTACGGAAAATAAGATGACGGATATCGTCCAGATAAACGGCGCCTACAAACTGCATCTGCCTGTTTACGACGGGGAACACATGATTCTTGCTGTTGCTAACCTGGATGGCAACATCACCCAACGTCATGTCTGGATAGAGGACATGCTCGTAGTGCTGTATTACGCTATCCATACTCATCAGCGTAAGGATAGCCTTGTCTGTATGATGCGTAAGCAGCTCGCCTCGCTGAGCCAGTCGCATAGCATAGATACTATGAGGCTCGAAGGCCTTTATAGTGAGGTATGCCATAACAGCCACCACCATCAAAGGCATGAAAAGCTGGTAACCGCCTGTCAGTTCGGCAATCAGGAAGATGCCGGTAAGGGGGGCGTGCATGACACCGCTCATAAGGCCGCACATACCCAGCATGGCAAAGTTACGCTCGGGAATCTGAATACCCATGACATCATAGATATTCCACAAACGGCAGAAGATGAAACCGCAGATGCAGCCCAGGAACAGACTGGGAGCGAAGATTCCGCCACATCCCCCTCCTCCGTTGGTAGCCGTAGAGGCAAATACCTTGAAGACGATTATCAGGAAGAGGTAGATAAGCAGGTGGTCACTGCCGTAGAAGAGGGAACGGTCCATAGCCGTGTTCCAGTCTGCCTCGCCCGTCCCGTTCAGCAGCAGGGTGATAAGGTCATAACCTTCGCCGTACAGAGAGGGGAACAGATAAATGAGCAGGCTGAGCATGACAGCTCCGAGCGCCAGTTTCTTATACCTGTTCTGCAGTTTACGGAAGACGCCCTCCAGCATATTCATAGTACGGGTGAAGTACAGGGCCACAAGGCCGCATGCCACACCCAAAGCCAGATAGGCGGGCAGGCGTTCGACGCTGAAGGCGTCCTGCATATGAAACTCGAAGATGGGCTTGATACCTGAGACCGCGAAGGTAAGGGCTGCCGCCGTTACACAGCTGACAAGCAATGGCAGGAGGCTGGTCATGGTAAGGTCTATCATCAGGACCTCCAGCACGAAGACCAGTCCGGCTATGGGAGCCTTGAAGATTCCGGCTACAGCACCGGCGGCTCCGCAACCTACCAGCAGCATCATCTGTTTGCTGCTCAGATGGAACAGACGACCGAACTGACTGCCGATAGCACTTCCAGTAAGAACAATAGGAGCCTCGGCACCCACACTACCTCCGAAGCCGATGGTAATGGCACTGGCCACTACGGACGACCAGGTGTTGTGCGCCTTGATCTGGCTCTGCTTGCGGGCAATGGCAAAGAGAATCTTGGTGACTCCATGACTGATATCATCACGCACCACATAACGGATGAAGATCATGGTCAGCCAGATGCCTATTACGGGATAGACCAGGTAGAGCCAGTTGGCCGTGGAGGCAACGAAGCTCTGGGTGAGCAAGTCCTCAATCTGACCGATGAGCCACTTCAGCAACAGTCCCGCACAGGCGGTGAAGATACCCACAAAGAGGCTGATGACAAGCATGAACTGATTGTCATTCAGGTGTCTGCGACGCCAGCGCAGTACAAACGCAAGTATATTCCGGCCTCTCTTCCTCATTTACGCTCTGATAATGGTGACTTCTCCGTCCTTGCCCAACTTGATAATCTGACTGGGCTGAGCCTTGGTCTTCTCGCCCCGGCGGAAATTGACGATGTAATCCACCTGATTCTTTATCTCGTCTGAGATATCATAGAAGTTCTGGGGTGAAGGCTCGCCGCTGATATTGGCGCTGGTGCTGACAATAGCCTTCTGAAACCGGTAACACATCTGACGACTGAACTCCTCGTGTGTCACCCTGATACCCAGACTGCCGTCCTCAGCCAGCAGGTTGGGAGCGATGTTAACCGCATCGTCCATGATGAGTGTCAGCGGCTTGGTAGCATAATCCACCAAGTCCCAGGCCACATCAGGAACATTCCTGAAATAGCGCTGCATACGGTCGGCACTATCCACCAGACAGATAAGAGCCTTACTATCTTCACGCTTCTTAATCTCATAAACGCGTCGAACCGCGTCAGGATTCGTGGCATCACAACCAATACCCCAGATGGTATCTGTGGGATAGAGAATCACGCCACCCTTACGCAGCACCTCGACAGCATTCTTTATATCTATATCGCAATTCATATCTTATATAGGGGTTAGCGGTTAGCGGTTAGCGAACACAGCGGTAGCAAATTCTTCACTCTTCATTCTTCATTTCCTTTAGAATTCGCTGGTAAAATGGAATCTGATATGTTCAAAGTCCTGCTGTGCCATCGTGAGCACATAACCACTGTCGGCAAGGAACACATCCCTACCCTCGCGGTCCTTGGCCATATACTGGTACTTACGCTTCTTGAACTGCTCCAATTCACTCTCGTAGCCAGGCTCACATTCAATCCAACAAGCCTTATACAGACTTACAGGTTCCCAACGACATTTGGCATTGTATTCGTTCTCAAGACGATACTGGATAACCTCGAACTGCAACTGTCCTACCGTACCAATAATCTTGCGGTTGTTGAACTGGTTCACGAAGAGCTGAGCTACACCCTCATCCATCAATTGGCTGATACCCTTCTCCAACTGCTTGGTCTTCATGGGGTCGGCATTCTCGATATACTTGAACATTTCGGGTGAGAAAGAAGGTAAGCCGCGGAAATGCAACTGTTCGCCCTCCGTCAGCGTATCACCAATCTTGAAGATACCATTATCTGGCAAGCCCACGATATCGCCAGGCCAAGCCTCATCGATAGTCTCCTTGCGCTGAGCCATAAACTGAGTGGGGCTGCTGAAACGCACTGTCTTACCATTACGAACGTGCAGATACGGAGCGTTACGGACAAACTTACCAGAGCAAACCTTGCAGAAGGCAATACAACTGCGATGGTTGGGGTCGATGTTGGCTGTTATCTTGAAGATAAAGCCTGTGAATTTGTTCTCTTCAGGCTTCACCTCACGCTCCTCAGCCTTCGTAGGACGTGGATAGGGAGCTATCTTTACGAAGCAATCCAACAGTTCCTGAACGCCAAAGTTGTTAAGGGCAGAGCCAAAGAATACAGGAGCCACATCAGCTTCCAAATATGCCGACGAACCATCGTCCTTCGTTCCTATAACATCATCTACAGAAGGATATACACCCTCTATCATTTCCAGGTCCTCACGCAATTTGGCTGCATCATCTGCGCCAACGGCATTGTCGAGTTCATCGGAATCGAGTTCCACGCTGAACTTCTCTGTTACCTTTTGTTTGTTAGGCGTGAAAAGGTTCAGGTTTTGCTCGTAGATATTATAAACACCTTTGAAGCGCATACCCTGATTGATGGGCCAACTCAGGGGGCGAACTTTAATCTTCAGTTCCTCCTCCAGTTCGTCCAGCAAGTCGAAAGGATCCTTACCCTCACGGTCCATCTTGTTCACAAAGATGATAACAGGAGTCTTACGCATACGGCAGACTGTCATCAGTTTACGTGTCTGGGCCTCAACACCCTTGGCACCATCAACCACGATGATGGCACTATCCACAGCTGTCAGCGTACGGAAGGTATCTTCTGCGAAGTCCTGGTGACCTGGGGTATCCAGGATATTCACCTTATAGCCCTCGTAGTCGAACTCCATTACAGAGGTGGTTACAGAGATACCACGCTGTTTCTCTATCTCCATCCAGTCGCTGGTAGCCGTTTTCTTAATCTTATTGCTTTTTACAGCGCCTGCCACCTGAATCTGACCTCCGAAGAGCAACAGCTTCTCCGTAAGTGTTGTCTTACCCGCATCAGGGTGCGAGATAATGGCAAACGTTCTTCTTCTTTCTATTTCTGCGTTCATTTATCTAATTGAAATTTTGTTCATTGAACATTGAACATTGTTTCCATAATTTCGAAGAACCGCGGTAGCAAATTCTTCACTCTTCATTCTTCACTCTTATAGAGTTTGCTCAGCATCTCCAACAGATGTGTGATGGGCTGCAGCGCCTGCTTGGTCTGATCTGTAAGCTCACGTCCTTGCATTTTCAGGACGGTAGCACCATACAGAGCATCCACACAATTCTCTATCTCGTTCTTTTCCTTGCCCATACCCTTGCTTCTCAGCTCCACGATATATGGGAGTGCCTTGTAATAGGCAGCACTGTAGAAGGGTTGCTTAGGGTCAGCCAGCAATTCCTGATGACGTTCTGCCATCAGCATCAGAGTATTCTTGACCACCTGTACGTGTCCGCTCTCCTGCACACCCTCTTCCTTCATCATACGGATAAGGCCGGCATACCATTCACGCTGGTCGGCAATCTGTTCCTCTGTGTACTGGAAACGGGGCAAGTATTCCTTGCAGATACGATCCACGTCAAGTCCATAGGCACGGATGATATCCTCTACCTGGAACATATAAATAATGTATGCAGAGATGTTCTGCTTTCTGAGTTTCTGAGCTACTATCATAACTTGCCTATCATCGTCAAAATAAACAGTATTCCAGAGACGCCCATCACCAAAGCACCCAAGAGACGGTTGAAGGTAACTATGGTCTCCATCTGCAGACGAGCCTTCATAGTCTTCAGGGCACCCGTCAGGCAAGCCCACCAAAGCAGGGCTCCGCAGAATATGGCAGCATATCCCAACGTCTGTTCCCACAGGTGGTTAGGCACCACAAAGTTCAGTCGGGCAAAAAGAGCCACAAACAAGAACACTATCAGAGGGTTGCTCAGTGTGAGCAGGAAACCCGTTATACCATTGTGGGTGAAAGATCCCAGTTTACCGCTTGGCGCATGAGGCTCGGGCGGCTTGGTGTTAAACATCCACAATCCAAAGAAAAATAACATTACACTGCCCATCAGACGCAGATACAGCATAGTAGAAGGCTTCTCTATGAAATCCAGCACCAAGCTCATACCTAAGCCCGTGATGACAGCATACAACATATCACTCATTGCGGCCCCAACTCCCGTTGCGAACCCATACCAACGCCCTTTCTTCAGGGTACGCTGAACCACCAGAATACCTATCGGACCCATAGGAGCACTAGCGATGATTCCTATTGTAAGGCCCTTTAGTATCAGGTCTATAACATCTACAGAATGTACGAAATTCATATAACGCCGCAAATTTCGTACATTTTATTGACTTTTCATAGATTTTAAGCGTAAAAATTGTGTTTCTCGACAGAAATGTATACCTTTGCCCGAACAAAATAAACTAACGCTAACATTATTAATAAAACTTTATGGACAAAGTAAAACCTTATGTTATTGGTGTCGACCTGGGTGGTACAAACACTGTTTTCGGAGTAGTTAATGCCCGCGGTGAGGTCGTAGGAGAGAACTCTATCAAGACCCAGCAGTATAAGACTGCCGAAGAATTTGTTGAGGCTGGCGTAGAATGCCTGAAGCCTCTGCTTGCCCAGATTGGCGGTGCCGATCAGGTTCAAGGTATAGGTATTGGTGCCCCCAATGGCAACTACTACAATGGAACAATCGAGTTTGCTCCCAATCTTCCTTGGGCTCACGACGGTATTGTTCCCCTGGCTGAGATGTTCAAGTCTAAGACCGGCATCCCTGTTAAGCTGACCAACGATGCCAATGCTGCCGCTATGGGCGAGATGGCATACGGTGCCGCACGAGGGATGAAGAACTTTATCGTTATCACCCTGGGCACAGGCGTTGGCAGCGGTATTGTAATCAATGGACAGCTGGTTTACGGAAGCGACGGCTTCGCAGGCGAGCTGGGTCACGTAATCATGGACCGCACAGCTACCGGCCGTCCCTGCGGCTGCGGTCGTAAGGGTTGTCTGGAGGCATACTGCTCAGCAACAGGTGTAGCACGTACCGCTCGTGAGATTCTAAGCACTACCGACCGTCCTTCTCTGCTGCGCGAAAAGCCCATCGAGGAGATTGAGTCCCTGGATGTAAGTATCGCTGCCAGCAAGGGCGATGAGGTTGCTAACGAGATATTCCAGTTCACAGGTAAGATGCTGGGTGAGGCTTGTGCCGATTTCGCCGCATTCTCTTCACCTGAGGCATTCATCTTCTTCGGTGGCCTGTGCAAGGCTGGCGATTTGATTATGAAGCCCATCAAGGAAGCTTATGACAACGCCGTTCTAAAGATCTTTAAGGACAAGGCTAAGTTCTTGGTTTCTGGGCTGATGAACGCTAACGCTGCCGTTCTTGGTGCCAGCGCCCTGGGTTGGGAAGACTAAGATTTTCACCCTTAAATAACACAAAAGAAAGATGTGCGGGAACAAATCCTGCACATCTTTCTTTTTTCCCCTTCACAAAAATCTTGTTCTTTCTTCGCTTAATCGAAATTTTGCACTATCTTTGCACCCAAATTACAAAACCTATCTTAAGACATGGCAATTACATTCTTTAAGACGCCACAGGAGAGCATCATCGCAACTGCCTGTGACCACAAATTTTCAAGCGAAGATATAGAAAAACTTTGTTGGCTCTATGGCGGAGCTACCGTACTTGAAGGCGAAACCCTGAGCGGTTTCTTCATCGGTCCCCGTCGTGAAATGATTACTCCCTGGAGTACCAATGCCGTAGAGATTACCCAGAACATGGCTATCAAGGGCATCAGTCGTATTGAGGAGTATTTCCCCGTGGCTGACGAGAAGGCTGAATACGACCCTATGCTGCAGCGTATGTACAAGGGGTTGGACCAGGACATTTTCACCATCAACATGAAGCCAGCTCCCATCCAGAGCATAGAGAACCTGGAGGAGTACAACGAGCAGGAAGGCTTGGCACTCTCACCAGAGGAGATAGAATATCTGCACGACGTAGAAAAGCAGTTGGGCCGCAAGCTTACGGACAGTGAGGTGTTCGGCTTCGCCCAGATCAACAGTGAGCACTGCCGTCACAAAATCTTTGGCGGTACGTTCATCATTGACGGCGAAGAGAAGGAGAGCAGCCTCTTCAAGATGATTAAGAAGACTACGCAGGAGAATCCCCACAAGATTATCTCTGCATATAAAGATAATGTAGCATTTGCACAGGGTCCCATCGTAGAGCAGTTTGCTCCACAGGACCACAGCACAAGCGACTACTTTGTGATTCGCGACATAGAGAGTGTTATCAGCATCAAGGCTGAGACACACAACTTCCCCACAACGGTAGAGCCCTTCAATGGTGCCTCAACAGGTACTGGTGGTGAGATTCGCGACCGTATGGGTGGTGGTGTAGGTTCATGGCCTATCGCCGGTACTGCCGTTTACATGACCAGTTACCCCCGCACTCAGGAGGAGCGTGAGTGGGAGAAAATTCTGCCCGTTCGCGAATGGTTGTATCAGACACCCGAGCAGATTCTTATCAAGGCCTCTAATGGTGCCAGCGACTTCGGAAACAAGTTCGGCCAGCCACTGATCTGTGGTTCTGTGCTGACCTTCGAGCATCAGGAGAAGGGCGAAAAATATGCATACGACAAGGTTATCATGTTGGCTGGTGGTGTTGGTTATGGCACCAAGCGCGACTGCCTGAAGGGTACTCCTCAGAAGGGTAACAAGGTGGTTGTTGTAGGTGGTGATAACTACCGCATCGGTCTGGGTGGCGGCTCTGTATCATCGGTAGAGACAGGTCGTTACAGCAGCGGCATCGAGTTGAATGCTGTTCAGCGTGCCAACCCTGAGATGCAGAAGCGTG
>DLBF01000173.1 GCA_002494215.1 Prevotellaceae bacterium UBA7028
AAGAGGTGAATAAACTGCTGCCAGAGGGTATTGATCTGGCTTACGATGGACAAGAAATATATCTGTAATTATGTAAAATATGTTGCTGGTTTCTTTAAAATAAGTTAATTAATAGTCATATTTTAGGGGAATTTTTTGCAGGTGTCGAAAATAGTCGTATCTTTGCATCGTGTGTTTTTCATAGTATTAGATTTAAGGTTAACAAAAGGTTAGGGGTTCGGCGGAGCCCCATTTTTTATGTCCTTTTGTAGAGAAAGCACAAAATATAGTATAATGCGATACCTGTTATGAGGCCTGCTAATGCGTCAATGACATAGTGGGCATAGATGTAGACCGTTGCGAGACACATCAATATGTAGAATGGGAGTATGGTGAATATTAACCAGCGGCATCGTGTCCGCAAGGCTAGCATCATCAGAACTGTGGTTATTCCCACGTGACTACTCGGAAAAGCAGCAGTAGGTCGTTCGCCAGCATCGTGTGCCAAGTCTAGTATGTGATACCAGAAACCATCGCTCCATCCAGGGGCAGCCATGCGTTCAGAGTGCGTCATGAACCAATCGCCCAAGTTGGGGAAGATGCCTGCCGCTATGTTTTCTGTGCCTGCAGCAAGATAGTAGAACTGAGGACCCGTGACAGGAAGTAGTACAAAGATGAAGTAGTAGATGAAGAACGAAACAAGGATGACGAACGTTGCCATCTTGAATTCCTGATATCGCGCCACAAAGTAATAGAGTGATACCAATGCGATGAGTGGGAAGTAGGACACGTAGCCCAGACACATCAGTTCAGAGAACCATGCGTAAGGCACGGCCTGAGAAAAGAGTAGGGATGGCTGACAACCAAAGAGTCCCTGTTCCATCGAGGCAAAGAGGTGGTCAAGATTGGGTAGCAGCCTGTTGAGTTCATAAGTATCAGGATACCACCAACCCAAGAAGCTCATCTGTGCTACGATGCGCAGCAATAGTGTCAGCCTGCAAGGCATCATGCGATAGACACCCCACATAAGCAGGGTTACCAGAATGTAGCAACCTCGTCCCAACAACATTTGCTCAGGATTCTGGAGCTTGTTCCACATGAAAGCCATCATCAGCAGGGTGAACACAACATAAGCTATTGTGAACCACTCTGCAGCCAAGAGCCCACGTTCAGGTTTCTTTTCTTTTAAAAATATATCTGCTAAAGCCATTTGTTTTTCTTATACCATGCAATACTTCTGCGCACACCTTCCTCCAATTTTACCTGTGGTTCGTAGCCCAGTTCCTGACGAGCAGGGTTGATGTCACAACGCCAGTTGCGCTGTTTCATGATATTGTATTTGTCATTGTTCAGGGCCGTTACCTTGCCTGTTATGTGTCCCATGTACTCGCCACAGAAGGTAATGATGCGCAACAGCCAAAGAGGAGCAGTGATGCGAATCCACCAGGGATTCCCCAACTCTTTGCGAATCAGGTCGCTGAAGGTGCTTGATTGATATACCTCGCCATCGCTCAGGAAGTAGCAACGTCCTGTCTGTCCCTTTTCCATAGCCAAGAAGACAGCCTGAACCACATCTGTCACATAAACGAAGGTAATGTCCTGCTGTTTGAAACCTACAGCAAAATCGGTGTGCGACTGAATGCTCTTGGCCATCATGAAGTAATCGCGCTCACGGGGACCATAGACTCCTGTAGGTCTGAGGATGACATATGGAAGCAATTTCTCCTTTCTCTTTTCTAATTCCTTATTTAAAGAAACGAGCCATTGTTCTGCCTCTAACTTGCTTTTTCCATATGCTGTGTTGGGCATGGCCTTGTCTTGCTCTCTAATCTCCTTGTAGGGCTGTTCCTCACGGATAGCACCCATGATGCTCAGCGAACTGATATAGACAAATCGCTTCAATGGCATTTGCAAATCAAGCAAAGCACGTACAAGGTTCTTCGTCCCTTCCGTATTAATGCGGAAGAAGTCTTCCTTATGCAGACATTTAGTTACACCAGCAGCATGCACAACATAGTCGAACTGAATGTCCTTCAGTTGCTGTTTTAACTCAGCTTCCGAAGAAAGATTCAACTCAATGAAGTGAATGCGCTCATCCTGCAGGAAAGCCTTTGAACTACTTTTCCGCACAGCTGCCCATGTCTCAAAGCCTCTGTTGAGCGCTTCTTCTACGATGAAGGATCCAATGAAACCGCTGGCTCCTGTAATTAGTATTCTTGGATTCATGGGTGCAAAGATATAAAATAATTCATAATTTATAATTCATAATTCATAATTATTTATTATCTTTGCGCTTAGAAAACTAATTTACGTAATACTATGAGCAAAGGAAAAGGTAAAAAACGTTTGAGTAAGAAGCAGATTGCAGAGATGCTGCAGACGCTGTTTCAGCAGAATCCAAACGAGACATTCTCGTTTAAGCAGATATTCAAGGCACTGAAGTTCGATACACATCCTGTTAAGATGATGGCTATCGACTTGATGGAGGAAATGGCATGGGATGATTTCCTCAGCAAAGCCAGTGATAATTCGTATCGATTGAATCTGAAGACACAGGTTCAGGAAGGAACGTTTATCCGCAAAGCCAATGGTAAGAACTCCTTCCTGCCTGATGATGGCGGCAAGCCCATCTTTGTGTCAGAGCGCAATTCGATGTTCGCACTGAATGGTGATAGGGTGAAGGTGGCTATGATGGCTCGTCGCGAGAAACACATTAAAGAGGCGATGGTGGTTGAAATCTTGAGTCACAAGATGGACCAGGCCGTGGGCAAACTGAAGGTGGAGCGTGACTATGCCTTCTTGATTACCGAGGGCAACATCTTTGTGAATGATATCCTTATTCCCAAGAAGAAGCTGAAGGGTGGCAAGACGGGTGATAAGGCTGTGGTGAAGATTACACAGTGGCCATCGAAGGATTCGAAGAACATGGTGGGTGAGGTGATTGACGTATTGGGTAAGGAAGGCGACAACAATGTGGAGATGCACGCTATCCTGGCGCAATACGGGCTGCCCTACAAATACCCCAAGAATGTCGAGGAGGCTGCCGAGAAGATTGAGCCGGGCATCACACCGCAGGAGATCAGCCGACGCCTGGATATGCGCGACGTCTGGACCTGTACCATCGACCCGAAGGACGCCAAGGACTTCGACGATGCACTCAGTATCCGCAAGATGGGCAAGCTCTGGGAGGTGGGTGTACATATTGCCGACGTGAGCCATTACGTCAAGGAAGGCTCCATCATCGACAAG
>DLBF01000062.1 GCA_002494215.1 Prevotellaceae bacterium UBA7028
CGTTCACAGCGCCAAGCTCAGTCTCCTGACCCTTGTCAAAACCTGTGAGCTCTTTCTTCATTTCCTCCTCATACAGATACTCGTAGGAAGGGTTGTGGGCTTTGACTGTAGAACCAGTGATGCCATACTTAGTCAAATCTAAATTTGCCATTTTTATTGAAAGTTAATGTATAAATTATTGTTATCTTTTATTGCTTTTTACCCTTGTTTAGGGACATTCCCTATTTTTTCAGCGCAAAATTACAACATTCCTCTGAAATGGGGAAATGTGATGTTCCTTTTTTTGCTTTCTTAACGTAGTTAATTGCTTTTAGTGGCACTTTTGCGAGTTAGAGTTATCATTTTCGGTTTTTCTCCATCAAACGCTTCAGGTTGCGTTGCTTTATGGTCTTCTGCTTGTCGGCCTTCTGCTTGGTGATTTCCTGCGGCTTCTGTTTACTCTTCTCAATGCTTCTGATGGCCCATTCCTGCTCCAAGTCCCAATTGGCTTTCAGAATGAGTTTCTGTGGGAAGTAGAAGACTTCCTCGGGCTGGCGACCTTCTTTGTAGTTGCCCGTATCCCATTTGCCGTTGTTGTTGGTATCTATGAAACAGCGTACATAGTACTCGTCGGGCTTCAGATAGAAGAAGTCGGCACGTCCGTCCTTGTCGGCCTTTTGTGTGGCAACAGGTTTGTCCGACTTGTTTAGCAACTGTACGATGATGTTGCTGTCGGGTGCCAGAACGTGTATGAAGATTGAACCGAACTCCTCGTCTTCCTTGACGGTGAACTCGTATTTAAGAGGCTTGGTAGAATGTCCCATCACGCTGGTGAAGGCTGCTGAGTCTGCCGTGAACCGGTAATGCTCCTTGGACTCCCACTCGGCATAGAGGGTATAGACCTTCTTGTCTGTCTTGCTGGGAAGGAACAGGTGGGGATGTGGAATCCAGTCGGAGTCCTTCTTGATGTAGAAGTGTATCTTGTTGGTATCCACCTTGGCCAAAGGTTCTTTGGCAGTGAGGCGGGGATTCTGGTTGGGGTCTAATGCTCCGTAAGGTTTGCAGGACATTTCTAGGAAGGTCTTGGTGTAAGGATTCTCCGCGTAAGCCAACGGCCTTTTAGCTTTCCTTATCTTCTTCTCGCGTTCCTTGTTCCATTCCTCAATTTTCTTGCTCTGCTCTCTCCATTTCTTTGCCCATGTGGTTTTGGGAATAACCTCCTTCTCCTGGGTTGACAGACTCAGCACACCTGTGGTATCAGTCTCCATAAAAGTGAGCTCGAAGCGGAGCGTGTCTTGTTGTCTGTAGTACGTGGTATCCGTAACCCAGTAGGTGAGGGTGTCGAAGTGCTCGCTGGATTCGCAGAGTAGACATTTCTCGTCGAAGTTAAGACCCTTTATAATAGGAAGGGTATCGGCAGGAGCTGTAAAGAAAAGGCGGAAGAACTCGGGTTCCTGACGCTCCCATTTCAGCAGGTGTTGGTCTTGTCCTTCTTCCAGAAAGGCAAGTAGAACAAGGTCGTCTGGCAGGAAGTGGGTGTAAGGTACTACGCGGATAGAGTCGTACTCTACGGTGTCGCGCCAGATGGTATCCATTCTGACATCGCGCTTCCAGGAGGTCTGGAATTCGATAGAATCAAAGGATATTCTCTCGCTCTTCTGGCTGAAGAGGAAGTCTCCGTCCTTGTCGTCCAGAACATAAGCCTTGTATCGGCCGTCCTTTACACCTTTGATGGTAAAGCGTCCTGATCCGTTTGTGCGTGAGACGCGCTGGAAGGGAGTAGTTCTGAGAATGCTGTCCGTAAGATTGGAATCTACAGGATACAATCCCACCAGTACACCTTTTATGGGTTCCAAGTCTTGGGCATTCAGGACGGTGCCAGAAACCTCCATGGTGTCAATCTCGTCGCCTGTGCTGAAAGAGAAGGTGTAGTGTCCCATGGGATTCCCTTCGTTGTTGTCTTCTATAGCATCGCTGAAGTCAACGGTATAGGTGGTGTTGGGTTTCAGGGAATCCTTGAGTTCTATCTTGATATGTTTGCCCTCGGCTCTAATATTGGCAGGCTCCATCTGTGGAGGGGAGACAATAACTTTCTCGTTGGCATTCTCTAACTTGATGAATTCGTCGAAGTTGATTCGTGCTTTTCTGGTTCGAACACCTGTGGCGCGCTCTACAGGGAAGCTGGAAACCACCTTGGGCGGAATCTCGTCAAACTCTCCACCGTCGGGGGCTGCTATGCTGGCGCATGCAACCACCAGCAAGCTCAGTAAACTATATAGAAGCGGCCTCCACTCTTTCATGTGTTCAGTGCTAATATTTGCTCTATGAATTCGCGCTTGTTGCTGAGACGGGGAATCTTGTGCTGTCCGCCCAGCTTCCCCTTCTGCTTCAGCCAATCATTGAAGACACCGCTGCGGGCCTTGATAATTTCCAGAGGCTGCAGGGTAATGTCCTTATAACGTTTGGCTTCATAGTCAGAATTGATTTTCTGTAATGCTTGATCCAGAATCTGTGCAAAGGCATTGATGTCCTCGGGTTCTTTGCTGAACTCTATCAGCCATTGGTGACGGCATTTGCCGTGCTCGTCCATAAAGACGGGAGCGGCGGTATATTCCTGTACCTGAGCACCGGTTTGCGCACAAGCCTCAGCCAGGCCTTTCTCGGCATTGTCAACAATCAGTTCCTCGCCAAAGGCATTGATAAAGAACTTGGTCCGGCCGGTGATGATAAACTTGTAGGGGTTCTTTTGGGTGAACCTGATGGTGTCTCCAATCAGGTATCTCCACAAACCGCAGGAGGTACTGATAACCATGGCATAGTTCTTGCCAACCTCTATATCCCAGAGGGGAAGCACGGTAGGATGGTCGTTGTCGAGCTCTTCCATGGGAATGAACTCGAAGAAGATGCCATAGTCAATCATCAGGCTCATGGCAGGGTCGTTGGGATCGTCCTGCAAACCGAAGAATCCCTCGGACGCATTGTATGTTTCCATATAATGCATACCGGCAGAAGGGATAAGGTGATGATATTGTTCCTTGTACGGAGCAAAGGCAACGCCTCCGTGGAAGAATACCTCCAGATTGGGCCATACTTCGCACAGATTGTTGGCTCCGGAAAGTTCTATCACTCTGTTCAGTACCGACATCATCCAAGAGGGAACACCGCTCAGGTTGGTCACATTCTGCTTCATTGCCTCTTGTGCAATGCGGGTACGCTTTATCTCAAAGTCGCTGAGCAGGGCCGTCTCCTTCTTGGGAGTGCGAACTAGATTGACCAGCGGATTGATATTCTCAATAAGGATGGCACTGAGGTCTCCAACCAAACTGTTCTTCTGGTTGTAGTTGGGTGCATGACTGCCACCCAGAATCAGGGCCTTACCGTCGAAGACGCGGCTCTTGGGGTTGTTCCTGAGATACCACGTTACGGAGTCAAAACCTCCGGCATAATGTATATTATGAAGCCCATCCTTGCTGACGGGTATAAATTTGCTCTTGTCGTTTGTGGTACCGCTGGATTTAGCGTACCATCTAACCTTTCCTGGCCATAGAAGGTCGGCCTTTCCCTGGCGCATCTCATCTATGTACCCCTTCAGGTCTTCGTATGTGTTAACGGGTGTCTGCTGCACAAACTTCTCGTAGCTGAGCGTTTTGCTATAGCCATGTTGATGTCCCCATTGTGTGTCAGAAGCCTTGCTAAGCAGTTTCTTCAGGACATCAAGTTGTAACTGTTGTGCCTGTGTGGCATAACAATCTAGTTCCCGCAGGCGGGAAGAAAAAACGGGGCGTATGATACTTGTTAGACTCATTCAGGGTTAATGGCTTTGTTTTGTATCAGTGTATCGTACACTTTGTTTCCTTTCTTTAATCTGTGAAGGGCGTTCTTGCAGGCTTGCTGCTGGCTTTCCTTCTTGGAATACCCTTTGCCTCTTCCCAGTTCCATATCCTCAACCAGCACCTTGCTGTGGAAGACTGGGGAGCCGTCTTCACCTCGACTCTCATTCTGTTCGAAACTCATCGTCACCTTATTCTTCTGGCACCATTCCAGCAGCTTGCTCTTGAAGTTGCTTTCTTTGTAGGCAATCTTCTCGATGTCGATGATGTTTCCCAATATCTTGTTCTGCATGAAGCGCATGCAGTAGTCGTATCCGCGATCTAAATAAATAGCCCCAATGATAGCTTCAAAAGCATTTCCTGCCATGTAGCTGTTATGGGTGTGCGTGTAGTTGTTGGCGTGGATGAGTTTATCCAGCCCAATCTGTACTGCAACCTGCCCCAACGTTTCGCGTTGAACAATACGGCTTCTTGCTGTTGTCAGGAAGCCTTCTCGCTTACGCTGGAACTGATGAAATACTATCTCTCCCACAACGGCATCCAGAATGGCATCGCCCAGGAACTCCAGCCTTTCGTTGTTTATGGGCTTTCCACCATTGCTTTTGGCCGACATAGACCTGTGCATCAGGGCTTCCTGATAGTACTTTATGTCGTGGGGATAGAATCCCAGTATGTAATAAAAAGAGCGATAAAGCCCTTTTTCCTTGCGGAAAGGAAGCTTTATCGCATCTATAAGGTTTGCAGTATACACTGTCTTATTCAGCGTATTTCTTAAAGATTGCACAGGCATTGTGACCGCCAAAACCGAAGGTGTTGCTCAAAGCAGCACGGACAGTACGTTTCTCAGCTTTGTTGAACGTGAAGTTCAACTTGTAATCGATCTCGGGATCCTCATCGCCATCCTCGTGATTGATGGTGGGAGGTACGATATCGTTCTTTACTGCCAAAACACTGGCCATTGCTTCTATTGCACCTGCTGCACCCAGCAAGTGACCTGTCATAGACTTGGTACTGCTGATGTTCAGCTTGTAAGCATAGTCTCCGAAGACGTCCTTGATGGCCTTTGCCTCAGAAATATCACCTACGTGGGTTGATGTGCCGTGAACATTGATGTAATCGATGTCCTCGGGCTTCATGCCGGCATCTTCCAATGCGTTCTCCATCACCAGTTTGGCACCCAAGCCTTCTGGGTGGGATGCTGTGATGTGGTGAGCATCGGCGCTCATACCAGCACCTGCCATCTCGGCATAAATCTTGGCACCACGTGCTTTTGCATGTTCCAACTCTTCCAGAATCAGACATGCTGCACCTTCGCCCATGATGAAACCGTCACGGCTAGCGCTGAATGGACGGCTGGCGCGCTCGGGATCGTCATTGCGGGTGCTCAGTGCATGCATAGCATTGAAACCACCCACACCACTGGGGATGATGGCTGCTTCAGCTCCACCGCTAACCATCACGTCGGCCTTACCCAAGCGAATCAGGTTGAAGGC
>DLBF01000086.1:0-4247 GCA_002494215.1 Prevotellaceae bacterium UBA7028
GGCTATTTCGAACGCAAGAAACATTTTCTCGAGAGCATACCGCCTGCAATCCAGAATCTGCGTGAGTTACTTGGTGAGGGCGGCTGTCCCTATCCCTATATGCGGGAAGTGCTCACTCAGTTGGTGGAGTTGCCTCAGTTTGCTTCCAAGCCAGAGGAACCCGTCCGTCGAGCCGATGGTTACAAGATTACGGACAACAATCCCTACGTCTCGCATCCCAAAGACGGACCTGCCACCTTCAGTCGTTACGATGGCAAGGGTCCCTTGGTGGTACGCGTCTTCAGTTTCTCCTTCGGCAAGGGTATCCCCGAGGATACAAGCGGCAATGGCGGTGGTTATGTCTTCGACTGCCGTAGTACGCACAACCCCGGACGATACGAGCCGTACAAGGAACTTACCGGTATCGACGAGCCTGTTATCCGTTTCCTCGAGGATGATGGAGAGATTCTCACTTTCCTCGAGAGTGTATATAAGTTGGCCGACGCTCATGTCCAGCGTTACCTGCAACGTGGCTTTACCGACCTGATGTTCTGCTTCGGCTGTACGGGCGGTCAGCATCGTAGCGTGTATAGTGCCCAGCATCTGGCCGAGCATATTCACCAGAAATTTGGCATAGAGGTACGCCTCTGCCATCGCGAACAAGGCATCTCGCAGACCTTCGAAAATAAAGGCAAACCATAACCATTAATATTAATAAACCTTTACAAACATGAAAAAAATCTATTTCCTAATGATGGCCTTTATGGCTCTGGTATTTTCCTCTTGTAGGGACAATGAAAAAAGAGTGCGTGAGTTTACAAATGATTTCGTTGAAAAGGTAATGAATGAGGATGTTCGTTCTTTGCATCGGATGATTCCGGGCTTGATGAATTGCGAGTCCTTCGGTCTGGATGATTACGATCCTGACAAGGTGGTCTTCGAGAAACAGCACGATGGCTATCACGTTCAGCTGTCCGAGCAGAGCTCTATGGATGTTAAGATTGGCTCGCATGGCACGATTAGTATAGTATCCACGCATGGTGTAGCTGTCTTCGATTGCGACCTCTACGATTTTGCCGTACGTACGGGTTGGATAGACCCTTCCATGAACGATGCCACCATAGACAGTATGCTCTCTGAGAACGAGTTCAGAGACTATATGGTAGAGCATATCATCCGTGAGCTTCGCTCCAAGATTACCGTCATGGGAGGCGAAACAGGCGGCGCAACCCTCAAGGATATTGCCGTTACTGTGCAGAACAATACGGAGTATAATATTCCCGGCGAGGCTTACAATGTCGTTTACCATACCGAGTATGATGCCTTCCCGCAGGACAACGAGACCATTACCTTCGAGGGCGAAGACCTGCCTGCCTTCAGCAACATAATCATGAGTGGTTCTAAGCGCAGCGTAGGTAAGGCTACACGCATAGGTATAAGTTTGCAGTTTAACGAGGAATGTCTTCATAACCTGTGTATGCTCCTCTATAAAGCAAATGGTCACGAATTCCAAGATTGGAAGAATGGAAAGTCGAATTAAATAAATAAGGATGAGACAAACAGCTATGATTTTTGCAGCCGGACTGGGCACACGCCTCAAGCCGCTCACAGATACAATGCCCAAGGCACTGGTTCCCGTTGCCGGCAAGCCTCTTCTGCAACATACGCTTGAGAAGCTGCAGGGGGCTGGCATAACGGACGTGGTGATAAACGTACATCATTTTGCCGATATGATAGAACAATGGTGCCAGCAGCACCCCATGGGACTCAACATTCGTTTCTCCGACGAGCGACAAGAACTCCTTGAGACAGGCGGCGGCATTAAGCATGCCGCGTCCTTGCTCTCCGATGCGCAGGATGGCTTCCTAATTCATAATGTTGATATCCTTAGTAATGCCGACTTGGGCGCTCTCGTTGCTTTCGGCAAGGGCAGGGCAGCTACCCTTATGGTCTCTGAACGTAAGACCAGCCGCTATCTGCTCTTCGATGATGATATGCGCCTCGTGGGGTGGACCAACATCCAGACGGGCGAAGTAAAGAGCCCCTATCCATCAATTCAGAATTCAAAATCCGAAATTCAAAATTCTGACCGTTATCGCAAATTGGCCTTTGCTGGCATCCATTACATGAATCCCTCGCTTTTCCGCTATTTTAGCGAGTGGCCCCAGAAGTTCAGTATCATAGACTTCTACCTGAGCATCTGCGCTCGAGAACCCATCTATGGCTTTGTCCCCGATGACCTCCGTCTGATGGATGTTGGCAAGATAGACACGCTTGCAGAGGCAGATAAGTATGTGACGTCTTCCTTGTCGTAATATTATATTGTAAAGAAACTTACCTTCATTCATGGAGATTCAAAAACTACAGGATAACTTTGCCAAGCATCCAGGTGTAAAGACACTGGCTATGGCATTAAATAAGAAAAAGGATAACATTCAACTCTCGGGGCTCCAGGGAAGTTGTGCTGCGATGTCATTTGCGGCAATCTCATCCCAAATGAAAGGAGAATTCCCTTTTCTCTTCATCTTAGACGATGAGGAAGAGGCTGGGTATTTCTACCACGATCTGACGCAGATGATGGGGCAGGAGCAAGTGCTGTTCTTCCCCAGCAGCTACAAGCGAGCCATTAAGTATGGACAACGGGATGCTGGTAACGAAATCCTCCGAACCGAAGTCATGACGAAGCTCGCTTCGCAATTCAAAATTCAAAATTCAAAATTCAAAAAGAATGAGGCTGAAAATTCACAATCCTCAATTCAAAATGAGGAGCAAAGTGGTAACCCTGATTCTTCACTCTTCACTCTTCACTCTTCACTCTATATAATAACATACCCTCAGGCCCTTGCCGAGCTGGTGGTGACGCAGGAGAAGTTGAGTGAGCAGACGCTCAATTTGCAGACGGGCGAGAAGGTGGATATAATGTTTGTGCAGGAAACATTGATAGAGTATGGTTTCCAGCGTGTGGACTATGTATATGAACCTGGTCAGTTTGCCGTCCGCGGTAGCATCATTGACGTGTATTCATATTCATGCGAGCTGCCGTATCGTATAGACTTTTTTGGCGACGAAGTGGACAGTATACGCACGTTCGAGGTGCAGAGCCAGCTTAGTCGCACCAAGTTGCAATCCATATCTTTAATTCATAATTCACAATTCATAATTCATAATTCTTCTCAAGAGTCATTTCTCAGCTTCTTGCCAAAGGATACTTTGTTGGTGATGAAAGACCCTGCCTTTGTTGCAGATGTAGTTGACCAAGCCTATCAGGAAGGGTTCACGAAGCAGGCGATGACAGAAGGACTGGAGATTAGAGAGGAGGAATTGGAAAAATCATCGGTTCTCGTTGATCCAGAAGACTTCAAGCATCAGTTGCTAGATTTCCGACGCGTAGAAATTGGGAACGCAATTCATAGTTCACAATTCTCAACTCTCAATTCTCAATTTTCAATTCCCTTTAAAACCCACCCGCAGCCCGTTTTCCATAAGAACTTTGAGATGCTGTTCCAGTCGTTTCAGCAATATATGGAAGATGGCTACCAGCTCTATATTCTGGCAGACAGCCAGAAACAGACAGACCGATTGGAGAGCATCTTCGAGGAACAGGGGACAAACATTCATTTCACAGCTGTTGACAAAACTATTCATGCTGGTTTCGTGGATGATGACCTGAAAGCTTGTTTCTTTACCGACCATCAGATATTCGACCGTTACCACAAGTACAACTTGCGCACCCAGCAGACACGTACAGGCAAGGTGGCGTTGACGTTGAAGGAGCTTCAGCAGTTCGAGATTGGCGATTATGTGGTGCATCTGGATCATGGTGTAGGTCGCTTTGGTGGATTGGTACGTATTCCCAACGGAGATAAGATGCAGGAGGTGATAAAGATTATCTACAACCACGATGATGTGGTGTTTGTCTCTATCCATGCCTTGCACAAGGTGTCGAAATATAAAGGTAAAGAGGGCGAGCCGCCTCGCATCAGCACCCTTGGCACAGGAGCATGGGAGCGCATGAAGGAGCGTACGAAGACGAAGATTAAGGATATCGCCCGCGACCTGATAAAGCTATACAGTCGCCGACGCGAGGAGAAGGGTTTCTCTTATTCGCCCGACAGCTTTATGCAGCACGAGCTGGAGGCCAGCTTCCTCTACGAAGATACACCAGATCAGTTGAAAGCTACGCAGGACATAAAGGCTGACATGGAACGCGCCCGCCCCATGGACCGTCTGGTATGTGGCGATGTGGGATTCGGCAAGACCGAGGTGGC
>DLBF01000086.1:4298-15824 GCA_002494215.1 Prevotellaceae bacterium UBA7028
AAGACCGAGGTGGCTGTGCGTGCTGCCTTCAAGGCTTGTGCCGACAACAAGCAGGTGGCTGTGCTGGTACCCACAACGGTACTGGCCTATCAACACTTCCGCACGTTCTCGTCGCGTCTGAAGGATTTCCCTGTTAAGATTGCCTACCTGAGCCGTGCACGTACCGCCTCACAAACGAAAGAGATTCTGGAAGGACTGAAGAACGGCACCATCAATATTGTTATAGGTACGCATAAGTTGATTGGCAAGAGCGTGAAGTTCAAGGACCTAGGCTTGCTCATCATAGACGAGGAGCAGAAGTTTGGCGTCAGCACCAAGGAGAAGTTGCGCCAGATGAAGGTGAATGTAGATACCCTTACGCTTACCGCTACGCCCATCCCTCGTACCCTCCAGTTCAGTCTGATGGGAGCGCGCGACCTGAGTGTAATCCAGACGCCACCGCCCAACCGCTATCCCATACAGACGCAGGTGAGTGTGTTCAGCGCCGAGATAATAGCCGAGGCTATCAACTTCGAGATGAGCCGCAACGGACAGGTGTTCTTCGTGAACAACCGTATCAACAATCTGCCTGACTTGGCAGCTCTCATCAATAAGCATGTACCTGATGCCCGTGTGGCTGTAGCACACGGACAGATGCCGCCAGAGACATTGGAGAATATTATGATGGCCTTTGCCAACTATGACTACGATGTGCTGCTGAGCACTACCATCATAGAGAGCGGATTGGACATCCCCAATGCCAATACCATTATTATAAACGGAGCACAGAACTTCGGTCTGAGCGATCTGCACCAGATGCGTGGCCGTGTGGGACGCTCGAACAAGAAGGCCTTCTGCTACTTATTGGCACCGCCTTTGAGTGCTCTGAACATAGACGCTCGACGTCGTCTGCAGGCCATAGAGAATTTCTCTGACCTGGGTAGCGGCATACATATAGCCATGCAGGACTTGGATATCAGAGGGGCAGGAAATATGTTGGGTGCCGAGCAGAGCGGCTTCATAGCCGACCTGGGTTACGAGGCTTACCAGAAGATTCTGTCGCAGGCTGTAAAGGAATTGCGTAACGATGAGTTCCAGGATCTGTATAAAGAGGAAGTGAAGGCTGGCAACATCACTAGCGGAACGGAGTTTGTGGAGGAATGTATCATAGAGAGCGACCTGCCGATGTCCTTTAGCGAAGATTATGTACCTACCAGTAGCGAACGCATGTTGTTGTACCGCGAACTGGACGGTTTGGAACGTGATGCCGATGTGGAACAGTTCCGCCAGCGTATGATAGACCGTTTCGGAGCTATTCCTGCCGATGGCGAGGAGCTGATTCGTGTGGTAAAACTGCGCAGCCTGGGACGTTACTTCGGATGTGAGCGCATTATTTTGAAGCAGGGACGCATGCGCATGCAGTTTGTCTCGAATCCCGACAGCCCCTTCTACGATAGCGAGGCCTTCCATAAGGTGATTGCCTTCGCTACCACCAACGCCCATATATGTAAGGTGGATAACAGCAAGAATCAGTTTAAGCTATTGGTTACCGATGTAAACTCGGTAGAGCAAGCCAACGCTTTACTCTCGCAAATGCAACAATGCAAGGCATAAAATAAGAAAGACCCTTGAGTAATGAGAACTCAGGGGTCTTTCTTTTCTATTCAGATAAGTTTACTTCTTACTTATTCAACTGGTCGATAATCTTCTGGAAGTTATTGATCATGAACTCAGCAGCTGTCATCTGCTTACCTTCAACGGTAACCGTACCACCTGGGTTCTCAGCCTGCTGCTTCTTCAGGATATCGATGCGGTTCTTAGCCTCGGCGATAACCTGCTTCTTCATCTTCTTATCCTGACCGCAGTTCTGTGACATACCCATCAGCAGAGGCCAGAGGTCGCGTGGGCTAGGCCATACGGCTCCCTTGGTCTTGATGTCCTTCTGGAGGTACTTAGCCAATGTGGCATAGTCCTTCTTGTAGTTAGCTACTGCCACCAGCGTTGCATCTTCAATCTGCTCGATATCGGGTACGTTGTACTCCTGCATCTTCTGCTTGTAAGTCTGGAACTGCTTCATGTCGAAGCTCTTGAACTCACGTCCTTCGAACTCCATAATCATGCGAGCTCCCTGTTTCCAAGCCTTGTCTAACGTCTGGACACTTTCTTCGCCATACTTCTGCTCTACGGTAGAGCGCAGGCGGTACACATCCAGGAAGAGTTGGTCGTCAGGAGTATAGTTGGCTTTGATAAAAAGCTCGAAGAGTGCATTGTCAGCTACAACCTGCTCAGCCGTCTTTCCTTCCAGCAGCACGCTGGTAACCTGCTTCTTCTCGTTACGCAGGTAACGGTCGTCAAGCAACTGCATGTAATCCTTCAGGAAAGCCTTATCTCGGTTGCCCTCCTTGAACTGCTGCTGATACCAGGGCAAACCTTTCTCCTCGTTGAGCAAAGCGTCGATGTCCTTTATGAACTTCTCAAGTGGAGCAGAGCCCACCTGACTGGCACGCAGGCTGCCATCGCTATTCACAATCAGGAAGGTGGGGTAGGCGGCCACATCGTATTTTTGGCCAGCTCCGGACCCTCGCCCTTCTCCATATCCACCTTCCAGCATACAAACTTGCTGTTGAAGTAATCTCCTGCTTCTTTCTGGGGGAATACCTTTGTAGCCATCTGCTTGCAGGGGCCGCACCATGAGGTGTAGCAGTCTATAAAGACTGGCTTTCCCTCGGCCTTGGCCTGATCCAGAATCTGCTGGAATGTCTTACCCTCGTTGAAGTTTGTCTGAGCGCCAGCCGTGATTGCAAACACGGCCAGCACTATGGTGATGATTTTTCTCATTTATTATCTAATTATAAACTTTAAACTTTACCTTACTCGCTCGTTGGGAAAACAGGCATTGCTGCGCGGGGTCCCATCTGGATAAACAAACTACTGATATTGCTGGGGACAGCACGGCGGATAGAATGAATCTTGCCAGTGCCTGTGAATGTCTTGTATGGTGCATTAGATGGCATACCACCCACGATGTTGTCGAAGAACCAGAGTTTGTACTCGTTTCCATTCTGACTTCCTACTACGAGGTGGTCATAGTTATACTGTTTGTCACCAAACACCAAACAAAGCCACTGGTTGGTCACGAAGCTAATGGGTTCGGATACGTTAGGTAATTGAATCTCAACTTCAGTTCCTGTCTCAATACCATAAGCATAGAGCTTGCCACCATCGATAGCATAGATATAGGATGCGCTACCACCGCATGCGGCTACACGTGTTGCCTTGGCAATATGAAGGTCTGGGTCGAGTAAACGGATTTGCTTCAGTGTGTCAACGTTACTGTCGATGATGTGCAGGTAGCGTTTGTTTTCAGCCTTGTTCTGGGTATAGAACCATACTGTTTCTTTGCCACCAATACGTGTGATACCGCTTGCCAGACACTCCTGAAGACCCAATGAGTCGCACGAGATGTCCTTCATGTTCACAGCCTTCTGGTCGATATTACGTACGCCATGCAAGGTGTTGCTCCAATACAGGATACCCTGCTGACCACCCTTTGCCATCTGTACAAAGGGTGCAATATCATCCTCAAATGCGGGCAGTTTGTACTTACCCGTATTGTAGGTGTTAGCCATGGAAGTATTGAAACTTACACCTTTCTTAGACAGCATTACGGTAAGGTTCCAATAGTTGCTCGTGTTGTAGTAAACGTCATCGTTATCCTCTCCGGCATAACAGATATTCTTCTGGTCGAAGATTCTCTTCATATCCTCAACACGGTAGGCAAGATAGTTCTCGTTTGAGAAAACGTTAATCATGTTAGCCTTTTCCATCGTGTTCTTATCAGGATTAACATAGTCCTGCTGATAGATCATCGCCAGAGACAGAGGAGTTCCTTTCAGAGGCTCACCTTCGAGTTTGGCGATAAGATCGGTTGAGGTGCTACTTTCGGTAATGAGGTCAATATCCGTATTTCCGTCTTCTGTCTCCTTCAGGATATACCATCCCTCAGAGAAAGCGGTCGTAACCTTAATAGTAGTACGTGCATACGTAGCAAGACCTGTTGCCTTCACTTTTACCTCAAAGGCAATGTTATAATTACCGGTGGGCAGGTTAACCTCGAAGTCCAGGTTACGCTTTTTGTCGATTATCGAATCGCGGAAACCGGCCTCCTTGGTTATATCATTTTCGTCATACAGATACCATGTATACTCCAGTTCAGAATCTTTGTATGGCGAATTTATCTCTGGTGTAATAGTAAGATGGTTACCTACATACGAGACAACACTCTGTACTGGCATCTCTTCAATCTTGATGACTGGTACGCTATTGGGATCTCCAAGCGAGCTGTCATCGCTGAAGCAGGCTGTGAGTGCAAGGGGTAGCACAGCTGCCAATGCTATTTGAAATATATTTTTCTTCATGATTCTTATACTTGTTTACGTTTAACCCTATAAGATAATTACAACTTAGGTTTACGGGTAAAGCTTACGGGCGTACCGTCGGCCTCACGCCATATGTCCTGTCCGGCCAACTCGCGGGCTGCATTTTCCTCGGTAAGACGCTTTTCGAATACCTGAGCCATGTATTTGAAGTATTCCTTGTCTTTGTTGTAGTTATCAAGGATGAATTCATCGCTCCAAGGCTTGCCGCTCCAGTCAATCATCAGTTGGTACTTAACGTCGCCATATTCGCCAAAGATGTTGTCGAAGTCGCAATCGTCCCATACAGCAGGCTTGGATACACGGTCTGTAAAGGAGATAACGCGAGTCTGCATCATGGTGAATCCGTTCTTGAAGTTTTTGTTCTCCTTGATACGTACTTTCAGAGTGAGGTTCTTTGTCTGCTGTTTCTCACTTCGCAGTAACACTACAGGCACCTTGAAGAGTGATTCGCCAGCCTTCACAACCTGAATTTTTTGTGCCTCAGGGCTGTCGAAATCAACATAATCTTCACCCGGAACAGCATTCTCTGCTCCTTCTACTTCAACCTGCTCGAGTGCGAATTCACGGTCATAATCCATAACGAAGCCCGCAGTCTTTGCGTCAATCCATACTGTATCGTATTCTACATTACCGTGTGTCTTGAAATTGTAGAGAATTGGTATATCTATAATCTCAGGTTTCTTGACAATGTCTTCGTTCTGCATATCCTCACCCTTGCTGTTGAGGAAGCGGAAATTCAGGAAGCAATCAGTACTGGAATATGGTTCCAGTTCCTTTTCGCATGAGGTGGCTGTTGTCAGCACTACGGCTGCTATTGCCAGATATTTTATTGTCTTCATATATTTTATTTTCTCGTTTAACTGTTATTTTTCTTTCTTTACAGTACTGGGATCGTATTCTGTTTCAGGCAGAGGAATAACATAAGTACTCTCGTCAGCAGCAGTTTTTGACCACAGAATGTTTGTCTCGCCCATACGTTTGTAAGTATAGAACATCTGTCCTTCACCATAGAACTCGCGACGATACTCGTTCTCAATCCATGTAGTTACATCCTGAGTTGATGTGAATGGTACTGCCATGGGCACGTTGTGAGAAATCATATATTCTTTATATAAACGATTGATTTCCTCCAGGTCGGTTGATGTCTCCATCGCAATCAGGTACATTTCAGAAGTACGTAGCATGGGGATAATCTGATAATAAAGTTCCTTGTTCTGAACCTTATCTTCGTCATAGCTGTAACGCTTGAATCCAACCCAAAGGTAACCGTCGCCATCCTTCAGCTCTCTGTTCCACAGATTATTGTAACGGTTATGGCTTTCGATGTTCTCTCCCTGGAAAAGCTGGTCGAGCATTTCTGCGCTAAGAATCAGCTTGTTGGCATCGTATGAAGAGATGATGCCATTAGCATTATCCGTGAAGTATTGCACGGTATAATCCTTTACGTTGGCTTTGCTTATCGAGAAATAACACTCGTTGGGACATGTGGTGTATCCTGCCCTGTAGTCTGTAAGACCGCTCAGTTTACGAACAACTGTTCCGTCGGGCAACGTCGAGGTGATAAGTTCACGTGCTATGGTAAGTGCTGATTCCTTATCGCCTGTATAAAGTGCCATACGGGCATGCAGCGCACGAACAGCCCAGTAGTTGAGTCTCATCTGTCTGTTCGCCAGGAAGGCATTTTTCTCATACACTTCTCCTGTGGCATAGGTGCGGTTATAAGGATACAATGTAGCAGGATCTGACTCCTTCAGCAACTCCTCTGCTGTTTCGATATCGCTTTTCAGCTTAGCTGTATATGCCTCGAAATCGTAGTATGCGGGAATTTTGTCGATATTGGTAGCCTCGGAATAGGGTAGGCTTACCAGCTTCTGAGGCTGATTAGGAACCTGACCGAAGAGACGGAGAATATCCAGCTGACAATATGCACGTATGGCGTAAGCCTCTCCTAAGATGATTTTCTGCATACGGCTTTCGTTGAATACTTCAGGTCTTGCCTTGGCATTCTTTATAATAAGGTTAGCTTCTGCAATTGTCTTGAAAAGGGTAGTGTACATTCCCTTGACTGTTGACTTAGCGTTATCTGTCGTATAGTCGTGCTGGGCAAGATCGCGCTCTGATATGTTAGTGGTTGCAGGGTCTATACGCCACAGATTAGCCATATTCTCTACGCTGGTCATTGTCAGCTGCAATCCATAGGCACTCTGGCTTGCCATATGCAGGTAACAACCTATAAGTGCCATCTGGAATCCGTTTTCAGTAGAGAACTGATCTTCCTCTTTCTGTTCTGTCTCAGGACGCACATCGAGCCAGTTGTTGCACGATGTAAGCGTTGTGCCGAGGGCTATATTGCAAATGAGGGCAGCTATGCCTAACACTTGCCTGTTTTTTATCTTGATATTCATATTTCTGAATGCTGAATTAAAAATTCTTTATTTCTTTCATTAGAACAACAGTCTTACACTACCCAGTATGTTACGTGAATAGGGATAGCTTGTACCACGCTCTTGCTTAACACTGCCCCAGTGAACCAGGTCGTTGCAGTTCAGACCGAAGGTTACGGACTGCATATTCAGGTTCTTGCGTACAAACTTGCTGTCCCAACGGTATTGAAGGCTGAGAGAGGAAAGCTCCAGCACATTGTCCTTCATTACGAAACGTGAGGTGGCACGTGTATCGTCCTCTCCGTAACCCTTGAAGAAAGTAACGTCGCCGGGATTCATCCAACGGTCTGTAAGAGCACGGCGGTCAACATTCTGAGACTTCAAAGCGCTGATGGGAACCTCGACCCTATTGAGCAGAGTGCTGTTGTAGGTGTAGCCACCCCAGTAATAGGTGAATGTGAAGTTCAGCGTCCAACCCTTATAGCGCAGAACGTTGGTAAAGTTACCACGATATTTGGGATCTGCCTGTCCGCAGAACACCTTGTCGCCGGCACGCCATGAGTCGGTTACATTGCCATTGCGGTCAACGTATATTTCCTTACCTGTTGAGGGGTCGATACCCAAGGACTTTACGGTGTAGAGCGCGTTCTGAGGCATTCCCTCGTAGAAGAGGTTGGCAACATCTACGTCTTGCTCGCGATATGCCTCTGTCTGAGCCTTAACAGCATTGGAAAGTTTAGAAATCCAGTTCTTGTTGTAAACCATCTGACCGGTCACCATCCAAGTGAAATCGTGCTTCAGGTCACGAATGGGATATCCTGTCAATGAAAGCTCCCAACCACGGTTTCTTACCTCACCGATATTTGCAATATAGTTGTTGATACCCATGCTCTGTGGCAGGTCCATAGATGAAAGCAGGTTAGTGGTACGCTTCTCGTAGTAGTTGAACTCTCCCTTCAGGCGTCCTTTGAGCATACCGAATTCAAGACCTGCATTTCCCTCAAGTGTTGTTTGCCATGTTAAGCGTGGGTTACCCCATGCAGCAAGCTGTGAGCCCTGCCAGTTCATATAGTTGCTGTCTGTAACAGCACGATAAATGGTGTTTGCGCCAGAGCCGCTACCCATCTGTGAACCTACTTCACCGATTGAGCCCTTCAGACGCAGAATGCTCAGGATGGGGTTAGCCTTGAAGAATTTCTCGTTGTGAACATTCCATCCGATACCTGTTGACCAGAACGGAGCCCATTTTCTTTCGCTACCGAATGAAGAGCTTCCATCCACACGATAAGAAAGGTCAACGTAGTAACGCGAATCGTAGGTATAGTTGACGTTAGCGGTAAAACCGATTCTGCGGCTCTTGCTCTTAGAACCGTTGGGGCCGCTATTCTGTCTGTATTGCTTTCCGTTATACGGGGTGGGGAACTTGCTATCGGGATATCCTTCCGACTCGAATGAGATGGACTCGTTCTCGCTGGCGGCGATGTTATAGTCGGCACCTACGTACAACTGATGTTTCTCTGCAAATATGTGGCTATAAGCCAAGGTTACGTTTCCGTTATAGCTGTAACCGTTACCTGTTCCATAAGTATATCTTCCACGACGCAGGATACCCTCGTCATCCTGGTATTGTGAACCGGTCGTAAATGTTGAATGCTCTTTGGGCAGGAAGTAGTCGCTGGTGTTGCTCAACTTGCTGATACCGAACTGGCCGCGTAATGTCAGGTCAGGGATGATTTTCCAATCGATAGAGAAATTGTTGGTCAATGTCTCGTGACCAGACTTATTGATAATGTTAAGCTCTGCGTCATAAAGGGGATTGGCACGTCCTAAACCCTGAGAAGAACCAAGGAAAGGCTCAAATCTGTCGCGGAGTGCGCCTGTCTCATCGTAGGGGATATCATAGGGCTGCTGTGCAACATAGTTGCTGAATGAGCCGTATTTGCTCTCGTTTGAATTAACAAGACCGATGGTTGTGTAGTTCTTGAACTTAATGTTCTTCAGGGTGTAAACCAACTGGATGCTACCATTGAAAGAACGACGGTTAGAACCCTTCATGGCACCCTCTGTGTCCTTGTAATTAGCACTGGCAGCCCAACGGAACTCGTTGCTACCACCTTCAAGACGGATATTGTAGTGCGAACCTACGCCTGTGCGGATAGGCTTGGCAATCCAGTCTGTTGTGGCTCCGCTGAGGACATTACGCAGTTTTGTGTTGTAATGCTCCTGGAAACTGAAGTCATTCTTAGGATTGGTTCCAGAGTACAAACCTAGTCTGTTCTCCAACTCCAACTTCTCCTTGGCGTTCAGATAGTCATAGCTTGAGAGGTCTGGTGCCTCGATGTCAATTCCAACCTCAGCCTGGATGCGCAACTTGCCGGCTTCGGGCTGACGGGTGGTAACAACGATCACACCATTTGATCCGCGTGAACCGTAGATGGCTGTTGCGGCAGCATCCTTCAGGATGTTGATGCTCTCAATTTCCTCATCGTTGTAGTCCATCAACTTCTCCAAAGACATTTCGAATCCGTCCAATATAACCAAGGGTGTATTAACGGATGTGCTGGCTGAGGTGTTGAATTCAACAACGTTCATGGGCAGACTGGAATTACCACGGATGTTAATCTGAGGCAGGTTGTTGGGGTTGCTACCAGCCAGGTTGTTTACCTGGAAGTTCAGTGATGCATCAATTGACTTCAGTGTCTGCAGCAGGTTCTGGCTCTTGTGCAACTTCAGTTCTTCTTTGCTGATTGTAGAGACAGCACCAGTGTAGCTCTCGCGTGCCTTAGAGAAGATACCTGTAACCACCACGTCATGAAGGGTGTTGTTGTCCTTCATTACAACGTCTTTCGTCAGGTCCTTGCTTCCTGAAGCCAAAGATACCACTTCAGGCTTCATGCCTACATAGGTAAACTTCAGTTGACATGCATTTGTGGGCACTTTCAATGTGTAGTGACCCTTACTGTCGGTGATAGCCGTAGCATACCCGTTGCCAACGGTTACGGGAACGCCTACCAGCTCTTCGCCTTGTTCATCACGTACAGTACCGCTAACGGTTCTCTGCTTACCATCCGGAGCTTTCGTTACCTGCTCCTTGCTATTGCTTGTGCCTTGTGCATATGCACATGTACCCCATGGTACGAATGTCCAAAGGGCAAGTACAACAAGCAAGAGCTTTTTCAGTTCAATTGCTAATTTACTCATGGATTTAATAAAAAATAATATATAATGTATGTGTGTATTTTTCCAATAAATCTGCGCAAAGATACGAATAAAATGAATATGTGCAATAAAAATGCTTAAATTTAGATGAAATTTCTTAATATATTTAAATTTGTGTAATATTTGTTTGTATTTATCGGCAAACTGGCGTTTTTGTGGAATATTATTCTGCAATTTAACACTTCGCAAAGAAAAAATCCGGTCCCTAATGAATATAATTTTTCCTTTTTATGGGAATTTCGAGTGTTTTTTACGTTTTCTACGTCTGTCTTGGTCGGCTTACGCATGTTGATAATCTGTACTTAATAGCAATTTTGTGCGATATTTGGGAAACATTATGCGCATGAGCTGCATATTTTGCACCCGATTTTTTCAATGATTCCAGCGTAAAGGTGATGGATGACCGTTGTTCGAGGTATGCAATTGTCGCTCGATGTACCTTATTTGTGCAGTGCACTACCGACGAAGCGCTGGAAGATGCGGCCAATAGCTACGACGGGCTGCCCGTGACACCTTTCTTGGCGCCACGTTGATTTTTTTGTTTTCGATATTTATTTATACCTTTGCAGCAAACATGTCATAAATATGAAACTGAAGAAACGGAAAATAAAGTTTGCGGCTATATTCTTCATCTGTTGGTTGGCCTTTCTGGTTTTCCTTGTGGATGGAGTCTTGAAATTCCAGACATTGGTTGACTATTTCGGGTCCTATGCATTGGTGGAGATATGCTTATTGCTATTGGTTATTCTACCCACGTTGGCAGTTTACGGATTCACAAAAGAACGATTAATCGGAATTTACATGCTAAAAGACAAGAACCTCGTAGCAATACTTCTGGCTATACTTGCTGCTGCTTTGTATGCCATCAGCACGCCAGTTTCGAAGGTAATGCTCCAGACCGTTGCGCCAACAATGGTGGCAGCATTCCTGTATCTTGGAGCAGGCATCGGCATGGGAGCCATGATGCTTGTACGTAGCGGAAGGCACAGAACGACAGAGGAACGGCTGCACAGAAGTGATATACCATACGCTGTGGCCATGATAGTGCTCGACATTGCGGCACCTATCTTGATGATGTACGGCCTGAGAACGTGTTCAGCATCCAACACTTCTTTGCTCAATAATTTTGAGATTGTGGCAACGGCACTTATCGCCCTGCTGTTCTTTGGTGAAAGCGTGAAGCGCAAACTCTGGATAGCTATCATGCTGGTAACTACCGCCAGCATACTGCTTTCTTTGGAAGACGGCAACATGTCAGAAGCTTTATCCTTCTCACGAGGCTCACTGCTTGTGCTTGGTGCCACCATCTGTTGGGGATTGGAGAACAACTGCACTCGTCAGATAGCTGACCGTGACCCGATGGAGATAGTGACCGTCAAGGGCTTTGGTTCAGGATTGGGGGCATTGATGATAGCCGTCTGTGTAGGCAGTGAGTTTCCAACACTGCAGCACATCGCCATCATTCTGTTGCTGGGTTATGTGGCATACGGCCTGAGCATCTACTT
>DLBF01000164.1 GCA_002494215.1 Prevotellaceae bacterium UBA7028
ATAAACTTGTTTAAGCATTGCCGAGCGTGAGCAGGCTCGAAGCACAGCTTCAAGTGTGAATTATAAATTATGAATTATAAATTATGAATTGTGAATTATAATTTAACTCCATACCAGCCAGAGTCAGCGGCAGATTTTTATGCCGACATCCTTACCATCCTCTCCAAGCGGACGAAGGATGCCGATCGCTATCTGCTGCTGAACCGTCTTTTCCTGCATCTGCTGGAGGAGCATACGGCGCATTTGCCTGTGCATCTGGTAGGGCCTTTTGCCAAGACCGACTACCTGCTGAAGGAGCACAAAGCCTCCAAAAGGCTCTCTCGCATGGTCAACGACCTGCGTGTCAGGCTTATCCGCCTGAAGAACGGAGAACTTACTCCCGAGGAGCAGCAGCATATGCTCGCGGACGATGCGCAGGCGCTCAGCCTCTTTGTCAAGCTACTCTACGGCATTCCCGTTCCTGATTCCCTCGTTGCCTTCTTTCCTGCCAAGAGGCAGCGGCGCACCGGCAAGACACTATTAGGCGAATGTGTCAGGATGATTGTCGATAGATGGGATAATGACTACTTGACTGGCCGATTAGAAAGCGATGGCGTGGAGGAAGTTCGGGTCTGCTACTCAGAAGGGAATGAGCATTATCCATTCGACTGGTCGTATCTCACCCCGCTGCTGAAAGCGGGTATGCAGCTTCATCTGATAAGACCCGCTGCCAACGAGGAGGGAACTCTCTACCCCGAACTTATCATTCTGGAGCCCGACTACCTGGTGGATATCTCGCAGATAGCCCGATGTATGGACAGCTATTCCGACTCTCCCCTTGTCTATTTGCTGCATATGATAGAGCCACCTGCCGAGTCAGAGGCTATCATGTTGGGTAACTTGGCAGGACAACTTCTCGACGAGACCCTTCACACGCAGGGACATTCTTACGCAGCCTCCGCACGCGAATTCTTCCAACAGCATGCCTTGAGCCTGCTTGCCACCCCTCCCAGTGCCCAGTTCCATACTAATGCCCAGACACAGCTACATAATATACGCAAGGCCATCCATGAGGATTTGCCTGCTCAAGTGGGCAGTTTCCATACTGACAAGGTGATGGTGGAACCCTCCTTCTTCTCGTCCATGTTAGGCTTGCAGGGACGTATGGATATGCTGCAACTCGACCTGCGCGTTCTGGTGGAGCAGAAAGCAGGCAGCGGTGCCTTTGTCCCTGGCGATGCCGATCCCTCTACGCCCAAGGCTCAGCGGGCCCATTACGTGCAGTTGCTCCTCTATATGGCGCTGCTGCGCTATAACTACAGAAAACAGTACGAGCAGAACAACCGCGAGCTTCATGCCTTCCTGCTCTACTCCAAATACCCCCAGTCGCTCCTGGGATTAGGCTTTGCACCCGAGCTACTCTTCCATGCCTTCCGACTGCGTAACCAGTTGGTATGGCATCAGTTCCGTCTGGCAGAGGGAGGGTTCAACGTGTTAGAGACCCTCACACCCGACCAGCTGAACCGCAACGGTGTGAAGAACCGCTTGTGGAAGGAGTTCCAGCGCCCCAAGATAGAACAACTGTTGGCCCCCATTCATCAGGCAAGCCCTACGGAGAAGGCTTATTATTACCGTATGCTCACCTTCATTGCCCGCGAGCACCAACTCAGCAAGTTGGGCAATCAACAGAAAGAGAATTCGGGCTTCTCCAGCATCTGGATTGACAGCCTCGACGATAAGCTTTCTGCCGGCAACATCTACCACCAGCTGCATTTGGTGTCCCCAGCCGAGGGTGCAGAAGGGCGTGTGGACCAGGTGGTACTACGCTTTCAAAAGGATGCTTTGAACGATATGAGCAACTTCCGCCCTGGAGACATTGTCATACTTTACTCCTACAAACAAGACAGCCTCCCCGATGCCTGCAACACGATGGTGTTCCGTTGTAGCATCGTGGCTATTACTCCAGAGGATATCACGCTGAACTTGCGCAAATCCCAGGTGGATGCCTATGTCTTCCTGCGTCATAAGGATCGCTTTTGGGCTATCGAGCACGATTTCTACGAATCCTCCTACACAGCCCTTTACCGAGGAATGCATGCCTTCCTCTCCGCTCCGAGCGAGAGACGGGAGCTGCTGATGGCAGCACGTCACCCAATGGTGGACGAGAGTCTTTCCCTGAAGGGCGAGTATGGTGCGTTCAATGAACTCTCCCTGCGTGTCCGCCAGGCACGCGAGCTATTCCTTATCATAGGTCCTCCTGGCAGTGGAAAGACATCCTATGGTATGCTCAATACACTCAGAGAGGAACTACTGCACTCGGATACCAATGTGCTATTGTTGGCATATACCAACCGGGCGGTGGATGAGATTTGCAGCAAACTTCACGGCGAAATTCCTTTCCTGCGCATCGGCAACGCGCTGGCTTGTCAGCCGCAGTATCAGGAGCATCTGCTCGATAACCGGGTCAGAACTTGTTCCGACTTGCAACAATTACAGGACTTGATTCTTCAGACGCGTGTCTTTGTGGGCACCGTAACGGCTATGAACAGTGCGCAAGCGCTCTTTAGGTACAAACAATTCTCCTTAGCCATTATCGACGAGGCATCTCAGATTCTCGAACCGCAAATCATAGGATTGCTTAGCGCCAAGCATAAGAGTCAGTCGGCGATACAGCGTTTTGTGATGATTGGCGACCACAAGCAACTCCCCGCCGTTGTGCAGCAGACAGAACAGGAATCGGTTGTCCTCGACCCCCTACTCCACCAGATAGGTTTGCGCAACTGCAGGTTCTCGCTCTTCGAACGTCTGCTTCACCTCTATGGCAAAGACCCGTCCGTTACCTATATGCTTACCCGCCAAGGACGTATGCACCCCGAGATTGCAGCACTACCCAACCAACTGTTCTATGATGGCAAGTTAGAGGTCGTACCCCTGCCGCATCAGGTGGCTACGTTGCCCAAGGAGGGTGGAACGGATGATGAGCTGACCAACCAGCTCCTTACCCGCCGCGTGATGTTCCTGCCCTGCAAATCGCCCAAGCATTCACCTTCGGATAAGGTCAATCAGGCTGAGGCTGACATCATAGCCTCACTGGTGGAACGTATCTATAAGATAGAAAAGGAAAAGTTCAGCGCTCAGGATACAGTGGGCATCATCGTCCCCTACCGCAATCAGATTGCCACCGTGCGCAATACCATAGCACGACTGGGCATCCCCGAGTTGATGGACATCACCATAGATACGGTCGAGCGATACCAAGGCAGTCAGCGCCGCTACATCATCTATGGCTTCACTATCCAGAAGCATTATCAGCTACGTTTCCTAACCAACAACACGTTCATCGAGGACGGCAAGCTCATCGACCGCAAGCTGAACGTTGCCATGACAAGAGCGCAGGAGCATCTTATCATGATAGGGAATCCGGCCATCATGAGCAGCAATCCGCTGTTCAAAGAAATATTAAGCCCCCTCCCCGCTCCCCCTTTGGGGGAGTGATAGGTATGCGTTTTTGAATTTTGCTTTTTGAACGTCGAAGAGGTCGCGAGCGAAACGCAAGAACGAAGTGGCAATCTTGAATTAGAAGACCCTCCCCCAAAGGGGGAGACGGAGGGGGCTGACCTACACCGCATTCTGCGGCCTGCCCTCCATGAATGCTTTTACGTTTGCTACGGCAATGTTCAGCAGACGCTCCCTGGCTGCCTTTGTTGCCCAAGCAATATGGGGTGTGATATAGCAGTTGCGGGCATTGATAAGGGGACTGCCGTTGCGTGGCGGCTCCTCCTGCAGGACATCCACGCCAGCCGCCATGATACGACCCTCGTTGAGGGCGTCAGCCAGCGCTGCTTCATCCACCAGCGGGCCACGACCGGTATTAATCAGGATAGCCGTTGGCTTCATCAGTTTCAGGCGCTCGGCATTCACCAGATGATGTGTTTCTTCGGTAAGCGGACAGTGCAAGCTCAAGACATCGGCTTCGCGGAACAACTGTTCGTAGCTGCCAGCTTTCTCTATGCCCATTTCCTTTAGAGCATCAGCACTCTTGCTGCTGTATGCCAGGATACGCATGCCCAAGCTCTGTGCTATGCGTGCCGTGGCGGTACCTGTGTTTCCTAGTCCCACAATACCCAAGGTCTTGCCGTCCAACTCTATCAAGGGAGTCAGTGAGAAGCTAAAATCCTTGTTCCGCTGCCACTCACCCTGCTTGACGGCATCGCTGTGCAAAGCCACCTGATTAGTGATATTCAGCAGATGAGCTATCACCATCTGAGCCACCGACATCGTGCTATAGGCTGGGATGTTCGTAACGATGATGCCATGCTTGCGAGCAGCAGGAATATCTACCACATTGTATCCTGTAGCCAGAACACCAATATAGCGCAGGTCGGGCAACTTATCCATCAGTTCCTCCGTGATAACCACCTTGTTGGTCAGTATCACCTGTGCCCCTTGGGCACGTTTCAGCACATCCTCGGGTGCTGTGCGGTCATAAACCGTCAGTTCGCCCAATTCTCTAAGGCCATCCCACGACAAATCGCCTGGGTTAGCTGCATATCCGTCTAATTCTACGATCTTCATTTTGAGAATTGAAAGTTGAAAATTGAAGGCTGCGATTGAGCGAGAGGAAAGCTAAGCTTGCTTAGGCTATCCCGAGCGTGAGCAGGCTCGACCGCAGGTCAAAGTTGAAAATTTTATTTCGATATCTCGTTATCTCGATATTGACTTTTTTTCTTAAGTTCGAAAAACGCTATGCTTGCTGCTGCTGCCACATTCAGTGAATCAACATTGTTATACATCGGAATGCGCACCACATAATCGGCGGCATCTATGGTTGCCTGTGGCAGGCCATCCCCTTCTGTACCCATGACAATGGCCAAACGGTCTATTGCCTTCAGCGTGGGAGAGTCGATGTCTATGTTGTCGTCCCTGAGTGCCATAGCAGCAGTCTTGAAACCGAGGTCATTCAACTGCTGCAGCCCCTCAGTGCCTGCAGGAATCCATGTCCAAGGAACTAAGAACACACTACCCATAGACACCCTCACAGCTCGGCGGTTCAACGGGTCGCAGGCATCCTCAGTCATCAGCACGGCATCCATGCCCAGGGCAGCTGCCGAGCGGAAGATTGCCCCTACGTTGGTGGTGTCGCACACACTGTGCACCACCACCACCCTACGGGCATCCTTCAGGACCTCTGTAAGGGGACGAGGCGTAGGTCGGTGCATAGCACAGAGCACACCGCGTGTCAGCGTATAGCCAGTTAGTTGAGCCAGCAACTCGCGCGATCCAGTATAGACAGGGACATCCTCGCCTGCCATTGCCAGAATCTCCTTGGCATCGCCCTCAATATGTTTCTCCTCGCACAGGAACGACTGCGGCTTATAGCCAGCCTGCAGCGCCACCTTTATCACCTTAGGGCTCTCGGCAATGAAGATACCCTTCTCCGGCTCCAGCCTATTCCTTAGCTGTGCTTCCGTCAGCGTAGCATATGGCGCCACCGCCGGATCCGTAATATTACTGATATTGAATTTTGCCAATTGTGAATTATGAATTGTGAATTATGAATTATGAATTATTGAAGTTTAAACTTTACCTTACAGCTGATATTATCCGCCGCATCTCCCACCAATGCCATGAAGTCGCCTGGCTCAGCCTTCCAGTTGTTGGTCTCCTCGTCCCAGAACGAGAGGGCACGCTTGTCGGTCTTCAGCTTTATGGTCTTTGTCTCGCCTATGTTCAGGAAAACCTTTTGGAAGGCTTTCAGTTCCTTCACAGGGCGATCAACGCTGCACTTCATATCCGTAATGTAAAGCTGGACAACCTCAGCGCCAGATCTGCTTCCTGTATTGGTAACATCCACGCTGAAGGTCATATTACCGTCTTCAGTGACGGTATTCTCAGCTCTCAAGTTGCTTATCTTGAAAGTCGTGTAACTCAGGCCATGACCAAAGGCAAAGGCGGGTTTCAGCTTCTGCTTGTCTGTCCAGCGGTATCCTACATAGATACCCTCCTTGTATTCCTCGTCGATAATATTCTTCTCCCCGTTGCGCCAGATGCCAGGGAAGGCAGCCTCGCCGAATGAGTGGGCACCCACCTGCTTCAGGCTCTCGTACCAAGTGAAGGGCAGTTTGCCGCGGGGGCTGATATCGCCCACCAGAACGGATGCCAGTGCTGTACCTGTCTCACTACCCAGGAACCATCCCTGCACAATGGCAGGTACCTGCTTCTTCCAAGGCATGCAAACGGCATTACCGCTTATATTCACATAGATGGTATTCTTGTTGACAGCAGCAAGGGCCTTTATCAGGTCGTCCTGAGCATAGGGCAACTCCATGCTCTTGCGGTCGTGACCCTCGCAGTCCTGATAGTCGCTCTTGTTCAGACCACCGAAGATAATCACATAGTCGGCAGTCTTGGCCTTCTCCACAGCCTCGGCAATGAGCACCTCGGGCTTGCGTTCATCCTTCAGGTTCTGTCCCGTTGTCACACCATTGTAGTTACCCGTTACATCGCCCACATAGCCACGGGCATATTCTATCTGGCAGTTGCTGCCCTTCAGTCGGTTCTGCAGACCCTGCAAGGGACTGATCTCGTGCTGTGCCTTCAGCGAGCTGGAGCCACCACCCACAGTCATCATCTTGATGGCATTC
>DLBF01000040.1 GCA_002494215.1 Prevotellaceae bacterium UBA7028
GGTGATGCTGTCCACCTCGCTGGTCTGATACGTAACACCCTCTGCTGTAAAGGAGGTTCCATTGTCAGCATAGGTAACCTCGGACAGAGGCACCTTGGTATTATCGCCGTTCTGCCAGATTCGCATATACTCCTGAGCCGAGGCAAAAAGAGACACAGCCAATAGCAAAAGAAGTGAAAATATTTTCTTCACTTTATTAAAGCTCTAAAATAGGGTTCCTTACTTTGTCAACTTAATGGTCTTATTGCCCATATTGACAATATACAGACCAGGCTTCAGGTTGCTGAGACTGATGTTAGCACCCTTCTTCACGTTAGCCATCTGTACCAAGGCTCCGTTTGAGCCATAGATACGCAGCATGCCATCGCCGTCAACCTTCAGCTTGCCATCCTTGTACTGCAGGTTCTCGGCTTCACCGGGCAATGCCTCAATAGCCGTAGGATCCTCTACAGAGAAATACATCTTCTTAATCTCTGACAGCGGATAGGTATACTCGCCGGCAGTAGTGGCAACCACGCAGTTACCGTTGGCAAAAGTTATCTTCTGGATTGTAGGCAGAGAGATAAACTCTTCGCCAGTTGCAGAAACAGTAAGATAATTATACTTGTCAGCCCACATAGTGGTGAATGCCATCATCATGACGGCCATCAGAACAAACTTCTTCATAATCTATCAGTTGTTAATTTGTTTTCAGAATTTAAAATTATATCCCACGCTTACGGCATGGATACGGTTGTTAAAAGCGTCTGGTTTCTCTTCGTCGTCATTAAAGACATACGTCAGCACATAGGCCAAGGTGAACTCGTGCTGCTTGTTCAGCTTATAGCTGGTTCCAAAGGCTGTTCTCACCTTGTCTACGTTAAAACGGTCGCCGACACGTACGCTGTTGCAGAGTTCTGCCGAGGCAAAGGGAGTAAACTTCCACCCCTTCTTATCCACCTCCAGTTTCAGACGGCTGCGGAGCAGCTGCGTGGTTGTGGACGACTTGGTCTTCTGCGTAACACTTTCCATCCACTCATCTCCCAGATAGTTCCAGTCATCATCGAATATAGGAACTTTGCTATACTCCATCTTGCTGTAATCCTTCTCAGGGCGATAGGTAAGCTGATAGCGCTCACGCAACGAGACGCGCAGCCACTTCCAGAATCGCTTGTCGGCAGTAGCTTCCACAATGAACCTGTGGCGGGGATAGCAGTAGGCAGGAGTCCTGGTGTATTCATCGTCAACCGTTGGATCGCCTTTCAGCTTCTCCGGCCTTCTGTTATACAACAGGGTATAGCCTGCGCCAAACTTAATGGCCTTGTTCAGCTTATAGCCGGCATCCAAGCCGAAAGCCCATCTGGAGTTGTCCTGTGCACGGTACTCGGCCTCCAGGCCCAGGCTCCATTGGGTACCCAGACTCTTCTTGGCACCCACACTAACCCAGGTGCCATACTCATCAGTCCATTGTGCATTCAGCACGGCTGGAAGAAGCAATGTTGCTATCAGAAGAATCTTTTTCATACTGTTAACGGGGCATTTTCATTATACCTTCAATACTGTTACCGCGGTCCTTGGGCTCGTCGTAATAGATGCGAATCAGACAGCTGTCCTTGAGATAGTCTATCATTCCCACTTCTATACGCAGAATCTTCAGACCGGTACGTTTCTCCAGGTCAGCCTTCAGCTCATCGCGCTTATCAGGCGAAATCAGGGCCACATTATCATATTTGATATATTTGCTGCACAGGGTGCTAACCAGTTTGCTGCTCTCGAACAGCCACGCCATGCCCACGAACACCGCGTTCACGAAGACAATGGTGACAATGCCGAAGCCGTCCCAATAGTCGGCCTTGGGATGATACTCAGCCCTACTCAGCGCATTTATCACACTCACGGCAATGAGCATAAAAAGATACGTCATCTCACGAATGGGCACTGCCTCCGTACGGAAACGCATAATGCCGAAGATGGCAAACAGACCCATGGCAGCACCCAGGTTCATACCATCGCCCTCCATCAGCGTTACCAGCAGGAAGATGCTGGCGGACATGAGAATAAAAATAAACATATAGTCACGTCGCTGGCTGCGGGGGAAGTAAAAACAGCGTGCAATGACGCATACTACTGCCAAGTTGATGACGAAACGCATCACCAGCGAGATGAAATGCTGAGGGTCGAAGAGTGTCAACCCAATAAGATTACCCAGTTGATAGTTAATGTCGTTAAAGAAATCCATATTGAATGTTAGTTATCTTTATTTTAGTTTATTTTCGTATTAGCCAATTTGCCGAGGGTTATCATCTTTTCCTTGAAGATGTTGTGCTTTAGACTCTTGTTGGTCATCACACTACCAATGCAGTATTTACTGAATCCCGAGGGTTTGATACGCAGAATGCGCAGAATCTCCAGCACAGGGCTATAGACGTTTCCGTCGCGCTTCAGTTCGATGATTACCAACGGACCCGTTTCGGCATCGTTACCTGTTTCCATGTTATGGAAGTGTACGTCGTAATCAATGGTCAGGCGCTCAGTCTTGGCGTAATTCACCAATGTTATACGATGAAACTGGTTACGGACTGTGGGGTGCATCTCCGTAAGTCCCTGATGAACCAAGCCTTCGACGAACTCTCCGTTGGCACCCTGAACATCTATCTCCTGCGAAGGTACCTCCACACGTTTCTTCTTGGTACGACCATGGTTGTTCTTGGTCTTTACCTCGAGGAAAGTTATGCCACTATCCATATAGGTCCTCACACGCACCTTCTGGCGGGGAGCCCTGCCGTTATGATGCTCCAGGAAGAAACGATGTCCCTCCGTATCCCAGTAGGTAGTCATGTAATTGGCTATCTTGCTGTCGTTGTTGTACTGCGCATAATACTTCCCCTGGGCCAGCTCCAACAACTTGGCCAGATTCTCCTTACTGGTAACAAACTTAGTGTCCGTCCGGTTCATCAGACGAATACTGGACATTTGTTCCAATGTTATGGGGTCCAAATGCTGCAACAACTCGTTAATACGGGCATCAATTTCCATCATATTGCATAATAATCGGCACAAATATAGGAAAAAATATACATTTCTGCCGCGGGCAACTTGTTTTTTTCAAATAATTAGCCTACTTTTGCTTCATAATTGAGGGAAAGTAATTAAGAACCGAAGTAAATAAAGACCTATTATGATTGATGTTAAGGAAACTTTGGCATTCGCCGAGGAGAAAATGGAAGAAGCCGTAATGTATCTGGATGATTCTCTGGCACGCATCCGTGCAGGAAAGGCCAACGTTAAGATATTGGATGGTATCCGTGTTGACAGCTACGGAAGCCTTGTTCCCTTGAACAATGTGGCAGCCATCAACACCCCCGATGCCCGCACCATTGCCATCAAGCCTTGGGACAAGAGTATGTTCAAGGTTATCGAAAAGGCCATTATCGACAGCGAGGTCGGCATCATGCCCGATAACAACGGCGAGATTATCCGCCTCTCTATTCCCCCTCTGACAGAGGAGCGCCGTAAGCAGCTGGTAAAGCAGTGCGGCAAGGAAGAGGAGCAGGCTAAGATCAGCGTCCGCAATGCCCGTCGCGACATCCTGGAGAAACTGAAGAAGGGCATCAAGGACGGCTTGGCAGAAGATGCCGAGAAGGATGCCGAGGACAAGCTGCAGAAGATGCACGACAAGTACATCAAGCAGATTGAATCCCTGATGGCAGCTAAGGAAAAAGAAATCATGACGGTTTAAAAAATCAATTCATAATTAAGAATTCATAATTCACAATTATTTGTTGCATCTGGTTCGCCAGACGTTGCCGTTATTATGAATTGAGAATTATGAATTATGAATTAAATGAAAGGAATCGTCATTAAGAATACAGGAAGCTGGTACGTTGTCAGAACTGACGACGACCAGCTTTTTGATTGTAAGGTTAAAGGCAACTTTCGCCTGAAAGGTATCCGCAGCACCAACCCCGTGGCCGTGGGCGACAGGGTGAGCATCACGCCTGGAGCAGATGGCAAGACAGCGCTTATCGAGAGCCTGGAGGACCGCAGGAACTACATCATCCGCAAGGCCAGCAACCTTAGCAAACAAAGCCACATCATTGCAGCCAATGTGGATCAGGCTGCACTTGTGGTTACCATCTCACACCCCGAGACCAGTACCACCTTCATAGACCGCTTCCTGGCCAGTGCAGAAGCTTATCGCGTCCCTGTGGTACTGATTTTCAACAAGACCGACATATACTCCGAGGATGAGTTGCGTTATCTGCAAGCTATCATCACACTTTACGAATCCTTAGGATACAGCTGCCTACGATGCAGCGCCTCCAAAGGCGAGGGAATAGAGGCTATCCTTCAGGCATTTGCCGGCAAGACCACCTTGCTGAGCGGAAATAGTGGTGTAGGAAAGAGCACGTTGCTAAACCAACTCATTCCAGAGGCCAAAGTCAAGACGGCAGAAATCAGCACTGCCCACGATACAGGCATGCACACCACCACTTTCTCTGAGATGTATAGCTTACCAGCCCTCAACTCTCAACCCTCAACTCTCAACTCTTATGTAATTGACACTCCTGGAATAAAAGGGTTCGGTACCTTCGATATGGAACGAACCGAGGTGGCTCATTACTTCCGCGAGATATTCCAGATTGGGCAGGATTGCCGCTTTGGCGACTGTACCCACACAAACGAGCCTGGCTGTGCAGTCCTGCAAGCCGTTGAGGAACAACGCATAGCCCAAAGCCGTTACAGCAGCTACTTGTCTATGCTGGAAGACAAGGATGCCGAGAAATACAGGAAATAAGTTCTGCTACAACGTCTTCTCAAGCAGAACCGTTCCGTTCTCATCAACCACCTTCAATGTAATCTTTCCTTCTGCAACCTCCATGCGCAAAGCCGAATTGTAGCCTTGCACCAAGGTGGGGAAGGTAGCTTCCTCTGTTGCGTCAAGGAACGTGTAGGTATCGGGATGCAAGTGTCCGCATACCAGCAAATCCACATTTGCACGGTTCAAGATAGGCGTCATCAGATCGGCAAAGAACTTGGCACCTGCCTGTGACTCATCCGTCGTAGCATTCGGAATGGGAAGATGACTTACCACGATACGGTATTTTGCCGTCTGGTATTCCTCGGTCTGTATAAGTTGTTCCAGCCATTGCGCTTCCTCCCTCCTGTAGGCATTATAAGCTGCCAAAAAGGTATTACGTGCCGTAGGATTGTCATCGGGCAAAGCCTCTCCGCCATCTAGAAGAACAATCTCTAAATCTCCCCATCGGTAAGCATTATACAACTTTCCGCTCTGGTGAGGGAAGTACCTGTCAAAATAATCGGCAGCATCACCCTTGGTCTCATGATCGCCACGCAACATACAGAAATCCTTCTGTGTGGCAAAGAGACTGGAACTGACATTGATGAACGAGGTGTAAGGTTCCTCTGCTTTCAGCGCTGTGCTCGGAGGGGTACCAACCTGCATATTATCCATCATATCTCCGGCATAGATAATATGGTCTGCTGTAAGCGGTTCCAGCACTGTCAGGAATTTCTCTAACGTAGCAGGGCGGTTATGCATGTCGCTCAATACCAACAAGCTATGCGACGTAGCGTTGTCATCCAATGTACGGAAGCTATACCAGTCAGATGCATACTGGGTGGTGAACGTGGAAGCGTACGGCTTCAACTCGTCAACCTTCTGAGAGCAGACACGGTACTCATAGTCCGTTGCCGCAACCAGTCCATCTACGCGTATTGCAAAGTTCTGTACAGGCAACACCACAGACGGAGCCAGAATATTATCGTACACCTGATGCTGTCCTTTCATTTCCTGATAATATTTGGTCACCGGAGATTGCCCCTTCTTGCGCAATTCCACCCAGGCATAAGTGGGTAACGTATTCTCGCACATCACCGTAACGCCATCATGCGAGAGTTCCTGCAGGTAAGGCGAACCGCGGAAGCATGTTGTGTCAGCATTAAGATTTACTGGCAACAGCGCCATCACGAGAACCAACAAAAGAGAATATATCTTTTTCATCTTTTCAGCATCTTTTTATTGTTAACAATGATAACACCCTTATGGGCCTCAGAAACCTTGCGCCCAGAAATATCATATAATGATTGAGAATCAGCAATTTTGGATTTTGAATTTTGAACTTCGAATTCTGACTGAATCCCAGTTTCTGATTCTTGCAGTTGGCGGAACTCTTCCTGTCCCTCAGAATACGGGATATAGGCTGAGCCTGCAGAAATCTGCTTGGAAGTGGACTTCTGGAATCCTACCACTCCATTCTTCACCTTCAACAACGCCATACTGCCAGCCTCCACATCTTTACGATCCTCGCAAACAGGCACCAGGGCATTTCCTTCTATGGCAGGAACCTCCTGGGCTGTGCTCCAGAAGGTATAAGTACCTTTGGCTGCATGTAGCACAACAGCTGTTCGGGCAGGGATTACATTGTTTTCATAAGGTTCCATGTAAATTACGCCGTCCTTCTCCTTCACGCTAAACACTTCTACGCCTTCAGGAACTTCTGCGGGGAAGGAAGCACTCAATACAGCCCACCCTGCCATAGGAACAGTAACCTGATGATAGGCACGCTGCAGGAACCAAGAAGCGCAATAACCAGGATACAGGTAGCTGTCAGAACGGGCAGTAACCGGACCATCCGAGGGCTTACCATAGAGGCCTTTCTCGCCTATCCACGAATCGTCTGCCGTCAGGAGGTTATCTGGAGCATCTGCATCGGCAATGGTAAACAGGCCTTCTGTATCATAGCGGAAAAGCTGACGACTGGACCATCTGTCCATATAATCCTTCATGATAACATTCTCACCCTTGGGAGACAAATAGAAAGCCGTTGAGCCATCATTAACGCTGGCATTGTTCCATCGCAACGCCGGTTGTCCGTCTGTTTCCTGAATGCGCATCACCTTCTGCTTGTTCTGGCGAAGCACAAAGGCCCGGTAGGCACTGTTCAGCCAGTAATAACCCTCCACCAGAGGATTAATAGCTGTGGGAGCCGTCTCCTCGTATGCTTGCGTTGCTTGTTGGAGGCGCAGGATAATCTCATCAGCTTGCTCCGAGGTGATATTCTTATCATCAGCTAATGCCAGCGCCTCATCTATACATTCCCTCAGTGAACTGTTCAACAGAGGTGTCACCTGTCCAGGATTGTCTCCGCTGGGATAGAGGGCCAACGCGCCACGTGCATGTCCCAAGGTCCTGCGAATCCTAATAGAGGGTGTTACCTTATCCTCGTCCAGAAGGGTAAGCACCTGCAGGGCATCCAGTCCATGTGCCCTAGCGGCCAACGAATCAAAAAGCGCTGCCTTCTGGAACTGCTGCATAATGTAATGGTCTTCGGGCCACTCTGAGGTATCCTCCTCTTGACGCAAGAAGAAACGACGTCCCGGTCTGGCACTGTGTATTACCAAGTGTCGGTCATAACGAGCGACATCAAGATATGAATATGGCTCGCCCGAACAACTCTGTATGGTATAGCTGCCATCAGGGTTGGCTGTAAGGTAATATGCCCTGTTAGTCAGATTGGCAGATGTGGTAGTTATGCTGTAGAAATATGCATGTTCTCCGTTCTTGCCATACGGATTCTTGTAATCAACAGCATTACCATAGACACTGCGCAGAGCATCTGTATCATAGGAATACAGATACCCGTCTTTCTCTTGTGCCAGGGCTCCTATAGTATAATACCCGTCGAGAATGGGCTCCTGGGCCCATCCCCAACTTGTCGTTATCAATAAGACAAGGAGTATTGAGAATCGGGAGGCCCCTCTCCCTAACCCTCCCCCAAATGGGAGGGAATATTGAGAATTGATAATTTTATTCATTGAACATTGAGCATTGAACATTACTGCAAGGCGGTAGCAAATTCTTCATTCTTCACTCTTCATTCTTCACTTAAAATTATGAATTATGAATTGAAAAAACTCACTCATCCAACTTGGTAGTTATGTAAATAAGTTTCCTGCTTGACTTGGAATCCTTCACCTGCTTGTCCAACAGCACAGTTCCCAGCGAGGAGACAATCTTCAGATTGAAGTTTCCATCGGCAATATCGATTCGCATAGCGCTGTGATTACCGATATTGTATTCCTCGAACTGGTTACCTTTATTGTTATAGTTCTTACCCATGTAGGTGTAGGTCTGAGGGTGATAATGTCCGCTAATAAGCATATCTATATTGCACTGCTTGAGCAAGGGGGTAAGCAGGCTGATAAGATGCGGCTCACCACCAAATTTATCCGTTGGCTTATCGTCATTCTGCAGCATGGTGAAGTGACAGATAATAATGCGGTACTTGGCCGTGCGGAATTCGTCCGTTTGGATGAGCTGCTGAAACCAGCGGGCCATCTCCTCGCGATAACTGAAGAACGAAGCCATACCGAAATACTCTTCTGCGGTATCGATCTTATCCTCTCCGCAATCCAACAATATAATCTCCAGGTCACCCCATCGATAGGCATTATAGATATTTCCGCTCTTACGAGGAAAGTATTCCATGATATGCCGAGACATATCACCACGTGTCTCGTGGTTGCCACGTAGGTACTCGAAGGGTTTATTCTTGGCAAACAGATTTACACTGGTATTGATAAAGCCCTTGTAGGGTTCCTGCGACCCGTGTTGCATATAGTTAATCATATCACCATTGTAGATAATGCGATCACAGGTCTGATAGTCGAGATATTTCAGCAATGCCTCCAACGTATCAGGACGGTTATGCATATCGCTGGTGATAAAGAGATGATGTTCCGATTGATGCGGATCCTGCGTAGTAAACTGATACCAACTACCAGTATAGACGCCAGAGAAAGATGTACTGGCAGAAACTCCGTTGGAATTCTCAGACAAGACCTTATGTGCCTTTATACGATACTCGTATGTTGTGGCAGGCTTCAGGCCCTCTGCCCTGACGGCAAAGTTCTGTACAGGTACGGCAGAGTTCTTGCTGTTCAGAATCTGGCTGTAAGCTTTAACCCTTCCGTTCACGGTCTGGTAGTATTCCGTTATCTCGGAACTGCCTTTTTCCCTAACCTCAATCCACGACACAGATGGAATTCCATGCTCAAAAACAACGGTAACGCCATCTGTTGTCAGTTCCTGCAAGTACGGACCCACCGTCATCCACTCCTGTGCCCTAACATGTGACAGGAAGAGCGTTAATACAACAATAAAGAAAAGCCTTTTGTTTCTCATATATAGAAAAGGTTTTACGGTTTATTCATGTCTTTCAGCGAGCAAAGTTAAACATTATTCTAATATGCAAGGACTCTGATACATTTTTTTTCATGCAGAAACACTATAAAATATAAAAAACATGCGGCTTTATATATAAATAAGGTAGTAAAGTAAACAAAAAACGTGTGCATTTTAAACTAAATCGCTTATTCTTCAATTAAATACGCACAAATGTTCATTAAATACCCATTAAAATTGCCGCGTATACTGCTTTCTGTTAAAATTCATGTATCTTTTTGTACTTTTTGCACATTTTTGCACACTTTTGTTTGTTTGCAATAGGATATTTGCTATTTTTGCAAACAAATACAAAGGAAATGATAAACAACCGTTCAAATTTACATAGATTGTTACACAATGCATTACTGTTGGTGATGCTACTTTGCGTTACCATTGCAAAAGCAGATATCACCTTCACCGAAACGGCGACCAACGGATTCGCGATAGTAGGTAACAACAAGAATGCTGTTTTTGTTGTGGATGCCCATGACGATGAAGTCGTAACAACCGTGGCAAACTGTGTAATCCAAGACATCAAGGCCGTTACAGGCCAAACACTACTGCTACACAACGAATTGCATAGCGGCGACTATCCCGTTATTGCAGGAACATTAGGCAGTTCTGCCCTCATTGCCAACCTGTTGGAGGCTGGCAAGATAGATACCACTGGCGTGACTGGCAGATGGGAGGCTTATACCCTACAGCTCATAAAGAATCCTGCAGAAGGCATAGAAGAGGCTTTGGTGGTGTTAGGCGGAACACCAAGAGGTACGGCATACGGACTGTTTGAAATCAGTCGGCGCATAGGCGTTTCGCCCTATATCTGGTGGGCTGATGTGGCACCCGCACCCATGAACGTCATTTACGCGAACGGTGATCGAACAGAAGTGGAGGCTCCATCGGTAAAATACAGAGGCCTATTCATCAACGACGAGGATTGGGCATTACTCCCTTGGGCCAAGAAAACCATCGATACCGGTTGTAACAACATTGGTCCTAACACTTATAATAAGGTAATGGAACTGCTACTTCGCCTGCGTGCCAACTGTCTGTGGCCTGCCAAACACGGCAGTTCCAAAGCTTTCTGGTCGATGGAGGAGAACAAACGCCTGGCCAAGGCATGGGCAATAATTATGAGCAGCGGTGACAGCATGCTACGCGACAACCTGTGGGAATGGCCTCGCTTCAAAAGCGGCAATAACAGCAGTAACTTCAGTTTTGCCTATAATCCCGAGGGCTGCACTGATTACTGGGGCAAACGAGCAGGTGAGGCACGAGAGTACGAAGGCATCTATGACATAGGTATGCGTGGTCTGCAGGATGTAGCACTTTTGGGCTACGAAGGACAGGAAGCCCAGTTGGCAGGCTTGAAGGATATCATAGAATGCCAGCGTCAGATTATCACGGATTCTTTGGGCGGTGATCCGACAAAGGTTCCACAGATATACATTCCCTATAAAGAAGCATTGACGCTTTACAATGCTGGATTGAAAATCCCCGACGATGTTACACTCTGTTGGGTTGATGACAATTATGCCTACATCCGCCAGTTACCAACAGCCACAGAGCAGAAGCGCAGCGGTGGCAATGGCATATACTACCACCTGTCATATTTAGGTAACCCATGCTCCTACATCTGGCTCAGCACTATTTCGCCCTCATTGATTAGCTACGAGCTCTGCAAGGCATACGAGAACGGCATGCAGCGCTTTTGGATGATTAACGTAGGCGATATAAAACCTGCCGAGGTGGAGTTTGAATTCTGTATGGAGCTGGCATGGAACGTTAAGAGCTGGACGCCAGAGAACGCATGGAAGTTTAATCGGTGGTGGGCAGCAAAAACCTTTGGCGAGGATTTAGCCGATGAGATGGCAGACATCCGTCTGGAGCATTATCGTCTGGCAGCGCAGAGCAAACCTGAGACAGTGCGCGAAGTTGTCTTCACACACGAGGAGATGAAACAGCGCATCCTCGACTATCAGCATCTGGCTCGCAGGGTTCAGAATCTGGAAGCCAGCATCCCTACCCGACTGAAAGATGCCTACTTCCAACTCTTCACCTATCCCATTGTTGCCACAGCAGATATGAACATCAAACTGCTGGGTGCCAACCTAAGTTTCTGGTACGCCGGCATGGGCGATCGCCAGAACAGTATGTTGTATGCTGCCTTATCGCGCACCAGCTATGACAATATTGTCTATCTGACCGATTACTTCAATAACACACTGGCCGGTGGCAAATGGAACGGCATCATGAGCATGCGTCCTAATGCTAGCATGACCAGTCAGTTTGGCCCCGTTTATGCCGCAACAACAAGTGAGGTAAACGACGTGAAGGGCGAGATGTTTACAGACGATATGACACTCATAGCCGCCGCAGACTATACCAATAGTAGAGGTGAGTGGAAGTTGCTGCAGAACTTAGGTGTCAGCGACAGCAGTATGACCGTTTGGCCCATAGACTACACCAAATACACCGCAACCACAGCTCGAAGCAAAGGCCCATATCTGGAGTACAGCATTCCACTGAAGAAAGGCTCTTACCAGATTGTGGTGCGATGCCTTCCCACCTTCCCTATTACCACCAGCAACGACCTGGTTGTGGGAATGGCTATGGGAACAGGTTCCGTATCAACAGCCAGCATAAAGTGTAGCGCAGAGACAAACGTCTGGAGCGACAACGTAATGTATGGCTACTCGGAAGCACGCTTTACCTATAAGGCTACCAGCGAGAAGGATTACCAATTGCGTATCTACGCCATGAATCCTGCCCTTGTTGTCAGTCAGATTATGTATCGCCAGATGGATGCTGCCGAGGAAGACAACCTGGCTCCGAAACTGATGGTGAATCCCGATTTTGAACAATACAAGAGCGGTAGTAGCGTGCTAACCAATACCGACGGTTCCATTCGACGCGGTGTCCCCTACGGATGGACATTGAAAGGAACGCTCACAGGTAACTCGTATGGTATCAACAAGGATGCTTCCATCAAGAATGATGATAGTAACCTATGCTGGATTAAATCAAAGCCCATGCCTGAGGATTGTGAGCTATACCAAACCATACCTGCAGAGAAGCTTACACCGGGCATCTACGAAGTAGGCTGTTGGCTATGGGTGCAGTCGGGCAGACGCGGTTCTTGCCGTCTTTTTGCCAACAACCAGGTTCAATATTATGCCTACAAGCATGATTACGACCAGATTCTCAAAGACGACGAGGTAAACACCTTTGCCGGTTACAAAGCAGGATACGAGACACATACCATCATGCACCCGATGCGTGTAGTGTTAAAGGTACAGGAAGGCGAAGACCTTCGCCTGGGTATTAAGACCAGCTGCATCAGTAATGCCGGAGCACAGACTGACGATACAGGATGGTTCAAGGTGGATCATTTCACCATCCGACGCTTAGCTGACCTCCCCACCACAGATCCCGATTCGCTAACACAGGAACTGCTGGTAAATCCTGACTTCGAATACAAGGAAGCTGATGTGTTAGCCGAAGGCAAGAACGTATTGAACGTCGTCCCCTACGGATGGCAGATGTCCTACACGGGCAATTACACCATGACTACCTCGGGTATCTATGGAAAAGGCGAAGGTATGCACGGGCAGAACTACTGCGCCTTTACTCCCAACGGTTACCGTCCCATCCCCGAAGATTTCTGCCTCTACCAGACCATACCTGCCAGCAAGCTAAAGGCCAATACCACCTATCGTGTGAGCTGCTTGTTCTGGAGCGAGAAAGGTCTGGAGGGTCAAGGTCGCCTATTTGCGAATAATCAGGTTCAATACTTCAGCACGCCTCGCACCTACCAGAACAACCTGACGGAGGGCGAAGTGTCCACCTTTGCCTCATATACCGATGGTGTAGGTATCAACGCCACCGCTTTGCAGGAGCTAAGTGTACTGGTTACAGTGGGCGAAGGAGAAGACCTTACCCTTGGCATCCGATCCGGTTGCAGAAAGGGTGACGGAAAACTGGTAACAGGAACCGACCGTACGGGTAAGTTCCGTGTGGATTACTTCCGCATCGAAGAGGTGGAGACAAATACGGATGCCGCAGACGGCATTGATTCAGCATTCAAATTCCAGAATCCAAATTTCAAAATCCAGGATAATCCATTTTATGACCTGTCCGGCCGTAGGCTCCCCAACCGTCCCACACATCCTGGCATATACATAATGAAAGGAAAGAAGTATATCATCCATTAACTCTAAGATAACATATAAACTAATAACATTCTAACCCCAACAAATTAACAATGAAGACAAGACTACACCTTTTGTTCCAAATTGCCACCATGTGGCTATTAGGAACCAACGTCTTTGCACAAACGCTGCAAACAGACGGAAGCGGTGCGTATCTGATTGGCAGCAAGGCCGACCTTCAGGCATGGACTAAGGTCGCCGGCTACGAGAGGACGAATGTCAAGCTAACAGCAGACATCCCCGACCTGGACTTCAGAATGGCTACCGCAAGTGATTTTACCGGAACCCTTGACGGAGACGGACACACCATTACGGTCAACTACAACTTCCCTGGTGAGCAGGCCGCTATGTTCGTTAAGTTCAAAGGAACTGTCAAGAACCTCATCGTAGATGGTAACATCAACGCCACGTACAAGAACTCAGCTGCCTTAGGCGGCACTGGCTTTGGTACGTTCGAGAATGTAGTGATTCTGTCCACTATCAATTCTAACTGCGGTGCAAATGCCTCTAATGCAGCTTTCATCGGCTACGTAAACGGCAGCACCACTATCACCAACTGCGTATCGGCCATTAAGTTTACAGGAACGGATGCCTACAACATGGCCTTCTGCGGTTGGGTGAATAGCGCTGGTTCTGTTGAGGCTCGTAACTGTATCTCCATTATGGAAACAGAGTTGCCCAACGCCTTCAGTTTCTGCAACCCTCAGAACAAGGTTTCCACCATTAACTGTTTTGCCTACGAACAAGACGGTGACGGCGGTAATGCGCCTACTGGTACAACCTATATTAATTCATCCATCCTTGGTACTGGTGAGCTTTGCTACATGGTAAACAAGGCTTTAGACCACCCCGTCTTTTTCCAGACACTTGGTCAAGATGAATTCCCAGTTCCTTTCAACACGCATAAGGACGTGTATGGTATTGGCAACAAACGTTGCGATGGTACCGTATTAGAGGGTGAACTTACTTACTCGAACGAGAACACCTCTCCTACTCCCCAGCATAATGATGTGGACGGTTGGTGTACTGTCTGCGGCAACCTGCTGCAAAACCATATCACCCCCGATGCCGACGGATTCCTGCCTCTGGCTACAGCAGCCGATGTTAAGTGGTTTACTGCTATGGTTAACGAGGCTGGCCTTTTAACCATCAACGGTAAACTTACTGCCGACATTGATTTTGGCGGCGTGGAAAATGCTCACACTCCCATCGGGCCCAATACCACCTACAAGTACAATGGTATCTTTGACGGTCAGGGGCATCGCATCAAGAACATGATTCTCAATCTGCAACAGGATGGTGTTGGTTTCTTCGGCTATGTCCGTGGCGGAACAGTCATCCGCAACCTTATCATCGACAAGAGTTGCGAGATTATCGGTAACGGAAGGGTCGGCGGCCTTATTGGTGCTATTCAGACCAATGGCAGTTCGCCACTCACTATCGAAAACTGTACCAACGAGGCTACCGTTCTTGGTACAGGTGCCACAGGAGGTATTATAGGCGCTGGAATGAGTGCATACCCATCCATGAATATAATTAACTGTCTGAACACAGGCGAGATAACCGGAACACCTGCTTCTGCCTTCTGTTCTTGGCTGAACGCTGGTGGCAGTTCTATGATCAACTGCTTGAACACAGGTGTCATCAATGGCGTTGATAATTCAGGCGGCAAATTTAGCTATCTCTGTAACCTGGTTCGCTACGAACCCGGCACCATGAGTGTTACCAACTGCTTTGATGTAAGCGAGACGGAGGACATCGGACAGGGTGTCTATGAGGATTGGACAACAGATAACCCTGTAGAAGAGGGCGAACTCTGCTATCTGCTGAACGGCGACCAGTCTACTATCTCATGGTATCAGAAGATCGGCACTGATGCAACACCTGTACCTTATTATATTGAGGGTGGCAAGGTATTTGCCAATGGTGAACTCAGTTGCGATGGAACTCCCTTGGGTTCTGTTGTATATAGCAACACCGATGGTGGAGATCTGCCTCCCCACGAGTTCGAGGACGGTTTCTGTGTCAATTGCGACGCACCCCAGTTGGACTACGCTGAGGTTGTGGATGGTTTCCACTGTATAGATACCGACTCCAAGCTGTATTGGCTAACCCGTATGGTGAACGAGAAGAACTGCGGAAACTGGGATGTACGCCTTACTGCTGACATTGACATGGAGGAGTATTCTGACTTGTTCGCTCCCCTTGGAAGCAACGGAGCCAGATACAGCGGTCATTTCGATGGACAAGGTCACAGTATCAGCAATCTGCACGTCAACTGGAACAGCTATGCAGGTTTCTTCGGCCAGCTCGGTGCCGGTGCCCTTATTGAAAACCTATTGCTGGACGAGACCTGCTCTATCAATGCCACAGGCGAATGTGCCGGTTTGGTAGGCGGTACCAACCAGATGAACGGTAACGTCACACTGCGCAACCTTGGCAACAAGGGTAATGTCTATGCCACCGGCAAGCAGGCAGCAGGTATCTTTGGCGGTAATACTGGTAGCCAAACCAAGTTGGTATTGGAAAACTGTTTCTCATCGGGTATCATCGAAGGTTCTGACCAGTGCGCAGCCCTCGTAGGATGGGCAGGAAGCAATAGTCCTGCAGTCAGCAACAGTTGGTCTTGTGCCGAAGTTTCCGGCAACGACCGTGCAGACATGTGGCTTGTACGTCACGGCAGCGGAGTCTTCGCTAACCTCTATGCCACACAAGGCGAGCAGGGTGTCATCATAGAAGATGCTGAAATCATTGAATCGGGCGAGCTTTGCTACAAGCTCAATGGCGACCAGACTTCTTTCACTTGGTTCCAGAATCTGGATAATGACAACGAGGTGGATGCTCAGCCCGTTCCCTTTGCCAACGGCCACGGTGTGGTATATCCCAAGGGTAAGATGTTGTGCGACGGTACTGTAGATCCTTCTTCTGTCACATACTCCAACAATAAGGAAGTCATCATACCTGACCATGAGTTCAGCCACGGCTTCTGTACCGTCTGCGGTCAGGAGGACATGACTTATGAAGGCTTTGTCAAGGGTATCAAGAACCCCGACTTTAACGTAGATAACTTTGGTTGGGAAGGTACTGCTCCTAACGTAACAGAAGGTCTGGCAGAACAGACAAACAAGACCTTTGACACATGGCAGCAGATAACCGGGTTGCAACCTGGTGTTTACCGCTTACGCGTTCAGGGTTACAGCCGTTCTGCGGCGCTCAACAACGAGGAAGTTTACGGAGACCCCGATAACTTCGACAATCTGAACCGTAACACTTATGTCTATGCCGAAAGTAACGGTCTGCGTACCGCAATCCGACTGTCAGACATCACAGCCGAGGCTATGGAGTATAAGTTGAACGACGGCCAGGGTGAAACCTTGCTCTCCAACGACACTTACGTACCTTCTTCTGTCGCAGGTACAGCCAAGTACTTCAGCAAAGGTAAGTATTGGAACTACCTCTATTTCGCTGTCACCTCAGACACGCTGACCATTGGCTTCAGCAATCAGGTTAATAATGCTTACTGCTATTCAGCCATTGACCGTATACGTATGGAGTACATAGGCGACGACGACGAAGCATACAGCCTCATAGCACAGCAGGTTGCAGAGGATATCCAGGAGGTTCAGCTTCTGGAAAGTCAGACAACCCTCATCAATGAATATGAGGCTGCTGTTGACAATGTAGAGTCCCTGACAGACAAGAATCAGATTCTGGCAGCTGCCGACAAGGCTTCACGTCTGCCCGACATGATTAAACTCTGCGTTCCCGTTTACCAGGCTTACTATGCTGCCATAGCAGATATCAATGCATACTGGGAGGAGAACAACGATAAGATGACAGGAGAAGAGGCTGACCAGTTAGAGGCTTACCTGACCGAGGAAGAAGGACCCTCTGAGCAGTTCCCCAACGGAACCTATCTCTACATCAAGGAGAATCGTGAACTGGGTATTCAGGAACTACAAGACGAAATGCAGTTTGCCCGCACCCTTCTCTCAAAGGCCGTAACAGCCAACCCCACAGAGGGTATGGATGTAACTTCCTTCATCGTGAACCCCAACTTCAACGAGGGTAACTGGAAGGGATGGAACGTTCAACTGGATGACAGCCAGAATGGTAACATCGTTGACAATGCCGGCTTTACTGACGTCTTCCCCGTGGCAGCAGGCTACAACTCAACCTTCGTGGTAGAACAAGAGGTTACAGGCATTCCCAATGGTATCTATGAGCTAAGAGCCAATGCATACCATCGTCCCGGCGCTGGTCGTGAAGGACTGTATGATGGCACCGATGCTATCCCCGCAAAATTGTTCCTGAACAATTATAACACACCTATCATGAGTGTATATGGAGATCCTTTGGAAGTGGAGAACGCTATTAACGGCGAAAACTGCCGCTATGACAGCACTACAGATCCTGATGCTCCCCACAACGGCGAAGAGACTGGTAGCACGGATATCTTCATAGAGGGTTACGGCTACTTCCCAGACAACACCTACACTGCCAGCTTTGCCTTCAACGGCAACCGTTACCGTCAGAGCGCATATGCTGTAGTAACAGACGGAACACTGAAACTGGGTGTTAGAAACGATGCTACTCCTTGGCGCAATAAGAACCATACTGTATGGGGCGGATTCCAACTTATCTATCAGGGAGAGAGTCAACAGGCTATTAGTGACATGATGGATCAGTACGAGACTCGACTGGAGTTGCTGGAGATTCAACGAAACGATCAGGAACGATACCTGAGTCAGTCACACATCGACAACATCCACAAATATATAGGTCAGGTTCGCACCAACAGCGATACAAGTAAACAGTTTGAGTTCATTAGCCTCATCAACGACGAATTCAACTCTTTAGAGACCAGTATTAACTTGTACAAGCAGTTGGCTGATCTGAGTCAGTTTGCCATCGACATGTCTGACGGACTGAAGACTGGCGAATTGGCCGAATACCTGGATCGACTCTATAACGAGCTAACTGACGTTATTGTTGACGGTAGGTACACCGACCAGGAAGCAGAAGAGAAGATTGAGAGTCTGATGAAGGATTCCTTCTTTGGTGGTGTCATCTACGTTCAGGGTGACCTTTACGATGAGAACTCCGAGAATGGCGAATGGGATTACAGCCACATGTGCGCTTTGTACCCCCTCCACCAGAATGCAGACGGTAAATGGGTAGGTTCTGTCACATTGCAGGATCGCAGCCGTCGCAGCCAAAGTGGCCAGCGTGCAGGTTTCTACTTCCGTCGTGTCAATACCATCTATAAGTGTAACGATGCCAACCGCAACTTCGTAACACCTGCCAACCACATCTTTGGCATACAGGAGGGCGGAACAGACCTACAGGCACTGAACGGTACATATAATATCGTATTGGATTTGGAGAACGGAACCGTGGACTGCCAACTGCAGGATCAGTACAATTGGGACAACCAAGTATATGTAACTGGTACACTGACTGATCGCAGCGGTGCCACCTCACGTTGGAAGAACACCGAACAGTGGCCACTGCAGCATGTAGGCAATGGTAAGTACGTAGGTACTGTGGATATGGTTCTGGACAATGCCAACTCGTTCTGCTCATTCGGCATCATGGCATGTCGTAGCACTCAGGATATGGTTAACTACAGCACCACAGCCCGCAGCAGTTGGACGGAAGCCCGCTATGGAAGCAGCGAGCAGTACTTGCAGATTGAAAGCGGTCAGAAGGTTGACAGTCTGGTACGCGGACTGGACCGCACATGGCGCATCTCACCTGCAGGTAAGTACCTCATAGAGTTCGATATGAACAAAGCTACCATGAAGGCCACTCTCCTTCAGACCAAGGGTCGCGGTACAGAGACTGATCCCTATCAGATTGCAACAACTGCCGACCTGCAGAGTATGCAAGACCGACTGGTAAACGGCCAGACCACATACTTCAAGCTCATGGACGATATTAACATGACAGGTAAGGGTTGGTGGCCACTGAATGCCAACTTCTTCGGCAACAGCTTCTCTGAGGGCTATGGCAAGCATGTCAGCCTGGATGGTAACAATCATATCATCAAGAACCTGACCATTGCTGCTAATGATGAAAATACAGACGAGACAGGCTTCTTCGGCACCTTGGTAGGTAGCGTTCAGAACCTGGGTCTCTGGAACATCACCGTACAGGGTGGCAGCACCTCTTCTGTAGGCGGTCTGGCAGGACGCACAGGCGATGCTGAAGACGAGAATGCTTCCGCAACCATCAATGGTGTATATGTTAGCGGTACGATTGATGCTGAGGATGGTACTGCCGGAGCCCTTATTGGTACAATCATGAGCAACACCACCATCAGCAACAGCTACACATGTGCTGCCGTTCAGGGCAATGGTACAATTGGTGACATGATTGGTTCTGTCGAGGGTCAGTACGATTTCCAGAGAAGTTATTCTGCAGGAAAGGCTAACGGCAGCCAGGCAAACAGTCTGATTGGCGGTGGTAACATCCTGAAGATAAGCTACCCCTTCTACAACGGCTCTAACCAGCAGGAAATCTGCTCAACCGTTAGCAAGTGGGAAGGTTGGAACAGCAATGGCACCATCGGTAACGGGTGGCCTATCCTGAACTGGCAGGTAGAACACGGCAGCTACACCACCTTCTGTGGCTATGTGAACGATGACGAAGTTGGCATTGGCGGAATCGACAACTCACAATCCGCGACTCGCAATGATGCCGAGGCTATCTACGACCTCAGTGGTCGCAAGGTCAACAGAGTTCAGAAGGGTCTCTACATTGTGAACGGCAAGAAGGTTGCTGTTGAGTAACCCCTACACCTATAACAAACAGACATGGGAGCCGGACATAAGTCTGACTCCCATGCTTGTCTTTAGGCCTGAACCGCACGCGCCCGCAAATTAGCGGTCTTGGGCGGCACGAAGTATTTTAGGGTATTGCCGGCGGATGTAGCCGAAGAACATCTTATAACCAGGGCACAGGTAATTACGCCGCTCCACCTTTGGAACAGTTCCGGCAGGAGTAGCAGCCACCGTCAGGCGTTCCAGAAGCCGGTCCTTGGGACAACCGCCAAAGCAGAGGTCGGCGACGTCGCAATGCAGGCAATGACTGGGCAGGCTATCCAACTTATATTCACCAAATCTGCGGTTGGTCTGCATCATATCATGCAACGGGGCATCCTGGATATTGCCAACACGATACTCCGGGAACACATAACGGTCGCACCGATACAGGTCTCCGTTCTTCTCTATGACGCCACAGTGCCCGCAGACAGCCTCGTGGACGCAAAGACCTGCAGGACGGTGCGTCAGGTTACCAATGGCTGCCTCGATGACTTGCACAAACTTGCGGCCCAAGTCTTTTTTCATCCATTGATCCAGCACGGTACAGAGGAATCTGCCGTAGGCATCGGCAGGGACACTGAACGACGCCAATTGTCCGGACCGCTCTGTGGTATAAAGACCCGGAGGCAGGCTGACATTTCCGCCCTGACTTTCCGAAAGACTCTCCACTACGGGCAGAAACTGCATGAAGTTACTGAACTCGCGCAGGAAATCATAGACCTCAGCGGCATGAGCGGCATTGGCTGCATTGACGGTGGTCAGCGTATTGAACTCCACTCCGTGTTTCCGCAGCAATTCCAGTCCATGCATAGTACGCGAGAAAGTCCCCTCGCCATGTGCGTCTTTCCTATAGATATTATGCAGATGCTCCGGCCCGTCTATACTCAGCCCGATGCGGAAGCGATGGTTGCGGAAGAAGCGACACCAGTCGTCGGTGAGCAATGTCCCATTGGTCTGCAGCGTATTCAGGATACGGCGGTCAGAGCCGTATTTCCGCTGCAGCCGGACAGCCTTCTCAAAGAAGGGGATACCGCACATCGTGGGCTCACCGCCATGCCAGGCAAACTCTATCTCGGCCAACTGACCGTGGATGGCAATGACCTGCTGGATGTAGCGTTCCAACACCTCGTCCGACATAAGAGCCCCCACCCCCTCCGCAGAGGGAGAGGAGAGGGTTTTCTCTTTGCCCAGATAGTAACAGTACTCGCAACGGAGGTTGCAGGCTGCACCAATGGGTTTTACCTCTATCGCATAGTGGCGAAAGTCGTCCGGAATCATTTGCGACTTTACTGTATGGTAGGTTTGGCAAATGGCCTTACGCCATAGGGGGAATAGGTGAATGTCTCATGGCCGTCATCAACACCGATTTCTTGCTGGATAAGGGTGTTCAACTTCTGGTTCATCTGCTCTACGGCAGACTGGTTGTTACCCTTTGGCCATGCCAGATTCTCGGTCTCTGCGCTACCATAGGTGAACATCTCCACATCATTGTTCGTATAGAGGGCATCGATATCCGCAGGCGTGTTAAAGTTGACGGGAGAGAAATAACGGGCAAACTTATAGTCGCCGGTAACGATACCACGGACAAAGCCGCGCTTGTTGATATCAAGGCGATAGGCAGGTGTCAGACTTCGGTCTATGATGAACTCGCTGTCAATCATCGAGAGCATATCGTAGCAGAAGAGGGCACCCATGCCATTACGCACATCAACAGACGGGTCCTTCACGGCAGGAACCAGTGAGTGACCATGCAGGCCACGGGTAATCTCGGCATACTTCGAGGCATCGCCATTGGTGGCAAAATCCACAAAGGTTGGCGCAAGATCCAGATGCGAAGTGATGTTCTTGCAATGACGGCCGCCAGGCAACTCAGGATGATAGACGATAAGAGGCACATGGATATTGTTGTCGTAGATATATCCGCCCTTACCCTTCAGGCCGTGAGCGCCCTGCATCTCACCATGGTCACTGGTGTAGATGATAATGGTATTCTTCATCAGGCCACTGACAATGAGGTAGTTAAGCAACTTACGCATGTGATTGTCGCAGTCCTGGATGGTGTTGAAGTAATAATCGCGGAATGTCTTCCACCCGGCCTCTGTCTTAGGAGAAGGACCCACCATGCGCTCCCAGTTACCGGCATATTCGCCATGAGCCGCCACACGGCCTACCTTGTCGAAAGGCTCATTCCACGAGGCTGGCACAGGAACGTCATAAGTCTTCTTGTACAGAGGATCATCAGGAGCAGGAACACCCTCACCGGCCAGACCGCCGATACCATCCTCGTTGTAATACATAATATCGTGTGGATTCAGGAAGTTTACGGCGAGAAAGAACGACTGTCCCTTCCCGTTCAACTGCTTACCCTTGCTCTTCAGCCAGTCAATTGAGTTCTGGGCGATTGTACCATCCTCGTGCCAGCCCTCATAGACAGCACCGTACATATCGCCTTCTGTCCAATCACTGAATCCGTATTCCTCAAGAGAGTTGTCACCCTCGGACATATGCCATTTACCTTTGAAGGCGGTGTAGTAGCCAGCCTTTCGCAACATATCGCCCACGGTAGTCAGGTCGGTCGACATATTGGGTTGGAAAGCATAGTTGGTGTTATCAAGCATACATGTCTCCGTAATATGACGTCCCGTATAGATAACAGAACGGCTACTGGTGGAAACGTTGGAACAGGCGTAATGTTTCTCGAACGAAGTACCTATCTGACGCAGACGCTCACGAGCAGCATAATCACTGCCCTGAGGATACTCTTCCATGTACGACTCTTGATCGGTAGTGATAAAGATAATATTATACTTACCGTCAGCATTGGGCTTGGGATCCACAAAGGTGTCGGCTTTGTCACTACAGCCCGCCAATATGGCGGCACTGGTGGAAAGCAGCGCTGCTCTGCTTAGAACTTGATTCTTTTTCATAAACACAGTTTTAGGGTTAAATAGTTTTGGATTATTCATTTCCATTTTTTGAAACGCCATATTATGTATATTACATAAACAACCAGCACCAGGTAGATTGCCACCAAGGGGATGGTAAACCACAATGGTTGCGACATGAAATCATAAAAGTAACTGTTCATTAAACGGTCTGTATTTAAAACCCGACATTATCATTTGATGGCGCAAAATAACAAAACGAGGTAAACATGGGGTGTGAAAAAACATGCCATGGTGTGAAAAAACAGAGTTTAAGGTGTGAAAAAACACGCATTTTTTTACAATTCCGACGGAAGCGGGCAAGACTTTCGCTTTTTTTTTATTAATTTCGCACCATGATTACAATTGGCGAGATGCAGATAGGTGGAGTGCTGACAATGACTATGTTGTCTGCAATGTTAATGTTATGTGTCCCGCATCGGTCAATCCGCCGAAACAGTTTCACAAACGCACGATGGTTAATGGCGGCAGGCACAGGACTTATTGCCGTGCAGTTTATGCTGCAACACATCTTTGGGTTCCGCCAGATGGTGTAACGCAGGCCGTTTTATGTAACCTGCTGCTTTTCACGCCTGCCACATTACTTTGCAGCATGGCCATCCTATGTATGCAACGTCACGGGAAAGTCAGCCGGAAAGAATGGACGACAGTATGGTCTATCTGTGCTCTGACAGAGCTTATCCTCCTTACCACGATGCTTACAGACGGTATACCCGTCGAACAAGAGTCACAGGCACTACGAATGGCCGAATACGCAGGAGGCGTGCTATACGTATTGATGCAGAGCTATATCTTTGTCAAACAGTACAAGGCATACAAACAATTGGAACTGGTCGTCGGTGAATATTTCGACCGCAAACGAAACGATCTGTTCGGTTGGATGGGGCTGAGTATGAAAACAATGGCACTATTGGCCTTCCTTGTGCCATTTGTTATATTTCTGAATGGGAAACCTCTGGTTCTCTTCTCCGTAGCCTATTTCTTCTGTATCTCCTACTCCACCATCAGCCTGTACAGCTACGGAATCAGCGAGGATATCACCCGGGTGGAAGAAGCTGAGAGCAGCCTCCCCCTCACTGCCACAGATATCTCAGAAACCAACCCGGCCCCCGTCACCTGCGCAGAAACCACACAGAGCGTGAAGAAAGCTGTTGAGAAGTGGGAAAAAAGCGAATCCTATAAAGAGCATAACCTGACACTGAGTGTGGTGGCAAGGCAGATGGGAGTGACACGCAAGAGACTGCAGGAATGGTTAAGAGCATCGGAATACAAGAATCTTGCCGGTTTGGTTACCCCGCTTCGTATAAATGAAGCCAAAAGAGTGCTGAAGGAACACCGCGAATGGTCTATGGAGAGCGTGGCTGACCACTGCGGTTTTAGTAGCCGCGAATATTTCCATCGCGCTTTCCGCGAGAACACAGGCATGACTCCGGCAAAATATCAGCAAGGAGAGTGAAGAGTGAAGGCTGCGATTGAGTGAGAGGAGAGCTAAGCTTGCTTAGGCTATCCCGAGCGTGAGCAGGCTCGAAGCGTGGCTTCAATTATGAATTGAGAAAAAGAAGAGAGGCAAGGTGAAAAACCCTGCCTCTCCTTCTTGTTGTCAATGGGCGAAAGCCATTGACTGAGCATCTTTTTACCTAAATCACTTTATTGCCTTCTTCTGACCATTGATGATATAAATACCACTCTTCAGTTTAGAGTTGACAGTTGAGAGTTTAGAGTCAACGTTAATCTTACGTCCGCTAAGGTCATAAATAGATTCTTCACCATTTTGAATCATGAATTTTGAATTTTGAATTGAAGTGGCTTCATCAAGCTCAATAATTACAGGATCCTTAGGTGTACCATAAACACCGTCAGCCTCGAAGTTAACAACTGTAGGTGCATCAACAATCTCATCGCCGATGGCAATCTTGAAGGTGAGTTCAGACTCATCCTCGCCAGGAATAGTCAGGTAAGCTACACCCTTAGCGTTAGTCTGAGCCTTGGCACGACATTCGTTATCGGCAAAGACACCCACCTCGGTGTTAGGCATGATAACTCCTCCGTTCAACAGCTTGATTGACATCATAGCGTTGTAAGGATACTTACGGAAGCTGACAGGCTTGAAGGCTGATTCCTCCTCCGTTGCTGCAACCTCTTCCATATCCTCGAACAGGTAAGCCTTTGCGTATCTTGCTACAGTTGAAGAAGGATAGCTGAACTGCTTGGTCTCGTCCTTGCCCAATGTAACATTCAGCATGTATCCTAAACCAGGCTCCAGCATAGGCAGTGAACCTGCCCACTCATATTCGTCGAAGTAGGTTACACCGCACTGACCCTTCAGGATGTCGCCGTCCTCGGGTCCGAAGTTTGCAAGTGCATCGCTAACAGAAGAAACCTTGAGTCCGTAGTAACCAATCCAGTTCCAACCGTCAGCAACAGTAACTGCGGTAGTAGCAGGATCTACACGCTGACCAACAATACGCAAGGTGCGATCGTTCTTCATCTGAACGGCATACATCTCTGTGTTAGACAGATTGCCGTTAAGATCACCATCCCAGCTGCCGTTTTCGTTCATCAACCAACCGCTGCCCTGACTTTTGACAGAGATTACATCGTCGGCAATCTTCTCGAAGATGGCAGGAACAGTCTTGTTCTTGGGAGAAACATAGATTGACAGCCAGTTCCAACCCTTCTGCAACTCTGTTGACTGCTCTACCAAGTCCTCAACGGTAAATACAACAGGCTGCTTGTAACTGCCTTGCAGAGTCAAGGGAGCAAACTTAATTGTCTTGTTAGGTGTAACAACTGGGTAGAGAGCACCTGTTGAGGCGTCGAAGGCGCGGAAGGTTATCTCCTTACCGGCATCGCCATTCGTCTTATCTGAGTTACCATAGATATCCATGGTAATGAAGCTGCCGTCGTAACGCTCCTTGTATGTAGGATGTGCCACACCTCGACATTCCTCACCAATAAAGGCTGCAATGATATCGTCCTCGTCATCCATAGGCAGGTTGTCGAGTTCAACGCGTCCGATTACGTTCATTGAATTATCAAACTGCTTAGGATTAACAGCCCAGTCAGGAGCCTTGCTCTTCACCTTCAGGTTCAGTGTCAGCGGTTCGCTGATATTCTTGTTACCTGTCAGGTAAATGGTCTGCTCATACTTGCCGGTAGACAAGCTCTCGGCAACAGTGAAGGTGATGGTCTTAGACAGGGTAGCCTTCAGTGTACCGCTGGTTGCACTGGCAGTAAGCCAAGTGGGCAGACCGGTAAGCGTCCAGTTCTCTGAGTCACCGCCGTCATTGGTGAAGGTAGCTTCGAAGGTAGCAGCCTCTCCAACTTCCTTCTCCAGGGTTACATCTGTATCACCCTTCCATGTCAGGTTATTCTGCTTAACGAAAGCAGTCCATGAAACAGCTGATGATTCGTTGCCATTCAGGTCCTTCACACCCTTTACGGTGAAATTCAGCGTTGTACCTTCCAGTCTGGCTGCTTTCTCGTCCAGGGTAAGAACAATACCACGCTCGTTAGCTACGTAGTTGAAATCAACATTAGTAGCCTCGGGTTTCACCTTCATGGCAGGAGCATCATTCATATAGGCTATGTCTCCACTCTGCATGGTGGCTACCTTAGTGCCTGTGCAAAGATCCTTGGCACTGCCAATAGATGAGATTATACCAGAAGTAGCACGACTCATCTGCTCGAATGAATAGTAAGCTACCAGACCGCTCTCTTTTCCTGTCAGACGCTGTGTACGCTGACTGTTGATGAGATCACCCGTCATAGAAGCATTCCAGATACGGATCTCATCCACCATACCGGTAAAGGCCTGTGTGCCTGCACGTGAACCTACATATAGGTTAGCGCCGCTCAGGGCAGGAACAGCAGAAGCAGACATAGTCTTCACTGCAGCACCATCCACATATACCGTAGCATTACCATTGCGCAGCACATTCAGTGCCAGATGATGCCATGCGTTATCCAGATAGTTGGCATTGCCCATTTCTGTGGCTGCATTGTCAACTGTCATGGTCAGAATGCCGTTTGCATCGAAGCCCATGCTTACAGACTGGTTGCTTGCATAGAACAGGGTGCTTGGTTGAGCATTGTCAGCCTTCTTGCCCTTGAACCACATCTCCATAGCATAGCTGTCTGAAGGTGTTGGGTTGCAAGCAGAGATATCAATCTTCAGGCCACTTGTAGCATTAATGCTTACAGCCTTATTGTCGTTATTCAGATACCAGCTGTTGTTAACCAATGTCATATGACGGTTGCGAGCATAGTCGGTAGCAACAAGACCATTTCCTTCGTCAAGTTTCCAATAACCAATCAGATTAGGTGTAGAAGGCACCTTGGTTTTATACATCTCGGCCTGTGCTTCGCTCATCTCACGTGCCTTATCCCACAGGGTCAACTCGTGGATAGCACCAGAGAAGTTCTGACCCAATGTAATGGCACCCGTTCCGTTATAGCCAGCGACAACCTTGTTTCTGAAGATGTCCATAGTACTATTTGCAGTCACAGCACGAACACTCAGACGACCCTCAGTTCCTTCATTATCATAGCTGAATGCAAGGAAGGTCCAGGTATTCTTCTCAAGGATTTGGCCTGATGGATAGTGGTTTTCACCAATACTGATAACAAGCTGACCGTCCGCATTGACGCTAACCTTGAACTTGTTGTCCTTGTTACCATGAGTAAAGATGTCACCGCCATTGGTTACACGAACCCACATATCGGCAGAGAAGGACTTGTTCTTCAGGTTGTAGCTTGCCTCGGTATAAGCAGCACGCTCTGTATTCTGTGCAGACAATGCCACATCATGCTGTATTTCTGAACCATTCAGAATACCACTAACGACAAAGTTATTCTTTGTCAGCATCTCCTTCTGGATATCCTCGTTGAAGGTTACGCTAATCTCATCACCGCTGTTCAGTACACCGTCGCTTGGATTAGCAGCGCCAAAGAGTTGCGGACGGCTCAGGTCCTTCACCACAGTGATGATTTCACTCTCGGAAGTCACAGGTTTACCACCGAAGATTGCAGAACTCTGTGCGCGGAACTGATAAACGCCATCAATCCACTTAGAGTCATTCATATCCACAGCAAGATTTATAACACCATTTTCAGGCAACAGTTTCTGAGCAGCATTCTCGCGTACTAATGAATCGGGAATATAACTCTCAAGCAGACTCCACGTTTGTTCGCCTGGAGCCATGTATTGCAAGTTGACACTCTTCAGACCAGTAAAATGACGGTCAAAGCCTGTCACCTGAATCTTCAGGTCGTCCTTAACAGTGGTGTTGTTCACCACATTCTTGTTAATGGCCATTTGCACGGGTGTGCTGGCAGGTACAAATTCAGCACTAAGGGTTACATAGCTGGCAATTGCACCATGAATAGATGTAGGATCGTTCTGACATTGGCTTGTCAGTGCCAACTGAATACCATCATACTTCGTTACATCCAGATTGCCCTGCTGCAAAGTAAGAATCATCTTCACTGTTTCGTTGGCAGGCACCAAGATGGAACGTCCGTTGCCAATAGGGCCTGTGGGCAGACTCAGCAGAGCACCTGCCTCGTTTGTACCATCAACAGGAACAAGGTTGAAGTAGGCATCTGTGTTCGTTGCTGAGTTATTCTTCAACTGCAATTCGAACTGAGCCTTACCACCTGTAGGCACACCTGTCAGCATATTATTTCTGCAGGTAATCTCAGGATCTTCCATCTGCACGGTAGCCGTTGACAACTCAGTACCTACCTGATAGTACTTCGTCACTTCCTGACCCTCATATGGGCAAGAGCTCTGACCACCCATCGTACGGAAGACAGGTCCACGGTTTCCTGAGGCTGGATATATATCCATTGAGAAAGAGTCATCGCTTCCACTATCAGCCAACGTGTAACTGAAGGTAGTTGTCGTTGTTTCCTCGGTAGTCTCGCTTTCTGTATTCTCCCATGTGGTGTTGGTCGTAGTCTCGGCATCAAGACCCAAGCCATTCCAGGTGAAACCTAAGTCAGCAGAGAAGATGTATGTCCAATTGTGTGTATAAGAGATTGTCCTTGAATGAGTCTTCTCGCTTGTGGTGCTTTCCGTAATTTCTGTACCACCGCCAAATGACACGTTCTTCTTATCCTTGCCTTCCTTGAAAAGATTCAGCTTGTATTCCTCTTCCTGCTCAATGATTTTTTCCCAACAATCTATCTGGTCATTGTAGAAAGACACCATATCAGGACCTTCCTGCTTAGCAAGAACTTTGTAGGTACCAGGCTTACCAAAATTGGGATCATCACTTGACAACGCTGACACATACATATTCTCGTCAGTGTTGTTTTTAGCAGTATTCACATTAACATTAGGAACTATCAGCTCGTTACGTACCTCTTCCAAGTGAGGAATCAGGATATTAATAATGTGATATTGCGTATAAACAAAGTTGGTACTAAACTTCTTACTCATTGTAATCACATCATCCACTCCTACTTCCAGATTACCTTGTTTGTTTTTCATTAGTCCGACCGAGCGGGCCTTTCCAAATAACAGGTTCGTACTCTTTCCTATATAGACATCACCATCGGCACCTACGAAATCAGGATCACTGCTTGTGCTGATAGCGCGTGTAGCCTCAAGTGTCGTTATATGAGAATCTATCGTGTCGTTCTGCATAACACGGTCAAAGCCAGTTGATATATCTGCTATCACATCGCTTTCTGACTGTACCGAAACACCAAAACCTGTATTAGTGGTGAAATCAGGACCTGCATGGATATTCAGCATGGCATCGTTGTCCTGAACATGAGTACCCAAGGTATCCTTGGATTCTACGGTTATCTTACCAGTCTCCCAAGTAGAGAATGAAGAGTCGCCATAAGGATCATGGAGAATCATCTCGACCTCAGAAGGTCCCTCCGTTGTAAAGTTAGTTCCTGAAGGCAGATCGCCGAAGATAATACCCTCCAAGCCTTTCCAACTATATTCGCCACTTCCATTGCTATACGTCATATTCAACGAACGGGTATAGGGGGACTGGATATTGGGTAAACCTGCCTGCCACTTATATTTAGCCTTACCTAACGAATCGAGTTGCAACTGGTTAGACTTCAGATCCAGTACCTTACCGGCATTCGTGGGATCATCTGCATTCTGTACCACCTGACTTGAACTCAAAGCGTTGCTGATAGTTACAATCACGTCTTTCAGGGGAACTTTTGACTCACGTCCGGTATCGGTCTCTGGCTTTTCGTAATTAGTGTACGTCTCATAGCCTTCCAAGTTGAAGGTATATGTACCAAGCTCTCCAAAGATGGGATACCCAAAAGTATAAGTAACAGAGTTACCCGTTTTGGTATAAGCATTGAGATCATTACTTTCTTTCGTCAGAGGATCAACATAAGTTACCTGAGATTTTCCAAAGACTCCTGCAGGAGCTTTTTCCTGCGTAACGTTTAATACGGGATCAGAATGTACTGTTTGCTTGAACAAGGCAACATAACTGAAGTAGCGGTACTTACCATCATCACCTACAACACTATCCTTCAGTTCCACTGTAGCATCACTGGCATCAATACGTGGCAGATTCTCCGATTCAAACTTATAAACCTTATCTGCATCAGCGTTATCCATCTTCACAGAAACTACCTTGTAGTCCAGAGGAGGCAGCATAACACCAAATTCACCAGTCTCGGCTGATGTCGTAATCACAATATTCTTGGCATCGCTTTCATATTCACCACCTGTAAGATATGCATCACCGGGATTTTCCATACCTTCGGGATGTGTCAGTTCGGTTTTTGTTTTTACAGGCACATAACCAAGGCTCACCAGATGACTCTCGTCCTGGAAATCCTCATAAGCATTAATCATATATCTCTTATCGGGAATCTCCAATGTGATGACTGCCTTACCTATGTTATTATTACTCAAACCGAAGCCCAAAGGTTTGTTACCTTCAATGGCACCACCTACTATACGTCCTGCTACAGGAACCAAGGTATTATCAATGAATACCAAGCCTGACCTTGGGCTGACAAACTCTTCATAGGTCTGGTTTGTGCCAGCAGGATCTTCTGGAATACGGCCTCCATCGACAAATGTATGACCATCTCTTACAGCAGTAAGATAGTGCTTGCCAATGGGAACATCCACAACGAACTCACCTTCTGCATTGGTCTGTACAGGCTCGTTGTTACGCGAAACGGCACGACCATCTACATAGATGGATACACTGTCAACAGGAATGTTCGTACCAGCATAAAGGATGGTACCTTTGACCTCAAATGAACTGACATCAGTAAAGTCAACACTATTATGTACCAAAGAAGAAGCACTGACAAATCGGCTTTGTTTCTGAGGAGAGAACTCATGACTGTTCTTCAAAGGAACCACATTATAATTTGTTCCCTCTCCAGTAAATGGAACACCTTGGATGGTAAAATTACCGTCCATGTCAGTCTTTGCCTTCAGAGCCAAGTACATAGGTGTTTCTGTGTCAGGTTCTACGTTACCATCTATCACACCATGGTGCTGGTTATAGACAGTACCTTCACGTGAGTAGTCAAAGAACTGTGTGTTCAGACCCTCGTCGAAGGTCCAGTAAGTCTCCAGATTCTTCTCGTTACCGACTAGAAGATGGTCAAAGTTTTCCTTGACCTCGTCCTCTGTCAGACACTTCTTCCACAAACGGAAATCGTCTATGTAACCCTGAAGGTAACCCAGCTCAAAGGCGGTAGAGCTAGACAGCGTCAGACTTCCACTAAAGGTTTTCGTTGACTTCTTTACTACGGGAAGTCCGTCCTCATCATAACTAATTACATACGCTGTCAACGTACCTCCTGTACGGGTTAATGTTACATGGCTATACTTTTCTTTCTCCAGTTTCAGGCCAAAGTATTGAATGTTATCTGACCCATTGCAGAACATCAGCTCTCCGTTTACTGTCACACCAAGGCCTTTATTCTCACCTTGGAGACGGGCCACATAAGTACGTGTGAAAACCTCAGGCTTAATCCACATCTGAATAGAGAAGTCGCCAGAAGAGAAGTTGTCCTGAGCATAACTCTCTGTGGGATATTCCCAAGTGGCCTTACCTGATGCATCCTTGAAGTGTAAAGCACGATACTGCGCATTCTCTCCATCTGAGCCACCGGCTTTCAGTACTGTTACCTCAACACCTTCTACAGAGCTTCCTGAAGAACCATACGTAACACGTCCGCTCACAGTACCCGTAGCCTGGGAGAAACCATAAACAGTCTTAGAACTATTGACTTCTGAACCATTATCACACTTATCAACTACTGTTACACGATATTCGTAATAGACACCAGGTTGAGCTGTGTCGTCAGTATAAAGCAAATAGTCATCAGCACTCTGCAGGCGGGCAAGGGGATTCCAAGCCTCGTTGCTTTCTGCAACTTTACGCTCAATAACATACTTCTTTGACTTTTCAGAACCTTGATTATCAATGTGCCATGAGAGTTTTACCAATCCAGCATAACTTCCCTTTGTAGCCTCCAATGAATAGAATTGTGCGCCTGAGCCAATAGCCACTTTCTCGACCGAAGCCTCATTGAGTTTCTTTCCGTCAATAACACCTTCTATTCGGTAGCTGTGAGGAGTACAAGCACCTAAGTTCTGCTCCTCGGTATAAAGCACATTGGTTTGTGAATCAGTTTTATTTTGGCGATCACTGTGCTTGTCGGTATAACGATGTTCCCATCGGAAAGATGTTTGATAGTCCTTGGGAGTGATGGTTATGATGGGTTCAGTTTCTTTATCTACATAGATATTGAATTTGTTACCCCAATTAAGTTTATAACCGACAGATGACCAAGTTAAGATAACGCGATCCGACGATGTTTGAACATCAGCCTTCAGATTATTTACCGGAACCTTACGGGTCGTATTCACTTTTACCGAAACCTTGGCCTCATCCTTTTTCGTATCTTCACCCCATTCATTTGCCACATAATAAACATTATAAGTCACATCCGACTCATTTGTATAACCGGTATCCGTATAGGTACGAGTCGCGTTAGAGTCAATCGCTTTAAGTTTCGTATCGCCACGATATACAACCCACTTGTACTTAGTAAAGTTGTCCGGAATATTTCCTGCGTTCCAGGTAAGGACAACTTGCTTCTCAGCTTGTTTAAACTGAGCTTGCAGGTTGGTGGGACGGGCAGAAGGCTGAGCAATATTGACTGTTTTGGTAGTTGTTGAGCTACTATTGGCGTAGGTTCCACCATCCAGATAATACTTTACGGTGTGATTACCATCTTCTGTTGCAACAGGCAGAGATGTTGTCCAATCACCATTATCAACCTGATATCTCATGACTCCCCAATTGGAACCTGAAGGAGCAGTCATCAGTTTCTGGGCCTGTCCATTATAAACAAGGTTATTAACAACAGCAGGGTGGCTGCTTACAGCCAGCGTCTGTTCCCTGAAGTGCATTCTCACATAAATATAATCACCACCAGCGTTCTTGTTCATTTCACAAGCTCCAGTGAAAGTCTCAGCCCAACATATGGGGCCAAAATCATCACTGGCACCAGAAGGGCTGCTGTTGGAATTATCCGAGGTATCAATCGAACTGATAACACGCTTTGTTCCGAAATGGCCGCTTAGACTTTTACGACTGGTAGTGTAATAAAGATAAATGTATTCACCTCTAGCGTTTTTGTTCAGGTCACCATCAAATCCCTCTGCAGAAACCTTGGTGTAAGTTCTTCCATCTTTAGAGAGAGTGCTTTTATTAGCGGTTGAAGCAACAATGTCTGTAATATATCCAGTTTCAGGATTAGCACTGTCACTTGTTTTATATGCAAGATAAATATAATAACCACCGGCTTTGGTGTTAAGGTCCTTGTTAACAATTGTCCAACCGAGGTTTTTGTACTTTTCTTTAAGTGCTTCAATATCTTTGGAAGCATCCTTTCCCAGAACTTTCAGTTCCGTGATATAACTCGCTGCAAAAGCAGACGGCAATACTGTGAAAAGCATAAGCAGCATAAACAGCAACTTACTTCTCACGCTTACAAAGCTACCCAGCCACTGACTGTGCAGCCGTTGTCCTCCTGAACTAATAGGAGGGGAGAAATAACAATTCTTTTTTTTCATCTCCTTAAACATTTTAATGATTAATATAGTTTTCTTGTTTTACCTTTCGTTAGTTTAGCTTCCTTTGTTTCATGGCACAAGGGAGTTGGGGAAAGAACACAAATAAGACCAGCACCAGCATAGCCAATGCTCTTGCCATCTTATTTTTCCCACTACCTGCATAAATAAAAAAAATCTTGTTATGTGTGTCGAAAAACAGTTTTTTGGCCACAAATTTATTATATATAAGTAGAAAGGGACATTCCCATTCGTACAAAAACATTCCTTTTTGTATAAAAAACATTCCTTTTTACCACAAAAAAGTTACGATTTGAACGAATTTATCCCCATTTTTCCGAATAATTATTAGTTTCTAGCTACTTTTTTTCTATATATTTTTGCAACTATTCACATTTTTTATACTTTTGCATTCCGAAATGATACACACTGACATTTTATACTGGTATGGCATAGCAGCATCATTCTATTTGACAAGCTGCCTGGTTTTCATTATTGTAAGATGCTTCCATACCTGTCAGGCTCCTAAACATCAGCGTTCTTATATCTGGCCCGACCGTAAGTTGCAGGTTGCTATCTATATGATAGGCTTCGTCTTGCTTCCTTATATTCTCAACCCGACAAACCCCAAGGCATGGACGCTCTGGAAGATGTATTTTCCTGGTACGTATTATTTTTATGCGGGTGCATTATTATTCTGTTACTTTGGGTCTGTGAAACAATGGAACAGTTGGAAGAACGCCAACTGGATTGCAGCCATCGTCGTTAGTATAGCCATGGCTCCATTGATGCTGGATGCTTGGATTCCAGGAGGCATACTAAAACCGGGTGTTTCCAAGATATGGAACAAAGTGGTCATTGCCACGACAATAGTCATGATAGGTTACTGCGCCCTGGCCGTATGGCAAGTACGCAGATGGATTAACGAGACACGCGACGAGAATTACTCTAACCCCGATGACTTCCCCGAAGTATTTGCCCGTCGTGTATGGCTGGCTCCTGTATGGTTCACACCATTAATATGGCCAGGGGTTATTTTCGATAGCCCACGCATAATGGCAGTTTGCAATGTATTATTGGCTTTCTTCAACATTACGATGCTTCTCATTGCTATGCCACCTTGGCGACGTATGGATATGGTTGTAGATACAGAAGACGATTCCACAGAGCAGGAAGAAGACTGGCATGATGCGCAGGCTATAGAACGAGCCAAAAAGATAATCGAAGAAATCGAGAATTATGTGAAGAAGGGAAAAGGCTTCCTTGATCCTCACTTGAAAATAGATAATGTAGTGGAACACTGCAGCTATAGCCGCACCTATGTTTCACATGTCTTCAAAACACGCTATGGCGGTTTCTCGCGTTATGTAAACCGCTTGAGGCTGGAGTATTATGAACATTACATAAAACAGCATCCCAATGTTACTAAGGATGCTGCTGCACAAGAAAGTGGCTTCAGTTCATATATTGCCTATTATAAGGCAAAAGAGCGATTAGAACACGAGTAATTCTGCGGTTTACTTAACAGCCACCTTATTATTATTGATAATAGAAATCCCCTTCTTTAGTCCATTGGAGATTCTTCTTCCGCTGAGGTCATAGATGGCAGATTGCTGTGAATCCTCACTCTTCACTCTTAGTTCTTCACTTACCGTGATGCCATCCTCGGTATCCGATTCCTTAATGCCGAAGTAGGCATCCATCTCACGGAAACGATTGGCATACCATTTTTCTATAAAGTCAATCTCGCGGGTCAAATCCAGAACATACATTGGGCGTGACTTTTGTGCCTCGAAATGGTCTGTCATGCGTTGCCAAGCGCCGCTGTTGAGGAAGAGGTCGCGGTAAAGCTCCAACTTCTTGTTAATGGAGGAAGGCGAGAAAGCCCCTTCCCTACCCTCTATCCAACGCTGCTTAAGGATAGCCAGATACTCCTCATCTCCGTAAATAAATCCATAGGGATAAGCCGTATTGTTAAAAATCGCATTCAAAGGCCACTCTGTATAGTTCCCATCGTAGTATTTGCCCTCATAGTGACCACCAAAGCTGGTATCCAAATCCCATGGAGTGACAACAAACTTACGTCGCTCTGAATCCGCAGGGTCAGAATCGTTAATGTCCTTATTGATATTGCGGATACTAAGGAAACGATTCTTGTTGCCCCAGTTGTCGCTGATGCAAAGCGCCATAACAAAGAGCTGATAATCAGCTAAGTTCTGAAGATAGAAATAACGCTTGACATAGTTCACGTTACGACCATTCAATATTGCATCCTGCAAAGGTTGCCAAATCTTAGCACCTCCATACTCCTCAGGGTAAGACAGTTCCCATGCATTATGCCATTCTATCACACAGGCAGAGGAGTCTGGGCTATAACAGGGCTCATTCTGATTCAGGATATCATTTGTACCGCTCTTATATAGTACGCCCCTCAGCAACACACTACCATCCTCCTTTACTTGAAATTTCTTCAGATTAAGGAGTTTACGGTTGATACGGTCCATAAGATGATAGATACCATAGTACCGGTCGTTGATATACATCTCTACAAACTTTCCCTCCGTGCCATTACGCCCATCAAACTCTGTATCGTAAGGCAAACGCGAGAACTCGTTCCAGATATCATAGGCCACACGGTTACGCATGCAAATGCGGTCTATGGCCATAGCATCCAGAATCCAGGATGAACAGGAACGCATACCCAGGAGCGCAGAATCAGCTTCCTCGGAATAGTCAGGGGTACGCAACTTCATGTTAAGAGAAGGCTTACACATATACAGACTGGCTGTAGCACCGCGCGTTTTGAACTTGGCGGGCAACTCCACTACGGCTCCATCCGTATCTGTAAGTACCATGGAGCCATTCACATAATCCATTCCAGGCGTTACTTCGCCATCAAAAGAAATCTTCAGGACGGGAAGTTTGTGTGTATCAGCGCTGCAAATAAAAGGATTAAATAGGGATAGAAATAGGAAACAAAGGATAATACGCATCATTTTAGATCATTAAGAAATATATTGTAGCGGCAGGGATGGCAAGCAGACTACTGTCGAAGCGATCCAACAGGCCACCATGCCCAGGAAGAATGTGACTGCTATCCTTGATGTTAAGCTGACGTTTCAGGTGACTCTCTACCAAGTCTCCATACGTGCCAGAAACCACCACAACAGCAGCAAAACCCAACCACTGAAGCAAACTAAGCGTGCCAGGCTGTACGTACCAAACGGCCACACTGGCCAGAAGGGTAAAGATACATCCGCCCGTACTGCCTACCCATGTCTTCTTAGGCGAAACGCTGGGGAATAGCTTCCAGGGAAGGAACTTGTGCAAGGTAAGACCAGACAAGTATGCAAAGGTATCATTCACCCAAAGGAAGACAAACAGGGCAAGGGGATATATCCAGGTATAAGCCATCTTGCCAGCCTCCTCGTCAAAGCTGATACTCAGAAGGGGAAGCAGGGCAAAGGGTAAGGCTACATATATTTGCGATGCCAAGGCAAGACTCCAATTGCGGATAGAATCCTGACTATGGCGATACAATTCGCTAATCATTATATATAATAGAAGACAAGCCCACAGCGCTACCATACGTACTGCCGACACGCTGCCTATGCAGTAAAGCCAAACAGCAGCCACCAGAATAAACCCTGCCAATGCATTGATAGCACGGGGCAGACTGGCTCCCGCATATCGGTTCATAACGGTACCGAACTCCCAAAGGGTGGCAGCAGCTACAATACCGAAAAAGAAAAAGGAAGTCACAGGACTATATATGGTACAGCCTGCCAGTAACACAACATATATAAACCCTGTTAATGCACGGGTAAGTAGATTCTTCATTGAAAAATGTACATTGAGAATTGAACATTAAGTATTCCCTTCGCCCACAGAGTTCCCCTCGCCCACGGGAGCGACTGGGGTCTTTAGAGAAAGCACTGAATGTGCTTTCGGCCCCACAAAGGGGAGCGAGTCCCCACTCGCGACGGTGTTTGGGTTAGGGGTGAGGCTTTTTTCTTCTTCATTTAGAAGCTCCTCTGTACGACTGCTCCAGGGGCGGGGACCGAAGATACGCTCTACGTCCTCGGCAAAGATAACCTCACGCTCTACCAAGAGCTGAGCCAACTGAGCATGGCCCTCGGTATGCTGGCTTAGGATATCCTTGGCACGCTGGTACTGCTGGGCAATCATCTTCTGTGTCTCCTGATCGATAAGCTGAGCCGTAGCTTCGCTATAGGGACGCTGGAAGTTGTACTCCTGATTGTTGTAATAACAGATGTTAGGAAGTTCGTCGGCCATTCCCATATAGGCTATCATGCTGTATGCCTGTTTGGTAACACGCTCCAGGTCGTTCATGGCACCACTGCTGATGTGACCAGTGAAGAGTTCCTCTGCAGCACGACCGCCCAGGGTGGCACACATCTCGTCAAGCATCTGCTCGCGCGTTGTTATCTGACGTTCCTCGGGCAGATACCATGCAGCACCAAGGGCACGTCCACGGGGTACAATAGTAACCTTGACAAGGGGATTGGCATACTGCAGGAGCCAACTGATAGTAGCATGACCAGCCTCGTGAAGGGCAATCGTACGCTTCTCCTCGGCAGTCATCACCTTTGTCTTCTTTTCCAAACCACCTATTATTCTGTCCACAGCAGCCAGGAAATCATCCTTACCCACTGCAGACTTACTGTTACGAGCAGCTATCAGGGCAGCCTCGTTGCAGACATTGGCAATATCTGCTCCGCTGAATCCTGGGGTCTGACGAGAAAGGAAGTCGATATCTACTGTATCATCAGTCTTCACAGGACGCAGATGCACTTGGAATATCTCTTTGCGCTCGTTCAAATCAGGCAGGTCAACGTGTATCTGACGGTCGAAACGACCAGCACGCAGCAATGCCTTATCCAGAATGTCTGCACGGTTAGTTGCAGCCAGGATGATAACACCGCTGTTGGTACCAAAGCCATCCATCTCTGTAAGCAACTGGTTCAGCGTACTCTCGCGCTCATCATTGGCACCCATCTGAACACCACGGCTACGGGCACGTCCCACGGCATCTATCTCATCGATAAAGATAATACAGGGAGCTTTCTCCTTAGCCTGACGGAAGAGGTCACGCACACGACTGGCACCAACACCCACGAACATCTCCACAAAGTCGCTACCCGACATAGAGAAGAACGGTACGTCAGCCTCACCAGCCACAGCCTTTGCCAGAAGGGTCTTACCTGTTCCTGGAGGGCCTACCAACAAAGCACCCTTGGGAATCTTACCACCCAATTCCGTATATTTGTTAGGATTCTTCAGGAACTCTACGATCTCCTGCACCTCCTGCTTGGCACCAGCCTGTCCAGCCACATCCTTAAAAGTGACCTTACCAGCCTCTTCCTTATCTACCAATTGGGCACGACTTCGACCAACGTTGAAGATACCCATAGGGCCTCCACCGCCGCTGCCGCTTCCACCACCGCCCATACGGCGCATGATGAAAATCCAGAAGATGGCTATAAGAATAAGGGGACCAAAACTCCACAAGAAGTTCGAGATGGCGTCACTGCCGTTCTCGTATTTTACATCACCCTTGAAGTGACCAGCCTCTTGTTCTTGCTCAACAAAATCCTCCAGTTTGTCGGCAGAGGGGAACTGCGACTGCACAACACCCACAGCACCCGGTTTAACCTTGGTGGTGGGGAATACATCGCGCAAATACTGGGGTTGAACATACATCACCAATGTTCCCTCCTTCTTGTTGACGACAATCTTGCTGGCATAACCGTTCTTGACGTATTGCTTGAACTGGCTATAGGTGACCTCCTTAGAGCCACCGTCCATCAGCGAACCGCTTCCACCATTAAGGATAAGGAATCCAAGCGCTACGGCTATAATGACGTAAAGCCATGTAAGGCTGAACTGGGGACGTTTGGGTTTCTGCTTGCTCATAGTTCTTGTATTATATTAATCCAGATCAGGCACCTGAGTCAACTCTGCGTCAGCCCACAAATGCTCTATATCATAGAAGGCACGTTCCTCGGGCAAGAGTATATGAACGATAGCCTCTGCATAGTCCATAGCTACCCACTGGGCATACTGCAAACCGTCTATGGCAAGGGGCTTCTGTCCTGCCAGTTCCAATGTCTTATCACCGACACTGCGTACCAAAGCCTGTATCTGTGAGGGTGAACCGCCCGTGGCTATAACAAAGTACCTACAAATGGTGTCAGGTATCTCCGAGAGATCCACCACAACTATATTTCTACCTTTCTTATCCTGCATTCCCTGTACTATAGCTTCTACAAGGAGATTCTTTTCTTTCTTCAATTGATTTATCATTTTTAATTGGATGCAAAGGTACAGAGAGTTGGCCGATAATGCAAATTTTTTGTATTTTTTTGGCATAAAGTTTTGTCAGTTCGGAAAAAGTCCATACCTTTGCACCGCAAAACGGATTCATCCCGTTATTTATTGGGCTATGGTGTAATGGTAACACTGCAGATTCTGGTCCTGCCTTTCCTGGTTCGAGTCCGGGTAGCCCAACAAAAAGAGCTTCACAAACCGTGAAGCTCTTTTTTTTATTTCCCAATTCTCAACTTTCAATTCTCAATTCTCAATTCTCAATTTTGAACGCCAAAGGGGTCGCGAGCGAATAGCGAGAAGGTTTAGCTCGACGCTCCAAAGGGGAAAGTCAACGAAGTGGCAATTATGAATTGTGAATTGAAAAAGTGAATTACAAATTCAACTAAACGCTTCCACTTCCGCAGAGTAGTGCCCATAAACGTACTCCACCACCATGCGACCATACTTGCCTTGGGCAGGAAGAAGCGTGGAGATGTACCCCATTGTCATACGCCAGTTGATTTCTATGCACGGACAAACACCGCCCTGGCAGAGCATCATATCTACGCCCACAGGCCCCCGGTATGGGAACTTCTGCAGGTATCTCTCCCACCATTGGCGGATATCCACCAACACTTGCGGATCCACGTACTGCATGAGCCATTGCAGTTTCTGTCCTTCTGGAGCTACCCAGTTTCCCAGGTAGGCACCGCCCTCGTTGGTATAGAACAGGCTCAGTCCACGATACTCTACCCCGCCCTTTCCATCACACCAGAACTCCAGGGCAAAGTCGGCAACCTTTTGCAGCAGTTTCTCAACCACCACAGAGCCTTGAGCCTTTAGTGTATTCTTTATCCAGCCTTTGGCATTGGGACTGCCACACAGCATCAGACCTCTGCCGCTACTGCTCCAAGGGGACTTCAAAATAAAGCCCTCCCCTTCCTTGGCGGCAGAGAGAACTGCTTTCACCTCCTCCTCTGTTTTGCAAAGGTGGGACTCACCCATCAGCGCCTCGCCTATCAGTCCGTCACGCTTGCAGGCAGCCAAAGCCTCCACAGCTGTCTGTCGGTGCGAGAGCCAACGCAGTCGTTCCATCTCCTCGTCAGAAGGCAGGAACTCATCCGTCACACCAGCCTGACGCAGTTGGTGTATAAGGGCAGGGCTCCACCCCCAAGGGCATATCTCATCGCCTGGCTTCAGCTGCAGCTTATCCGTTCCGTTCCACACAACATCCTCGTCATTGGCCCACCAGTTGGGTAGCCAATACAGTTCGTCTCTCATCTGCCTGATGATGGCTGGCGGCGTATAGCCTGGATTACCATCAGCAAGAGCCATATCGTTCTCGGGATTGAAAATATATACTTTCATGTTGCAAAGTTACGGTTTTTATTACATCTTTTATTTTGTAGAGCGAAAAAAAAGTCCTACTTTTGCGCTTATGATGAAGATTGATTGTTTTATTCCCTGGCAGAGCGACGAGCAAGTGGCCGTCACCCTGCAACAATTAGAGGCTGAAGAGCAAGTCGGAGCCATCCACTTCCTACGCGAAGAAGGCCCCGGAAACATAGATACCCTACGTTGGATAGCCAGCAAGGCATCAGCACCCTACCTGTTGCTGTACACCAAATACGACACCCTGCAACTGGGCTATTATGCCCTGACACGTATGCTGACAATAGCAGAGGACAGCAACGCCCTGATGCTGTATGCCGACCATTACATAGCACTCCCCCAAAGGGGGAGCAGGGAGGGGGCTTTAATTGACTACCAAATAGGTTCTGTGCGTGATGATTTTCAGATGGGCTCCTTACTGTTGATTCGCACTTCAGCCTTGAAAGAATATATCGAGCAGGCCAAGGAAGTGAGCTATCGCTTTGCCGCCTTGTACGACTTCCGCCTATTTGTCAGCAGGAAGATGCTACCTGTTCATGCTGATGAGTTCCTTTATACCGAGATAGAGCAGGATACCCGACTAAGCGGACAGAAGCAGTTCGACTACGTCGACCCACGCAACCGCGACCGTCAGATTGAGATGGAGCAGGCTTGTACCGCTCACCTAAAAGCCATTGGCGCTTACTTGGCACCCGAAACCTTCCAGGATATCGACTTCTCCGAAGGTGAGTTTGCCGTAGAAGCATCCGTCATCATCCCCGTCCGCAACCGCGAGCGTACCATAGAGGATGCCATACGCTCAGCACTTGAGCAGGAGACTTCTTTCTCCTTCAACGTTATCGTCATTGACAACCACTCCACCGATGGCACAACCGAAAAGATTAGGCAGATTGCAAAGTCACTCCCCCTCGGGGGAGACGGAGAGGGGTCGCTTATACACATCATCCCCGAACGAAACGACTTAGGCATTGGCGGATGTTGGAACACAGCGGTGCATCATCCACAGGTAGGACGATTCGTTGTACAATTGGATAGCGACGACCTCTACAGCTCACCCCAGACGCTCCAGCAAATGGTGGATGCGTTCCGTGAGCAACAGGCTGCAATGGTCATTGGCTCATACCGCATGTGCGACTTTCAACTGAACACCCTGCCTCCAGGCCTCATCGACCATAAGGAATGGACACCCGACAACGGACGCAACAATGCGCTGCGCATCAACGGTCTGGGCGCACCACGTGCTTTCTATACCCCAGTGCTCAGGGAACTGCAGATTCCCAACACCAGCTATGGCGAGGACTATGCCCTTGGACTGATGATAAGCCGACGCTATCACATAGGACGACTCTATCACGAGGTTTATTTGTGCCGTCGCTGGGAGGGTAATAGCGATGCTGCGCTGAGTCAGGACAAAATCAACAAGAACAATACCTACAAGGACCACTTACGTACCTTAGAGATTCTGGCTCGCCAACAGTTGAACAAAAGCCGAGAGCAAGTTCCATCGCCTGCCGAAGTAGAGGATTTTTTCCAGAGCGAAAAAAAAAACTGGTCTGACGCCGCCACCCGCTACGAAGCCCTAACCGGCGTACAGACAAAGCCACTCCCCTCTAAACTCTACGCTCTAAACTCTAAACTCTCCGTTCTTACGGCTCAATGGAACCCCGCTCGCATCGTCAGTACGGGAGCCAACATCAGCAAGCAGGCGATAGAGAAACGTCCCTGCTTCCTTTGCGACAGTAACCGACCAGCAGAACAACATGCCCTACCCGTGCTGGGACAGTACCAGTTGCTGATAAACCCCTTCCCCATCCTACCCAAGCATTTCACTATCCCTACACGCCAGCATACCGCGCAATCTATTAAGGGACGCTTTCAAGATCTCTTCAAGATAGCACAGCAGATGCCTGACTATATGGTATTCTATAATGGCCCCCTCTGTGGAGCCTCATGCCCCGACCACATGCACTTGCAGGCAGGAAGCAGAGGCATTGCTCCTCTAGAGCGTGACTGGAAGAGCATCTACGAGCCTGCCCTAAAGCCCTTTGCCGAAGGCATTTCCCTGCTGACAGACTATGCTTGTCCTGTTCTGGTGATACGGACAGCAGAGGCAAAAGAGGCAGAAGAGCGCTTCATGCGCATCTACAACGCCCTCCCCATGCACGAGGGTGAGACTGAGCCACGTATGAATATTGTTTGTTGGCAGCAAGACGAAGAGGTTGTAACCCTCATCTTCCCACGTGCCAAGCACAGACCAGCTTGTTATACAGCCCAAGGCGAAGAGCAACTGCTCATCAGTCCGGGTGCACTGGACATGTGTGGCCTTCTCATCACTCCCCGAGAGCAGGATTTCAAAAAACTTACTCCTGAGCAGGCCGTAGCTATTCTGAAAGAAGTAAGCCTCACCCCAACCCTCTCCTAAGGAGAGGGAGCTAAGGCTTTTTAGTTGAGAGTTTAGAGTTTAGAGTTTGCGGTTTACAGTTTGGTAACTTCCAGCTTTCAAGTTTCAGGTTTCAAGTTCCGCTAACCGCTAACCGCTCAACGGTAAACAGTAAACGGTAAACTAAAAAATATTTTTTACTCATGACGACAATTACCGTAGGGATTCTTACCGCAAAAGAGGTTCACTTCCGTCTGGATACACCTTATATTATAGATAATGTATCCGTGGAGGGCGAGCAAACAGCCATTGCCCAACCGGATGGCATCCTGTGGCAAGGGAAACTATTCAATGAAATAACAGCACTCCCCCAAGGTTCTCACTCCCCCAAAGGGGGAGCTGGAGGGGGCTTGAGCGGGGGGGAGGCTGTGTTTCGCCTTTATGGTGTTACCATAGGCAAGCAGTTCCATTGGGAACGACAGCAGGTGCAGGTCTTTACTGGCACGTTGCACCTTGTTTGGCACGAAGGGCAGATTGTGGTCATCAACGAACTGCCCCTGGAGGACTACCTAATCAGCGTTATCAGCAGTGAGATGAAGAGTACCTGCTCCCTAGAGTTCCTGAAAGCCTCAGCAGTCATCAGCCGCAGTTGGCTCTTAGCCCAGCTCAGACAGAAACAGGACAAATCACCCTCATTCATCCAGACCGATGAAGAACTCATCCGCTGGTGGGACCGCGAGGACCACGACCTCTTTGATGTCTGTGCCGATGATCATTGTCAACGCTACCAAGGCATCACAAAGGCCAGCAATCCTAACGTCCGACGGGCTGTCAACGAGACATGCGGACAAGTGCTGATGGGCGATGGAGAAATCTGCGATGCACGTTTTGGCAAATGCTGTGGCGGTCAGACCAACGAGTTTCAGTACTGTTGGCAGAATATCCGCAAGTCGTACCTCAGCAGTGTTGCCGACCCCTTCTGCAACACTTCCGACCGCGAAGTCCTCTCGCAGGTCTTGAACGATTACGACTTAGAGACCAACAACTTCTATCGCTGGCAGGTACGCTTCACACAAGAAAGACTCAGGGAACTGATAGAGCGCAACCTAGGCATGAAGTTCGGGCACATCCTACGCTTGGAGCCCTTGGAGGCAGGACCAGCCGGTCATATCAGCCGTTTGCGCATAGTAGGCTCCGAACGCACATTCATAATAGGTAAGGAACTGCTTATACGTAAGACGCTCAGCACCTCTCATCTGCTCAGCAGCGCCTTTACCATTAGCTTAGAGGATATACAGGACGGCATTCCCCAAACCATCATCCTGAATGGCAAAGGCTGGGGACATGGTGTAGGAATGTGTCAGATAGGTGCCGCCGTAATGGGACATCAGGGCTATTCTTACCAAAACATCCTGACTCATTATTATCCGGGCGCTGAAATCCGGCAAATATATTAGCGGTTAGGGAGTCGCAAATCCCTAACCGCTAAACACTATCCGCCAGTCTTACTTGACTACTATCTTCTTGCCATTCACGATATTGAGGCCTTTCTGCAGCTTGCTTACACGCTGGCCGGCCATATTGTAGATGGCGCCCTCGTTAGCAGAATTATTTGCCTTGACACCTTCAATGGCAGTCTCCTCGTCACCAAAGTCACCAGCAAATTCCTTGGTGTTATTTGAGGCAACAGAGAACTGCCAACGATAATCGGGCACACCCATAACGTAGCCTGCAACAGGGTTGCTGCCAGTGCTCTTCACTGACCAATAGGTATTGGCAGCATACAGGTTCCAGTTGTTACCCGTAGTAGGTGCATTGGTAGCACGGATCGCATACTTGCCGCTGCTGTTCTGCATCAGTACCTGACTGTCCCAGATACGATTCCAGCTATAGCCGCAGATAGGCACCAGGTTATCGTTGGAGGCAAAGGTACCGTTACCGCCTGTATTCTGGTTGGGGTTGGTAAAGTGGTAATTGGTAGTACCAACGGTGAACTCAAAGAAGAAGGAGTCGCCGTACTCACCGCCATTGCTGTTACCCACCTTAGCTGTGAAAGCGCCTGCATCACTCTTGCTGCTGGTCAGTGTTCCGCTAGTGGTTATATAGTACTTGGTTCCGTTAATGGTAGTATAGATGTTATAGACCGTACCGATATTCAGGGTAGGCAGGGCACGGAAGTAAGGTGTGTTGGGACCTTCTCTGAAGTTTTGGTTGATAAGGGCATTGGTCAGTGCCTGTCCCTTGGTATTGTAACCGTTGGAGCTGTCCACCCCTCCGTAATCCATTACCACGATGCCGGCAGATCCGGGATGGCCGTTCAGGTAGTTGATGGCAACCTGGTTCTGTGTCTGGGCATTGTCACGGTAGCCGTTGCTGGTTACTATACCCAGGAACGTCTTGGTGTAGCCTGAGGTGTGGTTGATGACCCATATGCTGGCATTCTTGTTCTCGGTGCAGGAGAACTGCATCATACGCTGGATGCTGGCAGTCTTGGTGGCAGAAGCACCATTGGCAGAGACATTATAGAAGTCCTGAATATACACAGGTCCCTGGGTCCCGACACCTCTGATATAGCCATTCTGCTGCTGGCTGAAGTCAGCACTCTCGCCCCAGTTATAGACAAAACCGCCGATGGGGTTACTGTCATAGGCATTACGACAGAGGACAATAAGTTTTCCACGTACATCGCCCATCTTCAGTTTAGGATTGAAGTTGATGGTATGACTGTTGGCAGGACTGCCGCTCAGTCTGTTCTTAATCAGGGTATTCCAGTTGCCGCTGCCGCTATCGCCCTCTGATTCATGACGGATAACAATGATGGCCGTCTCAGAAGGATACTGATCCAGCAAGCCGCAAAGTGTTGAGATTGCAGTAGAGAACATCAGGTTGGTGCTCACATAACCGTGGCAAATACGCAAGTCGTTGTCGTCAACAGCCGGACGAAGGTCAAAGCAGCGGATACCGCTATTCCACATCTGTGTCAGGGTCTTGTCCTGCGTGCGTGCGAACTGGTCTCCGATAATGCCGTACAATGTGGTGAACCCATGACCTGTGCCTGCATCATGTACGCCAGGTATAGACATCTGGCTCACATACGTGTTGTCAGGCACATTGCTCATCCAGGAACTGTTCTGTGCAAACAGGTTACCACTTGCCAGGGTGCAAAGCATAGCCGAGGCAAACAACTTTCTCAGATTTCTCATCTTTCTGCCCATAGCAGAACGATGGATAGAAGTAGTGATCGCTTCCATTTTAGATTAGTTTAAGTTAATAATAAGATTTCTAATGGCGAAATGTGTGTTTTCGCGCCACAAATATAAACAATAATGGAAACCTACAACAGAAAAAGAAAAGAAAATTTCGGTCATTCCCGAAATTCGTTCAATAATTACAAAAATAATATCATATATAATTTAATTCTTGATAATTATATATCATTAAAAAGAAAAAAAAGCCTGCCACTCCCCTCGCGAGGAGATGGCAGGCATTTACGTCATAGAACTTATCTATATCCATCTCCAGAACCATTCCGCTAATGGCGCAGGGCAACTAAGCAACCCACTATTTGATTGCAAATTAAGGAAAGAGAAACGGATGCGGTTCAAAGGATGATATTTATCGTTATATACACTCAGACTCCTTCCGCTGATACAGTTTTCAGCTTTCACCTCTATAGGTATGATTTCATTCTGCCATTGGACAAGGAATTCAACCTCTGCTTTACTGTCAGACGACCAATAATTTGGTGTATAATTGTCCAGCAAAGGCATCAGAGATTGCAACACGGCATTCTCGGCCATTGCCCCCTTGAACTCTGTATAGTTGGAGATAGGATCCAAAATGACACTTGATGGCAGGCGAGCGAGCCTACGCAATAATCCGCAATCACATGCATAGACCTTAAAAGCATCGGGCTCTTCGCATGCTTTCAATGGCATACCCGGCTTTGAAACATTGTTAATTCTATATATCATGCCGGCATCTTCCAACCAAAGCAAGGCATCTTCATAGTCTTTCGAACGGGCTCCCTGTTTAATGACCTTATAGATAAACTTACGGTTCTCCTTACCTAACTGCGAAGGTAAAGAGTGCCAAATGGCATGAATGCGTGGAATCTCCCGTGGCTCTGCGTACTTGGAGAAATCCAGTTCATATAAATCCAAGATATCTTGCAACGCATCATCTACTGCCTGCATCCCCTGATTATCAATCATTGCAACCACAGCTTCAGGCATTCCCCCACTAATCATATAACGACGATATTCCAGCTTAAGCTTGTTCAGCACAATCTCTGGAAGATGAAGGGGCTGTTCCATCTTCTCAATATAATCGAAGGTCCTTTCATCGCTGACACGCAAGAATTCACGGAAGGATACAGGAAACATCCTCATAACCTGCAATTTCCCTACCGGAACAGTCATTCTACGTTTCTTTACAGCGACTCCCAGCAATGAACCTGCTGCAATAATATGGTATTGTGGAGCGTCTTCACAGAAATACTTCAGGCTATTCAATGCCTCTTCGCATTCCTGTATCTCATCAAAGATTATAAGTGTTTTTCCCGCCACCAGGGGAACATCACAATACAATGCCAACTCTTTGATTATGCGTTCCGGACTTTTCGATGTGCGAAAAACAGATTTCAATTCTGGTTGACGATCGAAATCAAACTTGGCATAATGCTCAAAGCACTCTTTACCAAATGCCTCCATTACCCATGTTTTCCCAATTTGTCGGGCACCTTTCAGAAGGATTGGCTTTCTTGGCGAACTATCCTTCCAACGTTTTAAGCTTGAAATAATCTCCCTATATATCTCCATAATCACACTCTTAACTGCCGATTTGTGTATATATTACACATTTTTCGGCACTTAACAGCGCAAAAATAGACAATAATAATGAAACATCCTAATATTTATACTGTTTTTTTGATGATTATACAAGCCTGCCACTCCCCTCGCGAGGAAATGGCAGGCATAACCAACAATTTACCTTAAAACTTTATCTTGCTGATTTAATCTCTGAAGTTACTCAGCAGGGACGCCATAGGTTCTGGAATGTCGTAGCGAATCCAGGTTTCCTTCATCCTGCCGTACTTCTCATTCTTGAATTCCAGCGTTATAACAGAAGGGTTTACAAAGGTAACCTTATGTTCTACACCCGCCTCGATGAACTCATTCTCGGATGTCCACTTAAAATCTCTCAGGAAGGATCTGCCGCCCTGCTCTATGTTATACAAACTGCCCATAAAGGAGAGGCACACCTGCGGAGCGTATATCTTGTAAGTATTTTTACCGGGGAGGGTGGGCTCACCGGGGAGATCAAGCGCCTGATTAGCAACCAACTTCCAGCTGCCCTCCAGTTTGTTTCTGTTCTTATGATTTGTGGCTGCAGCAGAGATACGACTGGGAATGCTTTCACCCTTCACCTTTTCCCAGACCTCATTAATCCATATCCCTGCGGGAAAGTCATAGAAATCGCGGGTGGCATTATACCAGGATAGTGTAAAAGAGTCAGAGGTGACATCGCTCAGCTTAACGCCGAAAGGGTCATTCACATCCGAAATAAATTCTGCGCGCCAAATCAGCACATCACAGTCCAAGCCTTCCTGTCTGGGCTGAACCCAGAAGATTAATGTACGGTCACCATTGCAGCTCCTATATGTAGGCAATGGCAAGTCCTTCAGCGTACGGCCCCCTCCTTCTATCGAAATCTGTTTGAATACGCCTGTTTCAGGATACTTGGTTTGTGCAAAACCAACTGCGCTCATAAGCGCCATCACAATGAAGAGAAAAGTCTGTTTCATGTTGTTTGTTTTAGTATTCGTTAAAAAAATCTGTTATTTGCTTATTTCGCAGAGTTCCTTGTAGATTGCCTCCAGGCGTTTAATCTCCTGAAACTGGTCACAAATAGCAACATATCTGTATATATCTTGCAAGAATATATTTATCGTTCTTTTGACATTTCGTGATCGTACTGCCTTACACTTTTTCCGCCGTCTATTCTGTATGACAAGGCGAAACTTATCGTATTATGGATAATGTCCTTGGAGGATTGACATGAGTAGTATTCATATCCTGGCGAAGCAACATAATAGTGATTTTTCTCAGAAGTAAAACTAAAAGGTAAGGTATAAGACAACTGAAGTTGAAGTTTTTCCCTGCATAGAGATTTTAACAGACTCACGCCGAGACCATCATGATAATTTGTGCCCCAACTCTGCGCTTCAGCGTTATATGAATTATCATGGAAATAGTTTAAATAGGCATACAGTTTCTTCTTGTACCACATATAACTTACCTGGGCACTTCCTGTCCACCCCCCATTACTGTGGCAGAAGCTCTCATATTGTGCCTTTCTGTATTTATATCCCACGTTGGCATCAATATTAAACTTGCCGACATTGCGGTTGAAGTTCACTGATGCCCACCAACCTCTGTTTTCGCCATTCTGATATGTGGAAAGGATGTAGTTGCCCTGTTCCCCGTTCTGCAGCTTCCCGTATTCCAGGGAGCGGATGTAAGCGAAATCACGCGGAGAATAGTTCATTCCTGCCTTCAGAGTGATGGCTTCCATTATATTTACCTTCAGGGAAAGGTTGTGTCTCAATGAGGTCCGCAGGAGCGGATTACCGACCGTCTTAGTCAGCGAGTCGGTGAAATATTCATACGCGGATGTCTTGTCGAGCGAAGGATTGTCCAGCGTGCAGGAATAGTCAATTCTTGCCCAGCTATGTTTGCCGAGTTTCTTATACAGCCCAGCTGAACCGGAATAGCCCATATAACTATCCCTTATTGACGGCGTTTTGGAGATGTATCTTCGTACATTGCCTGATACATGCACACTTAAATTATGCGGAAAATCGTACGACAGATATGTCCCGAAATAATGATACTGAAGTGTGTTTTTGCTTAGGATGTCATCGCTGCCAAGCCTAAACTGGTCATAACGTTTCCAAAAGAAATTATAGGAAGCAGATACGTAGAGTTTTTTCTTCAGGAAACGGCGGTTTATATCCAAATCGCCATAAACGTGGTCCATTGCCTGATGGCGGTCATCTTGATTGTAGTATCCTGTGCTACGTGTCAACAGGCTGTTGGTATCCCATGACCTTCTTATGTAATTCAGCGTGCCGTTGCAATTCCATACACCCGTTCCGCCATGATAGAAAATACCAACGCCCTGTCTGCTGCCCTTATCTTTATCTTTTGAACGTGAATAAAAGGTGTTTGCATGTCCGTCCTGAAGGTCCGAACCTATTACGGTCCGGTGTGAGAAATCGTCATTGTCTGTGAATTCCACGCCATATGCCACTGAGATTGAATTCCGTTTGTTGAACTGGTAATCCACGGAAACGCCAACATTGTTTTCACGGCCCATATATCCTTGATTGTGTGAATTATCCGCATTGGCAACTACGGTTTCCTTGTAATCATTGGCCAGATAGCTACGCGTCATGAATGTATTCCGCTCTCCCTGATTAAAACCTCCGGAATAACCGAGCATGGCGTTCCACTTGTTCTTTGTGTAGGTGAAAGACTCGCCCCACTCTGTGTTCCCGAAGCTTTTGCCTTTCCCGTTTCGGTCTGACGGATGAAAATCCACATACCCATACAGATTATTCTCGTATCCTTCATAATCCGTTTTGCGGCACAGATTTATAATGGCATCATAGGACTCGTATTTTCCTTTGGGATTCTGTATAACCTCCACCTTGTCAAAACGGATATGTCTCAGGTTTTTTATATAATCCGCGTCTTTTTCTACACTGTCAACAAGGATGATGATGTTTTTATCGCCCTGATAGGTAATGGCTTTGGTGGCATAGTTATAAGATAACCCTGGGACCTTGTCCAGCATCTGCGCCGTGTTATAACTCCCCTTGCGCATGTGTTTCGTGATGCGATACACATCCTTGTCTGGGTAATGGAAAATACTGTCACCGATAACAACCACCTCGGAAAGGGTAGTCGTCTTAACATTTTCATCCTTAATGTCCTCCTTCACCTCACCATTCTCCTGAGCATATATAGCAGAAGCCAGAAAACAAAGGCATAATAGAATCTTAATTCTCATATCTTTAAACTTTTAGGTAAGCAGAATTCAAATACCGAATTCAGCTACATAATGTCTTATATCCTCTATTTCTTTATCCATATGTTTTTACTAATACCCATATTGTTATGTTTCTGTTTTTAGGCTCGAAAATTAAATTATGCACTGCTAAGTTATGCGTATTTGTAATTGACGCCAAACCTTTTTCTATAAATCTGACGAATAATAGCCAAAATTAGTTCTCGAGAACTATACAATTTGTCCTCGAGAACTAATAAAATATGACATTTAGTTTTTGTTAACAGAATATGATGCCATGTAATCCGAAAAATGATTATTTTTTTGTGGGAATTTCACAAAACCAATAAATAAATGAAGCAAACAGTTTATCGTTTAATGGTTAAGGGTTAAGGGTTAAGGTTAACGGTTAAGGGGAATTTTTTTCGTTATCGTTATCGTTTTGGTTGTTCCTTATTTCGTCAACGAAATCGTGTGCTTGCCGCCGTTCAAGGTGAGACGGACAAAGCCGTCCTGGTACTTGGAGCGACACTTGCTGCCATCCAGTTGGAGCTTGTACTTCTTGGTGGCGCAAGGGATGACGACTTCGGCAACACAACCCGTTGGTACAGAGACAGCAAGCGTGTATTGCTTGTCCGACTGCTCGGCACGCACCTCAACTTGGCCACGGATGGTTGGCACCTTGGCTTCGGCCCAAGCCAGCGAACCAATCTGAGGTTTGATTTGGAGTCGGCTCCAGCCGGCTTCCAATGGCATGACACCCATCAGGCGGCGAGGGATGATGTTGGCGGGAGCGCTGCCCCACGCATGGTTCCAATCCAGATTGGGTTTGAATTTCGCATCCCAGGCCTCTAGCGTGACTGTCGAGCCCACCTTGATCATGTTGTACCAACTGCGTGGGCCTTGGTCGGTGAGCAACTGCAAGGCATAGTCGGCAGCGCCAGCCTCATAGAGTGCATCCATCAGAATCTGAGCACCATAGACGCTGCACGCCATGCCACGACTTTGGATGAATTTCATCACTTCGGTCTGTCGCTCCTTGGGGACAATGCCGAAAGCCAACGGCATCATGCTGGCGTGGAGAGAGTGGTGGTCGGTCTCCAATCCATCGAAGTAACAACCCTTCTCGGCATCGTAGAGCAACGTGTTGATGGCCGTTTTCACCTTCTCGGCCTGTTGCTGATAGTGCGTCTGATCGGCGGTATGACCCAACGCCTTGGCGATGCGGCTCATCAATACTAAGGCTTCATAGTGGAAGGCATTGACCACGGTGTTGTAGGTCTTGTGCTGGAAGCCGTCGGCCTCGCCTGCCTCCTCTTTGCCGATGCCGAAAGCACCGCTCTGAGGCCAATCGACGATGTCGTTGATCTGTCGGCCATAGTAACCGCAGGCGCGGAGCAGTTCGGAAGGTTGTTTGCCTACGCGGGTACTGATCAAACCATTAGGTTGAGTGAGCGACTCCAAGGTGCGTGCCTTGAGGGTGTTGTAGTTGCGGGCAATGAGTAAGGTATCGCCCGTATATTCGTAGTCGTACCAAGCCATGATAAGTGCCTGGAGGATCCACTCCGTCGGCCAAGTGGCATTCTTACAGAGATAATCGACGGTGTAACGCGCCATGGTGTAGTCCTCGTCCGAGCAGTAGTGCGACAACTGGTTGATGTAAGCATCTGCTTCATAAGGGATTCGCTCGCGGTCTCCATCGACATAGACACCGGCAAAAGAGGTCGCCTTGATGCTGTAACGGCAAAGGTCCCACACTTGGTTCAGGATGTCGTCCGACGAACGGAAAGAGGCACCCTCTTCGTTCCAACGATAATGGACAGCGGCACGTTCTACCTGTTGGGCAACGGCGCCGTGGCGAGACTCAATCTCCAAATAACGGAACGGATAAACCTCGCCGATATAGTCGGGCATCAAGACCGGACGCACATCCTGTCCCTCCTTCTTGATCATGGCGTTACGCCCATCGGGACGGAAGGTGACCTGGTAGTTGCGACAACCACGCTGGACGGGCAGTTGCACCTCCGTATAACGGATAGTGCCTCCGGGACGGCGATTGACATGTCCGTCGGCCTGCGCTTCACCGATGCGGAGGGTGAGCGTGTCGGCCACGTCGGATTTGACCGTGAGTTGCAGTTGACCAAAGGCAGCCTTGCCGAAGTCGTACAGACCATTGCTTACAGATACGGGGTGCTCATTGGTCTTGCAGAGAGGATAGCGAGGGAACTCATTGTCGAGGTTCTGGTCGGTCAAGAAAGCCGATGGCGTAGCATAGACCGAAGGTTGGTCCTGAGCGTCCCATACCTGTACGGTCCAATAGTATATCTGTTTGGGAACGAGCGCTTTGCCCTCCATACGGATGCCTGAGCAGGAGGTGCCTTCGCGACGACCACTGTCCCAGATGTCGGCTTTCTCTTCGGTCAGCAGTTCGGGTTTGGAGGCGACCAAGATGCGGAAGGCACGTTGCGTACCTTCGCCCTCCAACTTCCAGCCCAACATAGGGGTAGCGGAATGTATCGTTGCTACTTGCAGCGGAATGCTTTGTAAGCCACGGGCTTCGGCACGCTTCCATGCCGTCGTGACGTCATTCAGTTGTGCCGATGAGGAGTAGCCGCCTTGCCACACCGTTCGGGTGTCGGTCATCAGGTCGGTCATCAATGCCGTCGGACGGAGTCCATCGGCGTAAGTGCCTGTAGCGCAAATCATAAGGCCCAGGGCCAGCGCTTGCTTGTACGTCTTCATTTTATTATCGTTTGAGAGGTTGGTTGTTGGAAGAAATCGGAGCGTTCGATTTGTCGGAGTACTCGGAATACTCAGAGTACTCGGATTATTCTGACTGCTCCGAAATCTCGGCAAAGATAATGAATTATCTTGAAATGATGCATCTTTTAATCACTGTTTTACAGGAATACCTTCGATTTGTCGTCTATCGCTGTCTTTGCCCCATAAACGGCTGCTAAGTTATGCGTATCTGCGATTGACGCCAAACTTTTTTCTATAAATCTGACGAATAATAGCCAAAATTAGTTCTCAGGAACTATACAATTTGTCCTCGAGAACTAATAAAATATGACATTTAGTTTTTGTTAACAGAATATGATGCCATGTAATCCTAGAAATGATTATTTTTGTGTGGGAATTTCACAAAACTAATAAATAAATGAAGCAAACACCTTATGTGAACACACTTAATAATACATTAAGAAAGGGAGACGAGCCTAATGAAAGTCTTAGTATCAGTGAACTTGTTAAGATAGCCAAATATCATGCCTTTCTGACCAACTCCAGTTGCATACTGATGAATTTCCCTGAAGGTAAAATACTCTACCATTCCAAGAAGCTACGGTTCCTGGACCAGACAACTGAGAAGGACAGGCAAAGGGACTGCGAGAATCCCTATTGGGCGTATGTTCAGGAAGCAGTATTGGAGAAGTTGTTGCAAATAAGGAGGGAGTTCCTGCATTATAGCCGGATGATGAATCTGCGGGAAGGGGAGATATATTATAGCACTACAGAGTTTCCCATTATAATAAAAGGTAAGGAATTCTATATAACGCAACAGTTTGTGCCAATGGTAATAGACTCGGAGAAGCATATCAGGGTAGGAATGCTTACATACAATACTTCCAAAAGAAAAGTAATGGAAAGTTATGTCGTCAGTGAATCAGGAGGCTTCCTGAAGTTTAACTTCAAACAGGGGAAATATGAGGATATTATACTTGCATTTAATCTTAGCAAGACGGAAATGGTCATTCTGGGCCTCATGCAGAATGGGCTGAACAACATAGAGATTGCCAATAATCTGAATGTAAGCCTATTTACGGTTAAGGCGCATAAGAGGAGTATTTTCAGCAAACTGGGTGTTAGCAGCACTGCTGAAGCACTGGCTATTGCTGACAAATATCACTTATTGTCTCACAAGGTGAGGTAAACCTTCACCCCCAGCCCCTAACCCTTCCACTGGAGGGCTGGGGGCTACGCGTGCCTGTTTCTATAAGACATTGGATACACTTGAGAAATAAGCCTGCCACTCCCCTCGCGAGGAGATGGCAGGCATAACCAACAATTATCATTTAATATAAGAATCTCTAACGATTCGCGGGTTGTAAATCGGCATACTCCTTGGATGCCAGGAAGCAGGGGCAGTCTTTGGCAACATGCGGGAGTTCGCGATGACCTATTATACGGGCCTCGGGATAACTGCGCGTCAGTTCCTTCAGCAGGGCGTAGAGGGTGTGCTTCTGCTCCGCCGTACGGGTGTCTTTGTTCTTACCGCTTTCATCCACCCCGCCTTCATAGACCACACCCAGGGAACAGCTGTTGTAGCCTCTGGCATGGACTCCCTGAACGGATTCGGGAAGCAGTGGAACGACTGTCCCATCGAGGCGGACATAGTAGTGGTAGCTGCACTGTCCGTACTTGCCAACACCGCAGTTTATAAGCTTCTCCACGCTGAAGGGCTTGTTGCACCTGGTGGCCGTGCAATGAACAACGATATATCTTACAGATTTCAGTTCCTTCATTCTTTTATTTTTAATTAATAATTAAGAGATAAGAATTAAGAGTTAAGAATTGAAAGAAGAAGAAAATCATGAGCTGAGAGGATGGTCTTGCTCCGCGGTAGCAAATTCTTCACTCTTCATTCTTCATTTGACTGCTGACAAGTATCATGCAAGTTGAGCGCAGAGCCAAGCTTGTTTGAGCTATGCCGAGACGCCGCTGATACTCGCAGTGAAGTTTTTGAGCGAAGCTCACCACAGAGTTAAAGCATTTTTCTATGTGAAAGACATCGTCTTAACTTCACTGCAAAGGTACGACATTGGGGAGGGGGTTATTACGAACATTCACGAACAATCTGTATCATTTACGAATAAACATGTTCAAAAGGATACCGTTTCTAAGGTTCGCCCAGATATTTTATGATAATCGCCACCTGCTTTGAAGTAAAAGTCTTAGAGCGAACCGGCATACCGCACTCCTTCAGCGCAACGGAAAGTTCTCTGTTGCAACGTATCCAGTAGGTAAGATTGCTTAATGCGCCGCGTGAAGTACTGGCACCCGGGAAATACAGGAGGGCAAGCTCTGACTTGCCGTATTGTTGAATCTCGAACATAATCAAGTTGATTTTGAGTGAAAAGTAAGTTAAAAAAAATATTTTCCAAGTTGATTTCCACTGCTGTTCAAACAAGAAATCCAGGATATCTATCTTGCGATGTTTGATGTCTGAGGCAAGTTGATGGAGTCCGAACAGACAATGGGAGGATGTGCCCTTGGGGTTGCCGTTGCGCCTGGGATATTGAATGAGTTTCCCCGATTTGCCATGCTATTTCCTTTTACACCCCTCTTACTATAGCCCCACCCCTCTTTATAGAGAGGGGGGTGGGGCATATATAGAGAGGGGGTTAAGAAGGAATAAGCCTGGCTACAATACGACCGTTCCTGTCCACCGTTGTTGTGCCACACGCCGGTCCATTGCAGGACGGAACATATTGTCAAAATATTTCGGCCCTCCGGATGCAAGGAAAACCTTACTACATTTCTCAGAGTCGGTAACACTGGAGAGGTCTGCCCCGACGAAGCCCCTATCCTACCCGACGGCTTCGAACAGACCCTGCGAGATTTGATTACACCTAAATAGAATAATCTGATTGGAAAACCACAAAAACCATGCCTGCCACTCCCCTCGCGAGGAGATGGCAGGCATAACCAACAATTTACCTTAAAACTTTATCTCAATGATTTCACAACTCCTTGATATTTCTCAAGAAAGAAGCTAGAGGATTCTTGCTCAGGGTTGAGTAACGTTACTTCTTTTTCTTAATATATAATTGAGATTAGGCATGCTTATGCTGGAATTGGATTCAATACCATCATCTTTTGTATCATCCATCACAAAATAGCGGGGGCGTTGTTTTGTTTCGCGATATACCTTACCTATATATTCTCCTATAATACCCAATGCCAACAACAGACAACCACCAACAAACCATACCGAGACAAGAAGTGAAGTCCATCCTTCCACTGTCCGTCCTGCTATTCTGGCATATATGGCCCATGCTATGACGCAGAGGGAAACAAAAATGAATACAAATCCTGAGAAAAGAATCCAACGCAGAGGTCTGGTTGTGAAACTGGTAATACCTTCAAAAGCCAGAGCAAGCATCTTACTCATGGGGTACTTTGTAACACCAAGAGTTCTCGCCTGACGACTATAAAACTCCTTTTTTGTTTTGAACCCCAAGAGGGGCACTATCCCCCTCAGATACAGATTCCTCTCATGATAACTCAGGAGTGCCCTTGTGGCACGCTGACTAAGTAAACGGAAGTCCGCATGGTTATAGACAGTATCACATCCCATCAGGGACATCACACGATAGAAGCCCTGGGCCGTCCATCGTTTTAGGAACGTGTCCGTCTTCCTTTCCTGTCTTACGCCATATACCACATCTATGCCTTCCATGTAATCCTGTACCATACGGGGGATAAGATGAATATCGTCCTGAAGATCTGCATCTATGGTGATAATGGCTTCAGCTTCGTCAACGCAGGACTCCATTCCCGCCCATAGCGCAGATTGGTGCCCGACATTATGAGCAAGACGTATACCACGCACAACCTTTGGGTTATCTTGTTGCAAACTTTGGATGATACTCCAGGTGTTGTCCGTACTGCCGTCATCCACATAAAGAATTCTGGCATCCAGCGGAATATCTGGCAATAAACCTATGAGCTGCCCATTGGTGGTTTCCAACACCTCCTGCTCATTATAACATGGAAGAACAAAGTATAGCATATAATTTATTATAACAGCCTTTTAGATATGTCAAAACCAATCCTTCTCCAACGGAACTTGTTAAATCCTTTAGCCTCATTGTTCCAAGAAAACAGCACGTACTTAGCCCTACCAACAACAAGGCTCTCGGGTATTAGACCGAAACTGCGGCTATCGGTAGAGTTGGAGGCATTGTCGCCTAATACATAATAATACGTTTCCCCGTTCTTATATACAATTTCAACTATACGTTTTACCAGAATGGATTTATAATCATGTTTTGCGTGAAAGAGAATCACATCACCTATCTCAAACTCCCTGTAACTGGGAAAACGATGGAATCCCCAATCATTCCTTGCGTCCAACTCACGTAGAGGCTTTATCCAAGTAAAGGCATTTATGATAGGGATCTCCGCAAACCGCCTTGGCATAAGTGCCCCTCCACTCAGTTTATCTACGCAGTATATCTCTGTCGGTTGGATGGTAGGCATCATGCTGAGAGAATCAACAAGATAGATCTCACAAACGAATATGCGAAAACAAACAAGGATTATTATCGCCACAAAAATTAGTCTGCATGTATGGAATCGTCGCATTTTTCTTCTGCTTGTTCTTCTTTTACGAAGATGCCCTCTACAGTCAATTCTAATGGAGAATTCTCGAAATTACCATAAATACGTATTTCACGATAAAAATCACCTAAAGCACCATCGGGTTTTACAAGAACTCTGAACGGGAAGTAATCATTTGGCCTTACCGTATTCACAGAGTCATATACAGCAGTAAGACATTCACAAGAGAGTTCCACACTATCAATTCTCAACTGTGCATTCCCAGTATTTTTGATAAGCCACTCTTTCCCCGAAAGAGTAGGTGAGTTTACGTTAATCTCCCCCAAATTACAATTACTGTCAGAACTTACCAATTCTATTTTAGTTTGTTGCTCAGCGCAACACGCGAACAGTAGCATTAATAACACTAAATAATTTTTACACTTCTTCATAATCGTGAATTTCGAAAATAACAATTCTATCTACAATAACCAGAAAAAAGTACCGAATAAGGCTGGTTCTGGAAATTTGTCTGTATATTCACCGAATGTTTAAATTCACCCTTGTTTATTTGTACAGTTGTTATTGCCACAAATCCATCCCCCCCTGGGGGTATTGAGGTTGAAAAGGAATCTACGACAACGCATGAGCAGCTTGGTATACAATTATAAATCATGCAGGGCTCTTCATTATTGTTGTGCAATTGATACACTATCGGTTTCCTTTCGCGCACATCTACTTTCCCCAAGCGCACGATAGGATTGTAGATCTTCAAATCACCATTTTCAATATTTCTGTTAAGCGGATTCACAGGCTTTAAAATGGCGCTTATGTGATTTAAATATTTTGCAGGAAAAACATCATTCTCCAGCTCGGACGGGAAAAACGGACGAGAGATATATCCATCATTAAGAATGAAAAAAAAAGGAGTGTTGAATTTGGTTAATGGTCTTTGAAAATCAACCACATTTCCAAGGCTATAAATGGGAAATTCAGTTTCGCTTTGCATGATTTTGATCTCTCTCAGATTGAAATTGTTTGCAATAATAATTGGTGAGTTCTCGAAATGTAGTGAATCATTCCACCGAGTCATTCGTATTATTTCACTCTTCCAACATGAAGTACACTGTCTAGCATCAATATAGAGTCCAATTCTTGGTTTTTTAGAGATCGCCTTAAAGTTATCTAAGCTATCTATGCTACAAAACAGGTTAAAACAAGAATCCAGAGGGTAATCTATAGCCTCTAAATACTGAAGCAACCTATTGTAAGACAACTCGCAATGTTTCTTTTCTGCTTCATTTGAAATCTCATTTTGAAGGTTAATGTCATTATAAAAAGCATATCCCGTTAAAAGGGAGACTGCGCCAAATAATGTATATATTAAATATCTTAATTTCATGTCGTTATATTAGAATTCAATTAAATTCTCAATCATAATTACAGGATTACTGGCTATAGAGATTTTGTTTACCATCTCCTGTTCTTTTGAGGTTAAATTTCTTTTTATATCATCATTTGAAGTTGCTTCGATTATACTCATAGGTTGTACGATTCTATAAAACCTGTTGTCTGAGGATATTCCATCAAAAGCGGCCCGGGCTAAATCGTCGCCCAATCGTGTTGGCAAATTGTTAATTCCAAAAATTTTGGAACGTCCCGAACGACGGCTATAGACAAGGTTTTGAAGCGCCCTACATCCTTCAGCTCCATAATATATCAAGGAAATGTATTTGGGCGTAACATGCCAGTCAATTACATTTGCACTCATTCGTTCTCCTTCTTTATACAGTTGATCTGTCATGTGCAACTTTTCATTCTGACTGAATCTCCGCTTATTTTCGATGTCCATAACAATAAACGGGGAAACATCTCGTTCGTTTACACTCCATATAGTATCTGACAACAAATCATCATATAGTACTTTATTGTCATTCTTTTTAAAGACACCTGAATATCGGAATTCTTGTCTTATTTCATTAGTTGTCTTAAAACCCCGTGAAATAGGCGACATTTTTTTGTCAGTAATAACCATCTGATAGAGATCAAATATATCACTAAATTCGTTATATGATTTCCCCGTGAAAAGAACCATCCTCTCCTTAAGATATTCGAATTCCGTAAAAAGGATGTATAATGACTGCTCTCCAAGAAAATTTCCATCTAAGTCAAAGTGTTGTAATTTCCGACCAGATAAATCTAGCAATGATATTGTCTCACTCTCTTCATCATAAGCAATATTCCATGCATCAACATGTTCCCTTGGTCCATGCCCCTTTTCGCCAAGTTTGCATCGAAATCGGCCATCGTTGTCAAAAATGAAAACGTTCTTGTTATCTCTATCCAAAATACAAAAACAATCCTTGCATGCAAGAATCTTGGTTATTTGGCCTACTATGCACTTCTCATTTGTTTCTAAAGGGATAAAGTCATACGACGAAAATACTGTATCTAGATTTGCAGGGTGAATTCCAATTGGAATTCGTATGTTATATGGATTTTTTCCTTTTCCGACAGCAAGATCACGGATGGAGTCTTCTGAAACGAATAAACATTTACCTGCTTTTTCTGTTATATCAGAAAGAGGATGCAACTTATTAACCCGAACATTATTTGCACATCCCGTTAAAATTAACAGTAAACATAAACTTATGCAACTAATATAAAATCTCTTCATTGTCAAATTATAGTGGGATGATATGCAAACCCTGGGGTATTGTAATCAATATTAATTTGTTGCATATCATCCCTGATTGTAGAAATTATCTCAATTCTATTCTGTAAAAATACTAGCTATTGCTGCATGACGGTCTATACTCCTGACAATCATCACAATGTCCATCTGTTGGACATGTAATAACGTCAGCATAAAAATCATAGCCACTGCTTACCATGCTAGTTCTTTTATGATGAGCTTTAAGGCTTGCGCTTATCGGCACAATGACTTTTCCTTGAAAAACCGTTTCCACTTCAGATTCTCCAGCATATCCGTAATATGTGATATAGAGGGTGCGACAATCAACGTGTACGTTTTCCGACTTGGCAAGCCTTTGGTTACAAGACTGCCAAATTTTCCACTTATGACAACAATCCGTGGTACTTGGGGCGGAATTTTCGTTACTTGAGCTACTTGAGTTGTTAGAACTGCTAGAACTGCTACTCGTGTTTTGTGCTTGCGCTTTCACAAGAATGTTCTCCGAATACGTATAATTCAACATTCCAAGAACTGCAAAAGCAATAATTGCAATAAAATAATTACTTGATTTCATTTTTTAAATTTTTTAATTAACACTATTGTCGTTATCGATAACTCTCTCTCTCTTCAGTGTTGACGAATCTACCCAATCTTCTGTTCTCTGATAGGATAAAATCACACATGTTGTAATAATCACAAGTGTAATTATATACATATATTTCTTTTCTTTCTTTCTCTTCGCCAAAGAGGTTAATATATATGCGATAATCAGATTTAAACCCAACAAAGGTAGATACATATACCTATCCGCAATTACGGCTCCTCTAGGTAAAGCCATTAAATGAATAACGGGCAGCAAATGCACTAAAGAAAAGACAAACGCACTCATTATATATCCAGATTTTAGATGGTTCCACAGCCCGTATCCCACCACAAAAATTAGCAGAGGGTATGGCAATAGCCAAAAAGGCAAGAGAGTACTGTTATCCATCGGGTACTGATAAAACCATGAAAGATTCATAGGTATAAGCCATTTAAAAAAATATGTTACAATGGAGTATATACATAAGAATGCTCTTTGCCACAGAGGATATTCGTTATGAGATATCACAGAAGGATATGCTGCAACAAATAGAAGCAAATGAATCGTCATAAGGATAGAAATGAGAAAAAAAGGAGTCAAAATGGAAATCATGTGTTTTTTTTCTCTCTTCTGGTGAGAAAATAAATATACAAGAGTTAATAAAAGAGGTAAAGTCACTGCTTGTTCTTTGGACATATACGAAAACAAAAAACAAATAATCGCAGAAACGTATGACATTATTCTTTTCTCATGAATAAACTGAAGAAAAAAGAAAGTCGCAAAAAGATAAAAGAATGTACAAAGTAGAATTTTGGAAGCGCTCACCCATGCAACAGTTTCCACTTGGAGAGGATGAACAGCAAATAACAATGTGGCAAACAATGTGATCATTTGACATCTGTTTGATGTCATCTTGGAATATCTCTCCAATATTTTTGCAAGAATCCAATATACAAGAACGACATTAGCTAAGTGAAAAAGAAGTGATGCTGAATGAAATACAAAAGGATTATATCCAGAAAATTTATATAATAGTGTATACAGGAACTGATCGAGAGGGGAATATTGACCTTGGTAAACAGAAAGCAAAATATTCCTCACATTCTCTTTTGAGAATCCGCCAGTCGTATAATCATTTATCACCTGCCATTGATCATCCCACCGCATTTGGAAATCATTAAAGAACGTGGGCCAGAAAGAAATGACCGTTAAAACGAGTATTCCTACTATATATGAAAGGTCTTTATGATTAGCTAAAACATGGTTTAGCCTTTCACCCCAACTGATCTTGGCAATCTGTTCCATTTGTTTGTATGCGTTTTCTGTGTGTTAGTCTAAATTTTGCGCTGCTAAGGTAGAAGGTTTTTAAATTAGTTACAAATAAATTTTGTAGTACTTTGGTACAATTGTGTTATAAAACATATTAAGAATATACTTTGGTATTACAATATTTGTAGTACTTTGGTATAATTTTGGCAAAATTTAAGAAATATTTTAGGTTTTAGGGCTTTTTTTAATGATAATTTAATAACTTTGCTTCGTGAAAACAACAACTTAAACTCCTTTCAAGAAATGGCACACGACATTGAAGCATTGCTTACAAACAACTCCACCGGCAAAGCGGAGCCTTTCAGCGAATCTGTTATAAATGCAGCCATAGAAGCTGTTAATACCTTTGCAGGATTGACTAATTCCAGTTGCGTGGTGATAGATTTGGAGGAACACAAGATTGTATATAAGTCCAATACCTTATTATATGTGGATGAGGCAGGTCCCTCCGATAAGCAGAGGGACTGTGACAACCCATATTGGGCTCTTCTGCCAGACGAATACATCGAAAGTCTTGCTGAAGTCAGGAGAAACTACCTGCACTTCTGTAGGTTCTTTAATAAGCCACAAAGCCATTACAGCACTACAGACTTCCCCATCATTGTTAATGGACACGAGCTCTTTATCAACCAAAAGTTCTCGTCTCTACTTTCATACTCTGATGGCACAATCAAACTTGGACTGTGCCTTATGAGTCCTTCAACCCGAAACAAGTTGGAGAGCCACATCATAACAGAGTCAGGGAAGAAACTGCGCTATGATTTCATTAATGGCAAATACGTAGAGGAAAATACGAGAATAGACCTCAGCAAAACGGAAAGGATCGTGCTGACGCGCATCATGAAGGGCATGACAAGCAAAGAAATTGCCAATGAACTGGGAACAAGCGTAAGCACCATCAAGACTTATAGAACACGCATCTTCAAGAAGTTAGGGGTAAAGTCAATGCACGAAGCCCTCGTGGTAATAGAGAAGTATCACTTGTTGTAACGAGTTGATAGTCTTAGGAATATTGGCATTACAACCACCAGAGCAACTATTGAGAAGAGCAGACCGCCCGTAGAACCTACAGCGAAGGAGAACCAGAAAGACTCCTTAGCTCCGTCTATGAAGAAAGGAACCAAGCCCAAAACGGTTGAGAGAATGGTCAGGAATACCGCTATTATTTTGTGACTGTAAGCTCTGACGTATGTTCTTATGGGCGATACTGCCGGGTGAGCAGCCAACTGGTTCCTGTATTCGCATACAATATAGATACCTGCATTCACCGTCAGACCACTCAGCAAGACCATCGAAGCAAAGCCACCTGTGCCGAACTCCACGCCCGAAAGCCAATAGGTAAGAAATGTACCGATAAAGGATACCGGGATAAGTGATATGATAGCCAGCGGCAGACGCAGCGATTCAAACAGGATACTGCATACAAAGAAGATAATGATAACAATCAGGCCTAAGAGCCAGTATTGTGTACCATCGTCCTTATAATAGCCATACGATACGTTCTGACATTTATAGCCCACAGGCAGGCGCTGGTTACATTCCTTGATGGTACGCTCTATAAACCTGCTGGTATAGGTGTAACTACCCAGGATATTGAAGGCTACATGCAAAACGTATTCCTGATTCTGACGGGGAATGCAGTTCTTGGCCTGTCGCTTTTCTATAGACATAAAGTCAGAGACTCTGGCTTCCTTATCGCCCACCTTCAAAAAAGAATTATCCAGACGCCATAGGTCGAACCGGTCTTGCCATGCAGACTTCAGGTACATATCCGACGAGAAGTGTGTATCTCTGTATCGATCAATCTCCCTGCCCGAAAGCAATTCGCGGAGGGTTCCATGAGCATTAGAAAGATCAAAGTCGTACAAGGCAATCTTTTCCTTATCATAGCGCATATACAGTTCATCTTCCTGGTTCTCATGGTTAGGTGTTTCTATCATAAGGTCCAACACACGGTTGTTCTTGCGCATCTCGTCGCACATATCCTCCGCTATGCGGTACAGCTGGTCATAGTTGTATCCCACTAGCTCAATTCTGTTGGAACGATATTGTAGATTCAGTGAATTACTGAACCCTCTCTCACTTACACCACTGGTAGCCCAATCTGCTCCTCCGATGGAGATAACCTTACCAATCACCTTATTTTCCAAAACGTAAGGGAAGGAACTCTTTTTATATTCCTCCTTGAACTCAACTGTTATATTGGCGCCCCAACTACTTACACGCGTCTCAAAGCGCTCTATTTCAGGGAAGTTTACCAGAAAGTTCTCCAACATCACCACCTTTTCATTCAACTGGGCAGCCGTACCTCCCAAAGGCATCTGGGCACGTATATTTAGTTTAAGTTCTCTCTCCTCGTTTCTGCTGTAGGTATTACCCGACATCGATTGGGAGAAAAGACGCATGGTTCCTCCCAGATATTTCGAGAGAGGCTCCTTGCAATTGCGCAGGAAGAAATCGCTTCCTAATGTAGCATTATAGGCACGTTCATACCATGGTTTGTCCGATGAGTCGTCCATATAACCATAATAATTATCACTCTCGCCCCACTTCGTTGGTAATGCGTGGAAGGGAATGCCAAAGGCCAGTACTATCAGGATATAGTATATCCACTTACGCTTCTGGGTAAAACTTATATATTTCAGATAGAACCTGTTCCACCTGCCGGCAAACCTCAGATGCCTGACCTTCCCCTCCTGACGACTATGGTATTTAAGTTGGTCTATCAGCGCAGGAGCAAACAGCCAACTGACAATAAGAGCCACAGAAAGATTAATAATGATAATCCAGGCAAAGTCATACAAATCTTTCTGCAGGAAATCCGGGAGCCATAGTACAACTATCAAAGAACCAATGGTCGTGAGTAATGCTGCCAGGATAGCCATAAAAGCCTTGCGGTTGTGATAATAACTATAGTGATCCACCATCACCACGGCAGCGTCTATGACCATTCCCAATGATACGGTAATGCCTGCCAGCGAATAGATATGCAAACGTATGTCAAAGACATAATAGGCAATCACAGCCAGAGCCAGATTGGCGGCAAGCGTCATTACCATGATGAGCAGATAGCGCCAGTCCCGCCTTACCAGCCATATAAAGACCAACAGGATTAGGAGCGAGAGCGTAGAACGCCATATCAGTTTGTGCAACTCTGTTTCCTGCTCCTCAGCCCCGTCATGTATCAGCGTCAGATAAACACCTTGCCGGAGGCCTTTCTCAACCTCGGCGATTTTTTTCTTCAGTTTACCCGAGAGGGCAATCTTGTTAGCTTCGGCGTCAACATGAATGTTCAGGTATATGGTATTCAAGCCATTGATTCTGTAGTAGCTGCCAGGCAAACGGTCTTTGTATTCATAGGTTGCCAAATCGCCCAGATACACAGTCTTGCCATCCACTGTACCAATAGGCATCTCCTCCAACGGCTTTCCGAACTTCTCGGTGCTCAGGTAGAGCGTACGTTTCTCTTCCTGTCCCTCAGGCTGAATTTCCCCCACCACATCGCTCTTGCCCAGGAATGCCCTTATGCCATACTCAATATCATAGGCTGAAAGACCATAGCTGGACAGGATGAACGGATCGTAGGTTATAACAATGTACTTGCTATTTCCGCCCGTAACTTCTACGCGTTTTACCTCATCTATCTGGCGCAGAGCAGGCTCCACCTGCCGTTCCATGTACTCCTTCAACTGTTCATCGCTCAGATTGGAGTTTACGCAGTAGCTTAAAAGTATCTGGGTAGTTTCTTTCTTCTGATTCTCGTTTACAACCTCTCCACCCGACAACTCTGGATAACTGACACCCTGTGGTAATTGTTTTCTAACCTGACGAAGCAAAGAGGCAATCTCGAATTTAGTGGCAGAAACGTTTGCATTCTTCTTTAGCTCTATGGTCACACGTCCACTGCCAAAGTACGATTCCGATTTCACATTCTCTACGCCGCGGACAGCAGCTACCAATCCCTCTATTCTGGATGTCACGTTCTGCTCTATCACCTTAGCCGAAGCTCCGTTCCACGAAAACGAAACATCCAGCGTCTTTCCCTGAGTGGGACGCGGCTTATCTGCCACGTCTATCCTGGGGATAAGCGCACAACCCACCACCATCAGTATGGCCAGTGTCAGCAGGAGTGTAAAACGCGAGGGCTTCATTTAGTAAATTGAGAATTGAAAGTTGAAAGTTGAAAATTTTTAGTTTACCGTTTACCGTTGAAAATTGTTTTTTACCGGTTAACGTCCCCTTACATTTTGAATTTTGAATTTATAAATTTTGAATTTGAAGCCAAAGGCTTCTTCACTATATAATACAGCAGTGGGATGAAGAACAGACTCACCGCTGTTCCCACAGTCATACCTATTATCAAGGTCAGAGACAACGGGTACTGGATGGCAGCGCCCATGCTGCTATGACTCAGGAAAGGCAACAATGCCAAGATGGTCGTCAGGGATGTCATCACAATAGGACGCAGACGTCTCCGCCCAGCTTCCATAATGGCACGTATCAGTCCCAGACGTGTCCCCGCCTGCAGATGCGGGTTATGATTAATGGTATCTATCTTCAGGATAGAGTCGTTGATGATAATACCGCTCATCACCACGATACCCGTCATGGACATCAGGTTGATGGACTCGCCCAATACCCATAGCCCCACTATCACGAAGAACACATCCACCACCATTTCCAACAGGATGATAAGAGGTTGTATCAGACTCTCGAACTGAGCAGCCAGGATAAAGTAGAGCAGAGCCAAAGCAACTGCCAGTACCACTGACAGCTCGCCTATGAGTTTACGGCTTGAGAAATAGCCGCCCGAAAAGCTGGCGCTGTATTTACTCTGGGGCTGATGAACATAATCGTTCACATATTCCATTACCTTCTCCACCTCCTTGTCCTTGGCATTCAGGCATAGGGCATAGTATTCGCCGCCGTTACCAGCCTGCAGACGCTTGTAATCCTCGCCTTTGGTCTCGCGTACCAGGTAAGAGATGGGAATCTCTGTCCCATCGCTATTTTTCACAGTCTCTGACAGAATAGTTCTCTCTTCTCCTCTGAGAGAGGACGGTGGCGAAGCTATTACGGGAACAGACTGAGCACCCTCGTTTATACTGAAGACAGTGCCTCTGCTTACTAGTTGCTTTAATCTTTGGTACAACGCATCATAACCCACCTTATAAAAGGCCATTTGTTCCATATCTGCCACATAGCGGATATTTGTCTCCGTCATAACAGGAGAGATTTCCAAATGAGGGAAATGCCTGAGCAATGTATCTCTGAATGCACGCGATTCATCTGTCGTGGGGCGCCGCCCCTCATTATTCTGCAAGTGGATCTCCAAGTCAGCCTCATCCGTCGAGAACACCAGGTTATACAGATTACCCGGCTCGCTGAACTCAGCTGATGCCTGCGGGTAATGCTTCTGCAAATAGGCCACGCATTGCTTCTTCACCTCTGTCAACTTACCAGAGTTCTCAGCCTTCAAGTAGATAACAGTCTCTGAGGAGGTAATGTCCTTGGTATGCGCCAGCATAAACTCCTGTGCTCCCACCATACAGGTCGATGTCTGCACATCTTCCTTTATAACATCCATTATGCAAGCAACCCTTCTGTCATTTTCCTGTGCTGATATATTACTATTCCAGTCGATGGACAGCAGCGTATCCTCCTGTGCCAACTTAGGCATACGTTCCTTTTCTATGTGCAATATCATCAGCGCCATCAGCGGGATACTAATGACAAACAAGCCCAACACAAGACGTGCATGACGTAGCGTCCACTTGAGGATTGCCTCATATAACCCCTCTCCGACTCCCCCGAGGGGGAGGGCTAACGAGTGAAGAGTGAAGAATGCCATAGGAGTCGCAAACGGAACGCGAAAACGAAGTCGCAATTTGCTCTCCCCCCCTAATTTTTCATTTTTCTCTTTTAATTTTTCTCTTTTTTTATGCAATACCATATAATACACTGGTATTACCACCGTGGCTACGAGCAGGGAGGCAAAGAGGGCTGTGGTGATACCCATTGCCTGATCATAGAACAAGGCTCCTGCCGTTCCGCTCAGGAAGATAAGGGGCAGGAATACAGAACAAGTAGTCAACACCGAGGACAGCATAGGCGTGAACACCTCACGCGTACTGCGCACTATAACTTCCCCTGACTCTTTAACTTTCTCACCTTTTAACCTTTTAACATTCTGTGTAATATTATCCACCACGATGATGGCATTATCCACCATCATACCTACGCCCAGTATCAGTCCAGAGAGAGAAATAACATTCATGCTGATACCCAACAGGTAGAAGCAGAGGATGGTAATAATCAGAGAGAGCGGTATGGAGAGCACCACCAACAGCGAAAGGCGCCACTTCTTCATAAAGAGCATCAGCACCAAGCAGGCCATCAGGGCACCCATGTAAAGGTTACCCTTCAGGTTCTGTATGGTATAGCTCAGCAGTCGCGTCTGGTCACGGGTCAGCTGGAACTGTATGTCAGGGTATTCCTTCTGCATATCCTCCAGCAATTCATCCATGCTCTGCTGCAGTTCCTCCATACGGGCATCGTTCTGCTTGATGATAGCCATGGTGATGCACTCCTTGCCATCGTGCCTTACCAGTCCGTTACGGGTAGCCATGTGCTCCTCCACATCACAGACATCCTTCAGTTGGAACAAACGTCCCTGATGATTGATGTAGATATCCTCTATATCCTTCTTGGTAAGCAGTTGGGAATCGAAATGGATGTTGTACCTAAAGATACCATCCACGATGCTCAACGCCTCCAGCGTGATATTGTTCCGCTTAATGGCGTTCTCTATGTCGGACACGCTCATGCCCATTGCCTGCAACTTCTCGTACTTGGGAACACAGTCAATCTCCGTACCTACTGTTCCGCTCACATCCACCATAGCAGTCTGTGGAAGTTGCTCAATGCGTTTTACCACCACATTCTTGGCAAACTTAGACAGTTGTGGGAACTTGGATGGTTCTTTGGGCGTTAGGTCAAGGAAGAAGGCGGGAATGTCCATAGCACTGGCTTTCATCACCTTGGGACGTTCCATCTCCTTGGGCATCTGATTCATGGCACGGTCCACCTTCTCGTTAACCTCTATAAACAACAGGTTTACATTGCTGCCAGGTTCAAAGGTCATCCTAACGCTTCCCGCATCCATTCTCGATTCAGAGCGGATATCTGTAATCCCAGCCACCTGCATCAACCTGCCTCTAAGCGGCGACACCACATTTCTTTCCACCTCCTGAGCAGAATAGCCTGGCATACTCACCTGCACGGTTATCTGTGGTATGTCAATGTCCGGCATCAAGGACACCGGTATCTTGCGAAGCGATAATATGCCTATCACCGCCAGTGCAATGATGCACATGGTTACGGCTATCGGACGTTTTATTATTTGGTGTAGCATTAAGACCTAATTCAAATTTCAAAATTAAAGATTCAAAACAGCTCCCGTTGTTAGAGATGATAGATGATAGATGATAGATAATAGATAATAGATGATAGATAATAGATCGTTTCAAGTTAAAGACTAAAGTCTAAAGTCTAACGCCTAAAGTCTATTCTTCATTCTTAATTTTCAATTTGCACTTCCGTTCCGTCAGCCAGGTTCAGGTTGCCGGAGGTGATGACAATATCACCTTCCTTGATGGTTGTCTCCTTGCGCTGGCAGCCAGTGATAGCAAACGAGCTGATGTTAGAGTGTGCCACATCCACGTATGTCCACACTGCCCTGCCCTCTTCCAACAGGAAGATAACGTGGTAGCCATCACGCTCTACCACTGCATCCTTAGGAACAACAAACATATGCTGCATCTTCTCCTCCACTATCACACGCACATTCATACCATCCAGCAATGCGGTTCCTCTGTTAGCAAGCTGTGCCTTTATCTTAACCAAGCCCTTGTCATCTACCAATGGGTTGATCTCCGTCACACGACCTTCATACTGCAGGCTATCTTGCACAAAGGGTGTCACCTTTACCTTTTGGCCTATACGTACGCCAGAGAGTTCTGCCTCCAAGACCTTGAATTCCACTTCGAACCCGCTATCATCCACCAGCGTGCAGACCTTATCATTCTTCTGGAACTTCTTGGCCTCCAAATCCGCTATTCTTCCGCTGAAAGGAGCATACAGGTTACATTCCGCCAAAGCCTTCTTGGCCGTCTGCAACTGAAACTTGGCAGAGTAGTAGCCAGACATCACCTCGGCACGCTGCATCACCTCGGCAGGAACGGCACTCACGTCGTTATATCCTAAACTTATGAGTTTATCTGTCAGCTCCACCTTGGCCTTCTGCAGTTCATGCTCAGCCCTTTCCAAATCACGCTCCTTATCCTGTTTGTCCAGTGTGGCTATCAGTGTTCCTTTGGATACATGCTGACCTTCCTTCACACACACCGTTGCAATGATGCCCTGATTGGTAAAGTTCAATTCGCTCTTTGCCTTGGCTCTCAGCCTACCGTTACAGACAATCTGCTTATTGAATTCCGTCTGGTGTAGCACCATCGTGTCCACATACGTCTCACTCATCTGCTGCTGGTGCATCTCCAAATCAGGATTATCATTTTTCTTGTCCTTGTCAGATCCGCATGCTGCAAGCAAGAATAATCCTGCCATCAGCCAAGCAACTCTCTTAGCACTAATCTGTTCCATGTTATCGTTTTTTCAATGCTCAATGTTCAACAGTAAACAGTAAACTGTAAACCGTAAACAAATTCTCAATTTTCAATTTTCAACTCTATTATTAGGTCTCTATTCATCGTCCAGTCATAGAGCGTGGATTTCTGCAGGCTATAATAGTCATTCCAGAAAGTATTAAGCTGACCTATGTACTGAGCCTTGGCAGATGTCATCTCCTGCAGAGCCGTATTCAGGTCAGTTACAGAAACTGTACCTTCCTCATACCTACGTCTCATAATATTATAGCGTTCCTCTGCTATCTCCTGTGCTCGTAGGGCATTCCGGCATTGCGAAGGCTGAGCATTAAACTGCATTACCTTCTTGCGCAGTTCCTGAACATAGTCCAGATGCGTCTGCTCCTGCTGCGTCCTTACCACTTCCAACTGAGCCTGTGCCATACGAACACGACCCTTACTTACACCCCAGTCAAAGATGGGGAGATTCAGCGTCAGGCCAATAACCTCGTTATCCCTCAGGTTCTTGTACGCTCCGGCAAAATCGTTGGCAGTCTGCATAAAGCCGACCTCTCCGCTCAGGCTAAGTTGAATTCCTTTGTTGGCCTTGGCCTGTGCCAGGCTACGTTCTGCATTCAGCATCTCCAGGCGTTGTTCCCTGGTATGCGAGGAATTGGTGATGGCTTTCTGCAACACCTCATCCATATTAACCACCAGATCAGGAACGTTATAGGGAGGCACCAATTCTGCATTCTCATAATCCGTAACACGCAGATAAGAGAACAGGTTATACAAGGCATCGTCCAATGTGATACGGTTGTTTCCTTCTGAGACACGAGCATTCATCACAGACAGTTCCATCTGCAACACCTCGCTTTTGGTGGTGGTACCCAATTCCAGACGTTTCTGCGCCATAGCATACAGTGTCTCTCTGTCAGCTAAGGTCGCCTTGCTTTGCTGATAATCAGATTGTGCCGACAAAACACGAAAGAACAATGATGTAACTCTGATGGCAATATCCTGCATAGAGGATGCATAACGCTTCTGTGCAATCTCATACTCCAGGGGGGCTGTCTTCTTTTCCCACTTCAGAGAATTGAAGGCACGCAGAGGCTGAGAATAGCTGATGCGCAGAGGTTGCGTGTTGAAAGTCTTCTCATCGTATGTAAACTGATCCAGCCTATGCAGGTAGGACATCAAAGATACCCTACCACCGGTAGCTACTATCTCCTGATCTACAGAGAAAGTCAAACTGTTGCTCAGTGTATTGTTACTAACATACGATAGGCGACCATCGTCATAATTACGGGCTTCCACCAATGAACGGTTGTAGTTCATCAGTCCACCACTCAGATTCATGGAAGGAAGCAACTCTGCCTTGAAGCTACGGTACGTCCAATAGCTGGCAAGGAAGGAGAAGTGGGCCGACTTGGCATCCAAGGAATTCTCCTGCGCAATCTTAATGGCATTATCCAGGGTTATCTGCTGTGCGTGTGCATTCATTGGCAACCATGCCAGACAAGCCATGAATATTACAGCGTTTTTTACGCTCATTATATTAATAATTATATGTGTGTTGTTATTTTCGACTCCAAAGATACGTTTTTTTGATATTACTCACAAATAAAAACTATCAAATTAAAGAATTTATTTGAAAAATCTAATTTACGACAGTCCCATGAAACATATCTACGGAATTATCACACGCCCCGCAATATCTTTAAGGCGGACAAAGCCCCATACACGACTGTCAAGTGAGTTGCGCCTGTTATCACCTAAGACAAAGTAGTATGGATTGTCGTCATCACGGGGGACTACCAACGGCCCATAATTATGGGTATTCCAGCCTGAGTCTTTGGGGAAGCCCACAGCATACATGGTATCCGTTTCTATGGTGGGCATAACGGTTGGCGGCAATTTCAGTTTCTTCCCGTTCACATACGCCTGGCCGTGACGCAGCTCTACCGTATCACCTGGCAAACCTATCAGACGTTTGCAGAGCATCACACGTTCACCCGTAGGACTGTCAAAGGCTATGATATCACCACGCTGCAATGTACCTGTTCCCTTCAGGCGATGATAGCCCCAATCCAGTTTCTGATCAGGGCGGTACAGCTGGGGAATAACATAGAAGCCGTACTTCAATACAGGGATATCCCAGAACCTACGAGGCATACGAGCACCGTACTGAGTTTTGTCCATCCACACCAGACTACGCGCCATAATGGTATTCTCCATGCTGGGCGTTGGCACCCACCGGATTTCACCAATGAAGGTGCCGATAAATGACAACATGAATACCACGATACCCAATCCGCATAGGATTCGCTTAACCCTATGGATATTTTTATGTAATCTATCTCTTCTCATAGGCTATCAAGACTCTATCGGAATCGTAAGTTTGATAAAATTTATTCAACACATTCTGCCAATCAGACATACTGCGATACACCTCACGGTATCCTTCTGCCAGAATACGCTTTCTATCTATTAAATCTCTCCGTTGCAGCACAATTACATCAAAATCTTCACCCGCATCAGCACTTCTCCAGACTTCTTCAACATCCACGGGTTGCCACAGATAGAATTGTGAAATCAAAGGACCTGTACGGAAGGGATTGTTTCCGCCATAAACCTTTACCCTCAAATACCTTTTTTGTTCCGATGCTCTCTCACACAGGTACTGCATCATAACAGCCTTACCATTGTCAGCGGGTTTAAAGGCAACATGCACCAAGCCTCCTACATTGACAAGCGCCAACAAACCTACCACCACAAAACTAACAAATCGGCTCAGCTCATGGAGTATCACCTCATAAGTCCATACCAAAAATAAGGGTAATAGGGGCATTAAGGGAAAGATAAAACGCGCTTCCTTGTGACTGACGACACTATGAAACAATAGGAATGTCCAAAAAGTCCAAACAACAGGATTCCTGTAGTGTTTGAACGTTCCAATGCAGACAGACAGAAGAACAGGTACTCCAAGTGCCAGACTGGGAATGATAGCCAACTGCAGGAAGTAGGTATACCAGGGACTTACCCCATAGGCAGCTGCCACATGCTGTACGATATTCATGTAATAGTAATTGTACGGGGCAAACACAAACCTACCATAAAACCAACTATCCAGCGCCGTACTAAGAGCTACTACTGTCAGGAAAGCGAAGGCTGCCGCACACCATATCTGCCATCTGTAACGACCTACTGCCAGAATCCATGCCAAGATACCGACATAGGCAAAAGCTACCTGATAGCGGAACTCGAACCCTAATGCCGCCACGAAGCCCATCCACAGGGCATCACGAATGGACGGCTGCTCCGGTCTCAGCAGTCCCGACAGAAGAAATAGCAGACATGCCGTACTCAGAATCTCTGAAGAGAAATGAACACCTATCATTGGCATCACCCAAAAGAATAGAGTGGCAACCATCAGAGCATTCTGATGCTGGGGAGTCACCCTACATTTGGCAGCCTTGATGAACATACTCATAGAGAAAAGCATAACCAGTCCTGTCAGCATCCTTATTACCATAGCCTGATGGAAGGGATTCTGCATACCCAGCCACATACAGGAACGAATAATCATCATCGCCAACACAGGCTGTAAGGTCGGCCTTATCTTTGCCACATGTTCCCATGCCATAGCCTGTGGGGTACCCTCCCCTAACTTCCATTTCGCGAATTCCAATATCTGGAAATGTTCATCAGGGTGCAGATATCCAGTACTAAATACTGCACATGTAAGGTATACAACTAGTGCTACAAGGAGAATTATTATCTCTGCATCAAGTGGAATTCTCCTGTTGAATACAATTATAGTTCTATCGTTATACATCTCAATCATAATCTACGTTTCATAGCAAGCCTGACCAGCATATAGTTTACTGGTACCGATATCGCATATACTGGCACAGGAGCTATCTTTTCATTTAGATTCACCACATGAATAAAGAAATTCAGAAGAAAAATCTGTAGCATGTAATTTGTTCCGTGACTGGCTGCAAAACGAAGGAACCTACTCACAGAAGGCTTCATTCGAAAAGTAAAGTGTGAAGTCATAGTGAAGTTGTAGAGAAAACTGACAAAGTAACCTGTGCTAAAAGCCAAACTAACAGGAAACATCGACAATAGGAGATAGTAAATAGCATAATGAATTACCATAGCCGTTGAGCCTACTATGCCGAAACACATAATCTCAATCAGCCTTGCCTTACTGATAGGGATTCCAATCCGCAAGCCTCCTATTGTAAGTTTCTCAATATCCATACTTCTAGCCCCCTCCCTTTCTTTCATGAGATCTCACAGTTTCTTGTTACCCAACGAATCTGATGAACTTTGGTGGGCGTCAACGATTTCTTTATAATGTCGCTTCACATGCTCCGAATTATCCCAGTTCTGCTGATAGATGACCGTATAAGTGCAGAGGTAGGCGAAATACAGGACCACTGCTGCGCGGGCTGCCAGTTTATTTTTCTGTGACCACTGGCACAGGTAGTAGGCGATTACCAACAACGGCCCTATCATCGCCAGATAATTGTAGCGGTCTGCCACGATGGCAAAGCGGGAGATGGAGATAAAGTGTATGGCTACTAACAGATGTACCACAAAGAACAGTATGCCGAATACCAGTATCCGTTCCTTACGGAATACATATACCAGATAGGCTGCTGCGGCTATCATCAGGGGATATACATACATCATGAAGGGCATGTCCCCCTCCGGTGTTGTGGGAAAGGGATATAGGTACATCAGGTTCATGGGCAGCAGGGTCTTTACCATATACTCATACAGGGTATATCCGCAGAAGAGCAGGCGCTGCCACAGAGAGTACTCTGGCATATTGCCACCGAAACCTTGAGAAATAATGGTGACGATGCCGAAGAACAGGGCCAGGATAAGGAAGGGGGCTTTCTCTAATAGCAGATAGCTGATTTTCTCTTCCCTTTTGATAATATAATCTACCAGCAGGAATGCTAAGGGCAGAACCACAGCCTGCTCCTTGCCGAAAAACGAAGCTACGAACAGAGCCAAAAGACCAATGTACTTACCTATGCCGGGGCGCTCTATATAATATAGGTATAGGAGCATTGCCGCCAAGTAGTAGAAGGCATATACCAGAATCTTGGAGGCGCTAATCCAGGCTACAGGTTCTACGTTCACGGGGTGAACGGCCCATAACAGGGTGCATACCCAGGCGACGTTCCGGGATTGTTCAACCAACGGATTGTTTGGAATCATCTTCAGCAGACGATTCAGAAACAGGAATAGCAATACTGCATTAGCAACATGCCAGAGAATGCTGGCAATATGGAATGCCATGGGCGAGTAGCCGAATACGGAGTGAATGAGGATATAGTTCAATTCATTGAAGGGGGCATACTGGCCGTGATAGAATTTCGTCAGGACTGCCCACAGATTTTTCCAGTCTAATCCTGCATTGGTATATGGATTGAACACAACCCATTGGTCATCCCATTGATAAAGAAAATGATGTCTGAGAATACTGATATAAACCAGTAGTATGACCAACATAAGAGATATTACACGTAACTTCATTTTTTCGTCTTCAAATTACTGTCTAACAACTCTATCTTCTTCACCGCGCTTTTCCATTCCTCATTCTTCGACAGTAGCATCACATACGTTACCACATTGCTGAACAACAACAACACTGTCAATACTACGAGCAAGAACTTTACGCTTATCTTTTTCGTATACATCTTTCAAGCTTCTATTACTTTGTTTTTATGAAAATTATTCTTTATCGTCACTATCCACAGCAGCATTGCCATCACCCACAGCACCACGCTTTTTACGAACGAGCCAGTCGGCGAGAAATGAATTAACTCACCGAAACATCCACACGATTCCACGCTTCCCATCAGTGTGGGGAAGAATAAGTTACGAGCTGTTAGCCCCACAAAAAAAGTTAGCAGCGCCAATAGTCCTGTACATACCCACAACATGTAGCGTTTCATAAATGCCAGCACACCGAGCAGCAACTCCGTAGCGCAAACACCTACAGCCAGCACCATCGTCTCCGTTTTAGAAGCATTCCAGAAATAGGCATCCATATATACCCCCGTCTCCTGCACGAAAGAGGCAAAGCTTGCCATTTTCAGTAGAGCGGAAAACACGAACACCGCTCCCATCGTTCTATGTAATAACGACAAACGTTTCTTCATCACTTTACTAGTCTATTGAATGTATTTTATTTCTCCAGAGGTAGACTGTCCACAAATTGTTTGTCATGCAACCTTTCTGTCACCAAGTTAAAAAACATTTTCTCAATTTCCTCGTTACGAAGAGGATCACCAATTAGGATAACCTTATTGTTCTCATCCAAAAGGAATGTATGACAGACTTGATTTGAAGGAATTTGTGGATTACCACGAGACAGGCATTTATTCTCATCAATATATATGCTATGTTTCAAATTACAAATTCCAAGTTTTGTATAAAGGAAGTCGCCCTCACCATTCCTCGCCTCTATTATAAACAGGAATTGTATGATGCCATCGTACTCTTTCTCCATTGTTACAAAATCATTCCACAATTCCAAATGTCGCATATAGCATGTAGAACAGTCGGTGGTGTCTGAATACACAACCAATTTTAGCTTACTGCCCTCTTTTACACTTGAGAAGTCCTCACCTGCAGGATGCCAACATTTCATACTATCAAGAGGAATATTGATAGAAGTACCATACATCATTTTAACTAGTCTTTCCAGTTCACTTTCAGATGAACAAGAACAAACGACAAAGACAATAAAAAAATATTTCCAAAGAGATTTCATATCACTTCAACTTAACCATCATTATTAAGGGAAATTGATATTTCTTATCCATAATATCCAACATAGCTTGTTTTGAGGAATTTCTCATAATCTCCACTTGAGATGACGTTACATCTTTTTCATTTAGATGCAGTTGGTCAACATGTTCCTCATCTATGAAGTACAATAATTTATCCTCTGCTACGAAAAAATCGCAAACAGGACTATACCCTTTGAATAACGGGCCAAACGTTGTATTGTACGTTTTATTATTACTTAGATTTTTCACAAATTGCGAGCGACGTAAATTATATGCATAACCCACATGAAGAAGCGAATCCGTCAGCTCAAATTGATCAATGAACTGCACACCCTTATGTTGATAAAGAGGGTCAAATGTCCCTTCTTCCATACTTTTAGCCCTTGTCTCTTCAGAAACAAATTGTCCACAAAAATCAATCTTTATAGTGTATTCCACATCATCATTAGAAAACATTATTACAGAGTCCGCCATAAAAGGGAAAAAGGATATCTTATCTTTGTCTTTGTGGATAGGGTTTCCTATAAGGCTCAACTTTGAATTATTTGGTGCGCCCAAAAAAGATTTAATGTAACCTCCCTCCTTATCAAGTAACGACAATTGAGCCCCACCCCCATTTGCTTGATCTTCAAAACAACATATATAGTTGTCACTTTCTGTTAGTACCAAACTCCCTGGAACACATACATCAAGTTTCACAAATGTCATAAAGTTGCCCTCCGAATCAAACTTCAAAACTCTACAAGAAGATCTTTCGTATACATGGGCAACTCCTGTTTTTTCGTCAACACTAAATGATTTCGGAGCCTCTATATACTCGTTTCGCGCATGGCCTAATCTACCCAACTGACTTATAAATGCGCCATCCATATCAAACATAAAGACAGTCTTATTAACTTCTGTATCTAAAATATAGATGCGATTATTTACTATTTGGATATCTTTCGGAATTATCGTGGAAATGTTTTCAGGCAAATCAAGGGGCACCACACGAACGATATCATACTCCATATCATCCATTATTTTCTGCACAGAAGGATTGACTACCAGAAGCCTCGTTTCGTGAGGACCTATGTCATAATGGTCATTGCTTCCACATGAAGTAATTACAATCACCAAAATAAGAAAAAATATCTTATTCATACTTTCCATCTTAATATTAATATTTGGAATCTAATTCGATAATAGATTTTAAAGAAGGATGTATCATTTATAGAAATTTGACACATCCTTCCATTTTGAGTATGTCAATTATTATGGGCAGGGTATTTTTTTACCATCGCAATCTGTTTGCTCTCTCCTGTCACAATAGCATGTAGTAAATCCATGCTCGCATACATTTTTACTTTTTCCATTATAATTTGTGTTAGAATAGTTAAAATGGTTCCCATCCTGTATGCCTATTTCTACAGGAACACCATCAACAGGAATAGTAACAGTGCCACCATGATTCTCCCCCGCATCTATGTGCGTCTCAGAATCTTTACACTGTTCTGATTTCAGGGTTGCGCAAAGAGCATAGCATGGGTCCAAAATGATATCCAACCAACCAGAAGAATTGGAGCAACTATTGCTCAATGCGCCAAGATTCGATTCCATATCATCTTCCCAATCGTCTGAACTACTATTGGAATTAGAGTTTGAACCTGAGTTTGATCCTGGTCCTGCTACCAAAGAAAGTGAGTTCTCACCAATGCCATAGTCTGCCAAGGCATTCTGAATGTTCAGGCCAATGCCTGCCGCCACAAGGGCTGCGCAACTAAAAAGCGCAATCTTTTTACTTTTCATGTTGTTTGTTTAAATTAAAGTTCCCTACTCTATAAGCTTTTCGGGTTTCGCTCCTTTATTAACCTGTCTGGTCAGGATTGCGTAACGTTACTTTTATGTTATCTTATTAAGTCCTATGTTTTTTGATGTAGATATGCACTGCTTTTTTGTTTATGGCAACCCGAATTTAGAAAAATCTTATAATTCCTACCAAACAATTTTAGCTAAATTATATATTATTTTTCAAAAATACCCCAAAAGTGGCAAGCCAAATATACTCCTTTAGTAGTACAATTTAGGTTTTAGAGAATAAATTAACACATTTTTATAATATCGAAAGGTGAATTATTTCAAAAATATTTATAATTTTGTGACGTAAACGAAATTGCACACGTATGACAAAAAATGTTATTTCTGAAACAATTGATACAGCGAGCAAAAACTACACAATGCCCGAATCTATCAAGGAATCTATTCTGCTAGGCGTGAAAACAATGTCGAAACTGATGAACGTCAGCTGTTTGGTTGTAGATTTTGCAACTGGAGAGGTCCCCTTTCGCTCCGACACCTTATTATACCTTGACGAAGTAAATGCAGAAGTATGCCAGAGGAAATGCGTGAACCCATACTGGTCATACGTTTCAGATGAAATGGCAGAATTGCTTTTGCAACTTAAGAGAAAAGGGTTGGAATGTGCCCGGAATTTCTCACCTAAAGATTATATGACACATGTTTGCACAACGGACTTCCCAATAACAGTGAATGGGAAAGAGATTTTTGTTCATCAGAAATTCCGCCCAATCTTGGTAGCCCCAGACGGAACGATTAGTTTAGGTCTGTTTACTATTAGCACATCTGTCAGCAAGGAAATACAAAGCTATATAGAGACAGCATCAGGCGAAATTTGGAAGTACAATTTTAAGGCGAAGCAATATGAGGAGTGTAAGGAGAGATTCCACCTTACCCGCAAAGAGAAATCTGTCCTAAAATGCCTTGTAAGGAGAATGAATACAGAGCAGATGGCAGAGGAGTTGGGCATGTCCGTTAATACAGCGAAGAAGCACAAACATAATATATACGACAAGCTAGGAGCACACTCCAAAGACGATGTTATCGTCATTGCCAACAATTATCATTTAATTTAGGTTCCGGAAATGAAATGGAGCAAGGGAATTCCTTTGCCCCGGGCGGTTTAGGGAAAACAATCAGATACCTGCTTACATCCAAATAAGACATTTATCTGTTAAATTATCATAATGGTACACAACTTTGTGGTCCAC
>DLBF01000180.1 GCA_002494215.1 Prevotellaceae bacterium UBA7028
CTTGTCGCCGTCCATGATGACGCCGCGCTCGGTTTCCAGTTTCCATGCACCGGCATTCACATCCAGCACAATCACGTTCATGCCCAGATTCAGCGCAGCCTTCTGGGTAGAGAGGCGAGTACGCAAGCTGTTGTTGAAGAATACCAACAACGCCGTCTTGTTACGACCCAACTCTACATATTTATAACGGTCTTTCTTTATCTCTTGAGCCTCAGCCAATGCCTGTCTGAGATCACCTAAATCCTGTACATTTAAAAAGCTTTTCATTTCTTTTCCTCTAAACTCTAAACACTAAACTCTCAACTCTTTTTATCTTTATCCCTTATCTCCACTCTCCTTATCTTGCCGCTGATGGTCTTAGGCAGTTCATCCACAAACTCTATCACGCGGGGATACTTGTAAGGAGCGGTCTCCTGCTTCACGTGGTTCTGCAGTTCTTTAATCAGCTCAGGCCCCTCTTTACCCTTATAGGCATCGGAGAGCACAACGGTAGCCTTTACCACCATACCACGCACTTCGTCGGGAGCACCAGTGATGGCACACTCCACAATAGCGGGATGAGTCATCAATGCATTCTCCACCTCAAAGGGACCGATTCGGTAGCCGGAACTCTTGATGACATCATCAGAGCGGGACACAAACCAGAAGTAGCCTTCCTCATCATAATATACCACATCCTTTGTGAAGTAGATACCGTCATGATGACTTCTCTCCGTCAGTTCTTTCTGCAGATGGTATTCCTTGAACAGGCCCAAAGGCTTACCGGCCTCGGTATGGATGACCAGTTGTCCGTGCTCGCCCGGCTTGCAGGGATTGCCGTCGGCATCTATAACGGACACAGGGAACTGCGGATTGGGCAATCCCATAGAGCCCGGCTTGGGCTCGACAAACGGATAGGTTCCCAGCACCATGGTGGTCTCTGTCTGTCCGTATGCCTCGTATATCATAATGCCCGTCTTCTTCTTCCACTCCATAAAGACCTGGGGATTCAAGGCCTCACCTGCTGTTGTACAGTAGCGCAGGTTAGAGAGGTCGAACTTCTCGAGGTTCTTACGAATCATGAATCGGTAAACCGTAGGAGGAGCACAGAAGGAAGTTACCTTAAAGTCCTGCATCACCGTCAGCATTTTCTCTGCATCGAAGTGTCCCTCGAAATCATAGACGAATACCGTAGCACCACAAATCATCTGCCCATAGAACTTACCCCAGACAGCCTTACCCCAACCTGTGTCGGCAACAGTAAGGTGCAGGGATGTCTCGTCGACATTATGCCAGTACTTGGCCGTCATAATATGAGCCAAGGGATATGAGTAATCGTGCATTACCATCTTGGGCGCGCCACTCGTACCGCTGGTAAAATACAGCAGGAAGTCGTCGGTGGATTTGTTCAGTCCCTTTAGGCTCTTGAACTTAGGAGCCATCATAACACCCTGCCAGTAGTTGTCCCAGTTCTGCGGCACTGCAGGACCTATAGAGATACAATGCGTGAGGGACGGACAGTAGGCACGTGCACGGATAACATTCCTAAGCACGATAGTATCACCTACGGCCACAATAGCCTTGATGTCTGCCTGATGGCAGCGGTAGATGATATCCTTGTCCGTAAGCAGGTGGGTAGCAGGAATGGCTACGGCACCAATCTTGTGCAGAGCTACCATGGTAATCCACCACTCTACCCTACGCTTCAGGATAAGCATCACACAGTCGCCCTTGCCTATTCCCAATGTCTGGAAATAAGAAGCCACGCCATCTGAGAAACGCTTGTACTCGGAATAGTTGATATGTTTGACATCGCCTCTGTCGTTCGTCCACAGGATAGCTTCCTTTTCGGGGTCTGTCTCTGCGTAGGCATCCACCACATCATATCCGAAATTGAAGTCCTCAGGTACTTCTACCTTGTAGTTAGCCATAAAGTCGGCATAATCCTTGAACTTCGTTTGCTTTAGGAACTTCTCTAACATACCTTATTTTAATTCACAATTCATAATAATAACATAGCGGAAGCAAATTCTTCATTCTTCACTCTTCATTCTTCACTTTTCACTCTTCACTTCCTAGTCTGCCCATTTCCATTTATCAGCCACTTGTAGGTGGTCATTTCCTCTAGTGCCATTGGACCGCGGGGACCAAGTTTCTGCGTGCTGATACCAATCTCGGCTCCCAGTCCGAACTGAGCTCCGTCTGTAAAACTGGTGGGGGCATTCACATATACACAGGCAGCATCTACCTCACGTTGGAAGCGCATGGCAGCCTCATCATTCTCTGTAATAATGCATTCGCTATGTCCAGAACCATGCGCCTGAATATGCTGCAGAGCCTCATCTATCGAATCCACCACACGAATGCTCAGGTCGTATGACATCCACTCGCGATCCCAGTCGAAGGGCTCACCCTCCTTGGGCTGGTGCATACACACCTTATCTCGCATAGGAGCCAACAGAGCAGACAAGTCCCCTACCCTGTCCTTATGAACCAAGAGGCAGTCCAGCGCATTGCAAACGCTCACCCTGCGCGTCTTGGCATTATTGATGATGGCCTGACCTTTCTGCAGGTCGCCATCCTTATCGAAATATGCGTGCACCACGCCGGCACCCGTCTCAATAACAGGAACACGAGCATTGTCACGCACAAACTCTATCAATTTCTTACCGCCACGGGGAATGCAGAGGTCCACATACCCAACGGCATTCAGCAGTTCTGCCGTTGCCTCGTGGGTAGGCGGCATCAACGCTACCACATTCACAGGCAAACCTTCTGTCTGAAGTGTCTGATGAATCAGACTTACAATGGCCTGATTGCTATGCTGAGCATTACGGCTACCCTTCAGAATGCAGGCATTACCACTCTTGAAACAGAGCGAGAATACATCGAAGCTTACATTGGGACGTGCCTCGTATATCACACCAATCACGCCAAAGGGGACACTCACTCTACGCAGATACAATCCATTCTCCAGCGTCCTTTCCTTGGTGATAATCCCCAAGGGAGAAGGCAGAGAAGCAACATGGCGCATATCGGAAGCTATGCCTTGCAAACGCTCTGGCGTAAGCAGCAAACGATCATACAGCGGGTCTTTTGCATCCATCTGCTCAAGGTCCTGCTTATTGGCATCCAAGAGCAAACCCTGGTTAGCGAGTATGGCATCTGCCAAATGCTCCAGCAAGAGGTTGCGCTGCACATCCTCCACCAGCGCCAAAGCCCTACTGGCCTCCTTTACGTTATGAAATAGAAGCCTCACCCCATCCCTCTCCGAGAGAGAGGGCGTAATATCAGATGTACTGCACATGCTCAACTTTCAATTTTCAATTTCCAGAGAATTCCGTATGAATTGTCTCTTTTGGCTTTTCAGCCAAATCCTTTAATATATTCTCTCTGTTGCCGTTGGCAATGATGACCTTGATGCCTGCTGCTGCCACATTGCTGGCAGTCTTGTACTTAGAGGCCATACCACCACGGCCGGCACTGCTCTTCTCCGACTGGATATATCGAGACAAATCCTCGCCTGGCTTGATGACAGGTATCACCTTACTCTCAGGGTCGGCAGGATTGCCCGTATAGATGCCGTCAACATTACTGAGCAGCACCAGAGTCTGTGCATCCATCATTTGCGCAATGAGGCCAGACAACTCGTCGTTGTCCGTAAACATCAGTTCCTCTACACTTACGGTATCGTTCTCATTGACAATGGGGATTACACCATTCTCCAGCATTACCTGCATACAGGCACGCTGGTTCAGGAAGGTACGTTCCGTAGAGAAGTTCTCCTTGGTAGTAAGTACCTGTCCTATGTGTATGCCGTATTCGCGGAAGAGGTCGTAGTAGAGGTTTATCAACTTAACCTGCCCCATAGCAGAGAAAAGTTGTCGCTGCTCTACGGAGTCCAGCATATGATCCACCTGCAACTCCTTGCGTCCACAGGCAACGGCACCACTTGACACCAGTATCACCTCGTAGTTATGCCAGCGGAGCCATGCTATCTGGTCCACCAAGGCAGACATGCGGGTGATGTTCAGCTTACCCTCTGTCATGGTCAGCACATTGCTGCCTACCTTTACTACTATACGTTTCTTCATGCCAATATGCGCTTGAATTTCTCTATGAACTGCTGAGCCTCATCCATGCTAAGGCACAAGGGGGGCAACAGACGGATTACATTGGTGCCAGAGCAGCCTGTGAAGCAATGTTCCTCCTTGATAAGGCGGGTACGGGGCTCCTTGTAGGGGATATCCAACTCGATGCCAATCATCAGACCTTCGCCACGGACATCTACCACATGGCAGCTGCCAATGAGTTTCTTCAGTTCGGCAATCAGATAAGCGCCCACCTTGGCAGCATTCTCTACCAAGTGTTCCTCTTCCATAATATCCAAAACAGCCAGAGCTCCGGCACAACCCAAGTGGTTACCACCGAAGGTTGTTCCCAACTGACCATATACAGGAGTAAACTTGGGAGAAATCAATACGCCGCCCATGGGGAATCCGTTACAGATACCCTTGGCAACGGTAATCATATCGGGTTTCACGCCCAGATGCTGATGGGCAAAGAACTTTCCACTTCGACCATAGCCACACTGAATTTCGTCGCAAATCAGAACGGTATTATGCTTGTCGCACAGCTCGCGCAAAGCCTGCAGGAATTCAGCGTTGACCATACGGATACCGCCAACACCCTGAATACACTCTATGATACAGGCACAGACATCATCCTTCTCTATCTCCTTCTTCCAAGCCTCTATATCATTGAGGGGAAGATATGTCACATGTCCGTTGGCATTGATGGGGGCAATAATCTTGGGATTGTTGGTTGCCTCAACAGCCAAAGAAGTACGACCATGGAAGGCCTTCTCCAAGGAAAGCACACGGGTACGACCATTGTAGAAAGAAGAAAGCTTCAACGCATTCTCGTTAGCCTCAGCACCCGAGTTGATAAGGAACAGACTATAGTCCTCATAGCCGCAAGCCTTACCCAAGCGCTTTGCAAACTCCTTCTGCAAAGGGTTCTGTACAGAGTTGCTATAGAAGCCCAACTTAGCCACCTGGCTGCTGATAGCCTCTACATAATGTGGATGAGCGTGACCAACGCTGATTACGGCATGTCCGCCGTACAAGTCCAGATACTCCTGTCCCTCACTATCCCACACATGACACCCCTTGCCTTTTTCTATGGCTATGTCAAAGAGCGGATATACATCAAACAAATTCATAATACCTTGTTATTGAAAAATTGCTGCAAAATTACAAATAATTTCCTCTAATCCGTAATAATGCAGCATTTATTATACCTTAATTAATTGTATTTAGTTTCCCTGTTAGAAAGCAGAAGCTTTCAACTGAAGTCCGGCCCTCTCGTCGAGACCGAACATCAGATTCATATTCTGAACAGCCTGTCCCACAGCACCCTTCAGGAGATTGTCGATACAGCTGATCATCAAGAGCTGGTCCTCGTACTTCTCCACATAGACCACAGCCTTGTTGGTGTTTACCACCTGCTTCATATCAGGACTCTTGGTCACAAAATGAGTAAAGGCAGCATCCTTGTAGTAATCGGCATATATCTGCTGTACTTCCTCCAGAGACTTGTCGCACTTGGCATAAGCAGTCACGAAGATGCCTCTTGTGAAGCAGCCGCGCTGTGGGATGAACAGCACACGACCATCATAACCAGGACAAAGCTCCTGCACTGTCTGGTTAATCTCCAGCAGATGCTGATGAGTGAAGGTCTTATAGACAGAGATATTATCATTACGCCAAGAGAAGTGCGTTGTTGCCCCAGGCTTCTGACCGGCCCCTGTACTACCCGTGATACCGTTCACATGAATATCACCGCTGATGATGCCCGCCTTCAGAGCCGGCAGCATAGCCAGCTGAATACAAGTGGCAAAGCAACCGGGATTAGCCAGGTGCTGGCAATCAGCAATAGAAGACTTATGAGTTTCCGGCAATCCATATACGTAGTCGTGATTGCCTTTGATGCGGAAGTCTTGAGCCAAGTCGATGATTTTGACACTGTCAGGGATGGTATGCTCCTTGAGGAATGCCTCGCTCTTGCCATGACCAAAGCAGAAGAATACCACATCCACTTTATCAAAAGGCATCTCATCGGTAAACTTCAGATCAGTATCGCCTACCAATCCCTCATGCACATCGCTGACAGGATTGCCAGCATTACTCTCGGAGTTAGCAAAAACGATCTCTGCCTCCGGATGCCCTAATAATACCCTTATCAACTCGCCACCAGTATACCCCGCAGCACCAAGTATTCCTATCTTCATATATTTTATGATTAAACTAATTGTTCACCCCTCCCTTTGGAGGGGATGGGGGAGGCTTTTACCTTTTCTCGTCTTTATGGATACCATAATATACGCGGAGTGGCGTACTAGAGACCTTGATAAAGCCCTTGGCCTCATCGGCAGTCCAACCAGTCTGCGTCTCGCCATATTCACCGAGTTTGCTCTTCGTCAGGTCGTTGACGCTGTCGATACCAACAGTTTCGAAGCCATAAGGACGGAGCTTCAGAATGGCTGTACCGGTCACATTGCGCTGACTGCTTGTAAGCATAGCCTCAATATCGGGCATAACAGGCTCCAAGTACTGGCTCTCATGCAGGAAC
>DLBF01000066.1:0-4927 GCA_002494215.1 Prevotellaceae bacterium UBA7028
GCTCTGAATGTATGGTGGCATGACTCTTGGAAGCAGGATGCTGATGGCAACTATGCTGTCCAGGGTAAGTATCCTGATATGAGGGCTGTGGCTCAGGACTGGGTATTCTTCAGTTCTTCTGCAAACGTCTTCAATGGCTCTTACTTCAAGTTCAAGCAGATTCAGTTGGGTTACACGCTTCCTCAGAGCATCACCAAGAAGTTCTTGGTTAGCAACTTGCGTCTCTCTGTATCACTTGATGACTACTTCACGATTACCAGTTATCCTGGTGCTGATCCTGAGACTTCTTCAAACGATAACAGTTCTCACCGTGGTTGGGATAATGGTAACTATCCTTCACCTAAGAAACTCGTCTTCGGTCTCAATGTTACATTCTAATATAGTAAATAGGTAAAAAGTAAGAATATGAAAAAGATTATATTTTCAATGCTCGCGCTTGTTGCTGGTGGCGCTGCATTAACCTCATGTGAGGACAAACTCGACATCCCGCAGAAGGCCAGTCTGACGACAGGTACCTTCTATCAGACGGATGCTGATGCAGAGAAGGCCTTGGCTGCTGCCTATGAGGGCTTCCAGATCAATACGGTCGGCCGTGTTCAGGACGGTCCTGGTATCTATACCCCTGCAAGGGTATTGGCCAACCATCCTGGTGATGATATCAATTATGGTGGACAGATGTATGGTGACCATGAGTTCGGTGGTTCTATCAACGAATTCCGTTTTGAGCATACTCCTGAGGCTATCTACCATCACTATAGAGGTTTGTATCTCTCTCTCTATCCTGATAACCTCGTTATCGAGTATTTCGGAAGCAAGGAGGATGCATCAGACTTCCAGAAGCAGGCTGTTGCCGAGGCTCGTGTGCTCCGTGCATACAACTACTTCCTGCTGGCTTGCTACTGGGGAACACCTCCCTTCGTAGACCATCTGCTCGATGCTAGCACAGTTCCCGTTAAGAGTGATGACGAGAATGCTCCAGAGGGCTCTCCAAAGTCACAGAAGGAATACTTCGTGTGGATTGGTGACGAGTGCATGAAGGCTGCTGACGACCTGTCAGAGCGTAAGTCTACTGCCGACAAGGAAGGTACTTATCGTGTAACCAAGGGCTTTGCTTGGGCTATGGCTGGTAAGGCTTATATGTTCGCTGGCGACTTTGCCAAGGCTAAGGACTGCCTGAAGAAGGTAATCGACTCTGGCAAGTATGCGCTTGTCTCTGGTGACGAATGGGCTGACCTCTTCCACATTCAGGGTGATGGATGCCCGGAGAAGGTGTTCGAGGTTAACTTAAGATACAATCCTGCCGCTGGTGAGTGGAGCACAGGTAGTGGTGCAGGTTGGAACAACCACAGCACATGGATGGAACCCAATACGTTCCAGATCCGTTCTGATAAGTTCAAGAAACTCTGTCTGGCCCAGTACACTGGTAACGTGACTGGTTGGGGTTCAATCGGTCTTCCTGAGTGGTACGCTGATGCCTTCGTCGAGAACGACGGTCTGGATTCTAAGCGTCTGAAGGCCACGATGGTTAACATCGAGAATCTGGTCTATGGTGAGACTGGTATTGAGGCTATCGACACCTATTGGAAGAATATGCCTGAAAAGCATGCTGACAGGGTGAAGAGCAACAAGATTGGTATTGCCGCCCAGGATGGTCACTATGGACAGTCCTTCTGGATTCCTCTCAAGCATGTCATCCGTGCTGGTGATGCAGAGGAGAACAATGGTGCAAATACCTATGGTTCTGTACACCGTCTGAATAATATCATCATCATGCGCTATGCTGAGGTACTACTGAACTATGCTGAGTGCTGTCTCCGTACTGGTGACGATGCTTCTGCAAAGACTGCCATCAACCAAATCCAGGAGCGTGCAGGCTCTAAGACTGTCAGTGCAAGCGTAGACCTCGTGACCCTGAAGAAGGAAAAGTCATTCGAACTCTGGTTCGAGGGATGCCGTTATCAGGATCTTCTCCGTTGGAGTCTCCTCGACAGTGATGACTATACCAAGGAGTGCATGGAGCACCTGAAGAATCAGGGTAAGCACATTCCTCACCTCTATGACAAGTTGCTTCGTCCTCTGCAGGCTTCAGACGTAGATGTCGTATGGCAGCACAGCAAGGACGGTAGTGACAAGGAAGACCGTTTCTACATCGCCCACACTCACGAGGCTCAGGATGCTGGCTTCACTGTAGGTTGGCAGGAGAAACACCGTCTCTTCCCCTATCCGCTGCAGGTAAAGGAAATGAACCCGAACCTCAGACAGCAGGGCTGGGATTACTAAACGAAATAGTAAGTTGTTAGTATAAACATTGTTTTGGAAATTTTAAAATGTGCTGCGTCGAGAAGGCGCAGCACTTTTTTTCTACAAAAACATACATACCATCACTTTTTGTTATAACTATCTGTTTGTTAATGGTTTATATTGAGTGATACTTTATTTAAAAGTATCACTTTCCATCTCTTATTACGAATTCTTTTAACATAATTACCAAGCCTGATACCATGTCTATGTATCTATGAACATTGGGAGTGAAATAAGAAATGCAGACTGTGGATTGACGAGATATTGACTACTAAAGTAAAACAACTTGTTTTACTATGATGGAAGGCAACTTTATACACTGAAGAAATGCCACTTTACAAAGTAAAACAAGTTGTTTTACTTAGGCAAAAAGGCAGTGATACTTTCAATTTATCTATCACTATGCCTAATATGCTTGTTTTCAATATGTTAAAGCAAAAAGTGATACTTTTCTCAAAAATGATCATTTTTTTGGGGAGTAATTATCAGCATTCATTTTACAATCTAATATGAAAACTGATTATTTATAAAATTATTTACTCTTCGTCGTTTGATGATTTCGTCGCTATGTCATCCTGTTCATGCATGTGCCTGTTAGTTTAAGTGGGAACATGCCGCTGCCAGCCTGCTTGTCCTTGTAGGCCGCAGGATTTAGTCCTATACCATATATTTAAACGCTGTGACAGCCCTGAAGGGCGAGATAGATCCAGATACATCTTATTAGATATGACGGCCGGAATGGCCTTAAAACGGCCAACAGGCCGTTTAGAATGGGTTCATGTAAACCCTACTGGTGTAGGCTGTATTTCATGAGATAGAGATAAAAGAAATGGTGTGCCCCGAAGGACACACCATTGAAAGTGTTATGTAATTGTTTAAATTACTTCTGGATGAACTTCTTGCCGTCCTTGATGACTATGCCCTTGTAAGAAGCGTTCACCTTCTGGCCAGCGAGGTTATAGATAGCGCCGTTAGCCTTAGCAGCCTTCTTCACTGACTTAATGGCTGTTTCTCCACCAACCTCAAATACCTTAACGCTCTTTACAACGCTGGTACCAACTACCCAACCGTTCTGGAATACAACGTGAGCAGCATTCTCGTCTGTGGTGCCACCATACTCGGGGAACTCAATCTCCAAAGTCTGCCAGTCGTCGTTACCAACAACGGGAACCTCCTTCTGGAAGTTAGTAGCCCAGCTACCGAGCTGTACCTGATATGTACCCTCACCTGCGGGAACCTTCACCTCAATAACAACTAAGTAGTTGTGGTCTTCCTCAACAGTGAATGCATCGGCTGTTACGACAGTCTGCGGAGTCCAAATCTGATCCTGCTTGCGGGGGTTCATCAGAGCGATACCGTCTGCTGTAGCCTCAGCGGTAGCATCTGTACCTTCAGAAGAACCGAACCAATAAGGAACTGCATCCAGACCAGCGAGATTCTCCTCCCAAATGAGAGCGGCAGGTTCCTCAGTCTCTCCTTCTTCTTCACCGTACTCAATAACCTTAACGCTCTTTACAACGCTGGTACCAACTACCCAACCGTTCTGGAATACAACGTGAGCAGCATTCTCGTCTGTGGAGCCACCGTACTCGGGGAAGTCAATCTCCAAAGTCTGCCAGTCATCGTTACCAACAACGGGAACCTCCTTCTGGAAGTTTGTGGCCCAACTACCGAGCTGTACCTGATATGTACCCTCACCTGCGGGAACCTTCACCTCGATGATGACCTTGTAGTTGTGGTCTTCCTCAACAGTGAAACCATCAGCTGTTACGACAGTCTGTGGAGTCCAAATCTGATCCTGCTTGCGGGGGTTCATCAGAGCGATACCGTCTGCTGTAGCCTCAGCGGTAGCATCTGTACCTTCAGAAGAACCGAACCAATAAGGAACTGCATCCAGACCAGCGAGGTTCTCCTCCCAGATAGTGGTCTGAGCGTTCGCACCAACGGCCATAAGAGCCATTGCAACTAAAGTAAATAACTTTTTCATAAGCGAATTTTAATTTGTTAGTTAATGAATAATGTTAATTATAAAGATAAAAATCTCTTTCTTGTCGAAATACGATGCAAAGATAAGGTAATAATCTGAATTAGGATTTCTTTTTTAGTTAAAAAACGTTTCAACCTGTTAATTTCTTCCTTTTGGTTACATTTGATGAGTATAAATGAAACAAATGATAAAGTTAGCAAATTAAAATGACGCCCCAATATCAAGTTTTTATCCTTTCGTGCAGTATTTACAGGGAAAATATATATCTTTGCAGCAAATTATAAAACATTCAATGAAAAGAGTTATACCATTTCTATCATGGATCGGAGCCTTGTTGCTTGTCGCCTTTGCGCTGATTGCATACGAGTCTGACTTGCTCTGGAAAGTCCAGCAGTACAATTTGTTTCTTGACACTTCGCTCTTCTTTCGTGAGCAGATGCTGGTGCCTGGAGGGTTGCTGTCCTATGTTAGTTGTTATTTCACTCAGTATTTCTTCTACCCCTGGATGGGTGTGGTGATGCTGTGCGGATGGTGGCTGCTGCTGATGTGGCTTACCAAACGGACTTTTCGCATCCCTGATAACTGGGCTGTCTTGGCGTTGATTCCTGTGGCTATCCTGTTGGTGGCAGATATGAGCCT
>DLBF01000066.1:5064-6739 GCA_002494215.1 Prevotellaceae bacterium UBA7028
ACCATTGCCGTTGCGATGCTATGGCTCTTCAGAATCATGTCCCAGAAACTGTGGCTTCGTATAGTTGCCATCGTCGTTGCTACGGTAGTGGGCTATCCGCTCATGGGGGTCTACGGCTTGGCAGCCGTATTGCTGATGGGGCTATGGACCTGGCGTCTTTCCGACAACCGTACTCACAATGCTATCGTGTCTTTTGTTGCCCTGCTGTGCGTCTTTGCTGTACCTTTGTTCTGTTATCGTTATGTTTATTATCAGACAAACTTCAGTGACCTTTGGACAACGGCACTACCTGCTTTCGTGGTCTTAGAGTCTTATCCCGCATATTATATACCTTATTATATATTAGGTCTGTTTTTTTTGTTGATGGTTGTCTTCTATCAGAAGGCTATGCTTACACCTCTGAAGCCATTATACAAGTGGAGTTTACAGGCGATATTGGGGACAGTCCTCATAGCCGTCGTCTGGGATTATTGGTATAAGGATGAAAACTTCCGGCACGAACTCGTTATGCAACGTTGTATTGAACTGTGTGATTGGGAGGGTGTGATTCGTGAGGGCCAGAAACAGGGTGATGTGGAGCCTACCCGTGCCATCGTCATGATGCATAATCTCGCCCTCCAGCGATTAGGCCGTCAACTTGACGAGATGTATAGTTTCCCCAAGGGTAATGCGAAGAGTAACACCCCCTTGCCTTTCAATATGATGTATCACGTCTTTGGGCGGATGATCTACTATCAGTATGGGCTTCTTAATGACTGTCATCGTATGTGTATGGAAGATGGCGTGGAGTATGGCTGGCGAGTGGAGTTACAGCAGTTCATGGTGCGCTGCTATCTGCTAAGTGGTGAGAATCAGGCTGCTCTGCGCGAGTTGAATCTGCTCCGCCATACTCTCTTCCATGGACGATGGGCTGATGAGATGCAACAATTGTTGGGCCGTCAGGAGCAGATGGCTCAGCACAAGGAAACGGGCCCCATCACCCATATGCTGCACTACAAGAACGGGTTGGGTGCTGATAATGGTTTTGTTGAGGATTATCTGATGAGGGTGCTCTCCCGCCAGGACTCTGACGATTCTTATTTTCAGGAGCAGGCCGTACTGGGCGCCCTTTGGCAGAGAGACCCTAAGGCATTCTGGCTCCGCTTTGCCCATTATGCACGTTTGCATCCCAAAAGTCCTATGCCCCGCATTTTCCAAGAGGCTGCCTATCTCTTTGGGAAGATGGAGAATAGGCCAGGTCTCGATAGAATGCCTTTCGACAAGGGCGTGAAGAAATCTTATGATTCTTTTATGAAAGAGTTAAAGAAATATGAAAACCGCTCTGCTGATATAGGCCGAGTAGCCCTATATCCCTTCTTTGGTAACACTTACTTTTATGAATATTATTTCCTGAAGTATAGCCATTAGGGATGCGTTCGTTGTTTATAGATTGTTGTATATAGTTTATTGTTTATCGATGATTACCAAAATATATGGAAGAACCCTGCTAGGGTTAATATGGATGAGTAGTTTATTGTTCAGCGCCTGTAGTCAGCAGTTGCCGACTGATTTCACGCAGTCAGACTCACTGCCGAGAATCTATCCAGACTATGTGGATGTCACTGTTCCCGTCAATATCGCACCGCTGAGTTTCGAGATGAATGGCCAATGGGAGGAGATGGCCGTGCGCTATGCC
>DLBF01000066.1:6822-7594 GCA_002494215.1 Prevotellaceae bacterium UBA7028
CTGCAGAGGTGACAAGGCACAGCCTGATATTGATGACTGGAAACAACTCGCTGCAGCCGCCAAGGGCAAGGCAATACAAGTGGAGACATACGCCAGCAATGATGGTCGGTGGACTCGTTTCAAGCCCTTTAATATCTATGTGTCACCAGACTCCATCGATACCTATATCAGTTATCGCCTCATTTCCCCGTCTTACACCAATTATGAGGAGTTGACAATAAGTCAGCGTAGTCTGGAGACTTATGATGAAAGTGTGATCTATGACAACATGCTATGTACAGAGAATGCTAACGGACAGTGTATCAACTGTCATAATTATCAGAAGTATAACCCAGAGCGTATGCAGTTCCATGCTCGTCAGAATCATGGTGGTACCGTCATTGCCTATGATGGAAAGGTTCGCAAAATCAATATGAGCAATGACTCTGTCCTCTCTGCTGGTGTCTATCCTGCCTGGCATCCTGAACTGCCACTGATAGTCTATTCTACGAACACCACACGCCAGAACTTCCACGTCAACGATCCTAATAAGATTGAAGTCTACGATACGGAGAGTGACCTTATTGCCTATGATGTGATGAAGAACGAGGTGACGAACATTGAGAAGAACCCCAACGAACTCGAAGTGTTCCCATTCTGGGCACCAGACGGAAAGCATGTTTACTATAGTAGTGCTCATTTCGAATATCCAGACTCTGTTACAGATAAAAGTTTTGAGTTGCTCAATCGCTCTAATACCATTTATTATAACATCTATCGCAAGTCGTTCGAT
>DLBF01000059.1:0-8202 GCA_002494215.1 Prevotellaceae bacterium UBA7028
ACCAGCTGAGCTAAACGCCCGAAACAAGTCCCCTCGAGAAATGCGGAGCAAAGGTACCACAATTCTGCGGACTTGCAAAATATTTCCGTGAATATTTTTATTTAGATGCGAAACGACGTGACTGCTCCTCAATCAGGGCTTTGTCCTGGAAGTAGTTAATTTTCATGGCCCGACGAACTTCGTCCATGGTCTGGCATGCAACCTCTCGGGCGGTCTCGCATCCTTTCTGTAGGATGTCATATACCATGGGAATATCTTTCTCGAACTCTGCACGGCGTTGGCGAATAGGCTCCAATGTCTCTTGTAGTACGTTCATCAGGAGCTTCTTGCACTTCATGTCGCCCAGACCGCCACGTGTATAATGGTCCTTCATCTCCTGAAGGGTCTGGTAGTCGGTGGTCATTGCCGCTACCATCTCGTCTGTTGCAAAGGCATCGAGATAGGTGAAGACCGTATTACCCTCCAGATGGCCTGGGTCATTAACCTGCAGGTGGGTGGGATCTGTGTACATGCTCTTAACCTTCTTATTCACCTCGTCGGCAGAATCGGAAAGGTAAATGCAGTTACCGAGGCTCTTGCTCATCTTGGCTTTGCCATCAGTGCCGGGCAGACGCAGGCAGGCGGCATTGTCAGGAAGCAAAATGTTGGGTTCGACAAGTGTGTCGCCATAGATGTTGTTGAATTTGCGAACAATCTCACGACATTGTTCAAGCATGGGTTCTTGGTCTTCGCCGGCAGGTACAGTGGTTGCTTTGAACATGGTGATGTCGGCAGCCTGAGAGATGGGGTAGGTGAAGAAGCCTACGGGAATGCTCTCGCCGCTGAAACCGCGCATCTGAACCTCGGTCTTGACTGTGGGGTTACGTTGCAGACGGCTTACGCTAACCATATCCATATAGTAGAATGACAATTCGCAAAGCTCGGGAATCTGACTCTGGATGAACAGGGTGCTCTTGGCTGGGTCAAGTCCTGCTGCTAGATAGTCGAGTGCAACCTCGATGACGTTTTGACGAACCTTCTCGGGGTTTTCAATATTGTCGGTCAAAGCCTGTGCATCGGCTTCGAAAACAAAGATTTTATCATATAGGCCTGAGTTCTGCAGCTCTACTCTACGACGAAGTGAGCCCACATAGTGGCCGATGTGAAGTTTTCCAGTTGGGCGGTCGCCCGTTAGAATGATTTTTTCTTTTGGTTCCATTATATTTTCGTGTAATTTGATTTGATCCTTTTAAATTAGCGTCCGAACATCCTTTCTATCTGGCTATTCTCCAAAACAGAGACAATAACCTTTCCTGTGGGGGTGAGGTTGGGGTTCTGGCACTGGAAGAGATCTCCCAATAGGGATTCCATCTCTTGGTTGGTAAGTACCTGACCTGCAACTATAGCTGTATTGCGTGCCATAACAAGCGCGATGCGATGCTGCAACTCGTTTTCCATACCAGTTTCTTTTTCCTTGACGGTTTCTACCATTTGGGAAAGTATGGATACAGGGTTGGCACCATTTAAGTCAGAGGGAACGCCGTTAACAGAGAAACTTCCGCCGCCCAATGACTCAATATCAAATCCAAGCGAGCGTAACTCGTCCATCATATCCTGAAATAGGATGGCGTCAGACGGCGCCAATTGCAGCATGTCGGGGAAAAGCAGTCCCTGCGAAGAGGGCTTTTGTCTTTCCATTTGCTGAAGGAATTTCTCGTAAAGAATGCGGACATGAGCTCTATGCTGGTCAACTATCATCAGTCCTGTCTGTACAGGCGTAAGGATATACTGACCACGATATTGGAAATGACAACTGCTCATCTCCATTTCACCTGACGTTTCGCTAGAGAACAGGTCCTTGGTTTCTTCTGGTTCCTCCTCTATGTGATAGTCCTGAGCTGGTTCGGTCTTCTGTATGTCTGCGTATAGTTGTTCCCAATCAACGGGTACATGCTTCTGGCTTCTTCCCTCGCTTGAGCGGAATGGATTGTAACTGCTATCAACTTGCACTTTAGGCGCATGTACCTGAGTCCCTGCATTGAAGTCGAAAGTGGGAATGTCTGGACGCCCCTCTACATCAAAGTCGATTGTTGGCACGGCATTGAACTTGCCCAGGGAATCCTTGATGGCTGCCACCAGAATCTGCCAGATGGCAGAATCGTTCTCGAACTTTATTTCTGTCTTGGTGGGATGTATATTGACGTCAATATTAGCAGGGTCAACCTCGAAGTAAAGGAAGTAGGGTATTTGCTCGCCTTCTGGGATAAGATGTGCAAATGCCTCCATAACAGCCTTATGGAAGTAAGGGTGACGCATGTATCGGCCATTCACGAAGAAAAACTGGTTGGTGTTCTTCTTACGGGCAGTCTCTGGCTTGCCAACAAAACCCGTGATGCGGGCCAAGGTCGTATCCACATCGACAGCCAGTAGCTGCTCGTTCAGTTTTTTGCCGAAGACATTTACGATGCGCTGTCGGAGATTGCTGGAGGGCAACTTGGTCATCATCTCGCCGTTATGCGAGAAGGAGAAGGAGACTGTTGGATTCACCAATACGATTCGTTCAAATTCCTGAATGATATTGTTCAGTTCCGTTTGGTTGGATTTCAGGAACTTCCTACGAGCTGGTACGTTATAGAATAGGTTGCGAACTTGGAAGTTGGCGCCGACAGGACAAGAACAAGCTTCCTGTTCGACAACTTGGGAGCCTTCGATGGTAAGGTCCGTTCCCAGTTCATTGTCTATTGTCCTGGTTTGAAGATGTACTTGTGCAACGGCGGCAATGGAGGGAAGGGCTTCGCCCCTAAATCCCATGGTATGGAGAGAGTACAGGTCTTCTGCCTGTTTGATCTTGGATGTCGCATGACGTTCAAAGGCCATGCGGGCATCTTGTTCGCTCATTCCCTTTCCGTCGTCAATCACTTGGATAGATGTGCGGCCTGCGTCAACAACAAGTACATCTACTGTTGATGCACCTGCGTCAACGGCATTCTCCATCAGTTCCTTTATCACTGATGCCGGGCGCTGAACGACCTCGCCTGCTGCTATCTGGTTAGCAACTGAATCCGGAAGAAGGTGAATGATATCCATACGTTTAAGATTTGCCTGTCATTATAAATCTCCAAATAATCAGTAGAACGAAAATGAGCAAGATTGCCAAGGGCCAGCCTATGCGAGCGCCATGTTCCTTATAGCGCTGTGCACGGGGGGTGAAATTGATAAAGGCCCCCTTGAACTTGTCAGCCTTGAAAGTTCCCTCGGTAGGCTGTGCTCCACTCTTTTCGCGTTCCACCTGCTCTACCAGCTTCTGCAACTTCTCCTTACGCTCGTCGGTATAGATGCTAACCCGTCTGAATTTACGTGGCTGCCTTGCACTGAACAATCCCATAACCTGTTATTTCTATTGTTTAATATCCGATAGTTTCTGCTTTGGCGCTACACGCTGAACGCTCTTCTTTAGTTCACTTCCAGCCTTCTTGCCGCGCCAGTTGAAAACATCCATCTTGTCTTTTGGCCTGATATAGTCGAACCAGGCGAAGTTGGAAAGATACAATTCGTCTGGTGGTATCAGAGGTACAGGGTACATCGTACCAGTTGCAGCAGGCATCCATACATAGTTAACCTTGCCGTTTTGAATGTACAGTCTCAGTAAGGTGGTCTCGGTATGGTTCATCTCGACCATGACACTGTCTTCATTAAAGGGGTAATAGTTGAAGAAGACATTTCCTTTTGTAGTGGAAAGGTACATCTCGCCTTCTTTGAAGTAGAAGTGCATCTCGTGTCCTGCAACCTGATTATAATGGATACTGTCTATCTGTTCTACCGATAATGCTTGGCGCAACACTTGTACGCTATCCAATGTGCTGTCATTAAAGAAGGATATTATCTCCTCGCCTAGCATCTGCTGACCGTTCTGCCAGAGGATGGGATCGTAGTACATTACCAGACAAGAGTCCTTGGAGTTATAAACCATAGAATCGCAGACGGCCTGAACGTCCTCCCTGAAAGCGCGCACCCGTCTGTAGGCATGTAAAACCCTATACATGCTGTCGGTGTCGATGAAGTATGTGAAGACCTTAAAGGTGTCTGCATGAGCAAACAGAGTGTCTTTTTGCGAGAAGTCTATTACCATGGCGCTATCATATGCCTCGCAATAGCCTATACTGTCAACATAATAACAATAGTTACCCGTAAGCATATTTTTATTTTCGGTGTCTGTGTAAATGAAGTTCCCGAATGCTTCACCTATCTTTGACATACCGTCCCAAACAACGCTGTCACCAACCAAACGCTTTCCTTCATTCACCAGGATACTTCTGTTAAGCATATAGGACTCGTCGGTCTTGGTGTTATAGTAGCCAAGTTCGGAGTAGATGTGGCTCTCTCCATTCTCAATATTGGAAGGCCCGACAACATGTGCAATGGCAGTATTGGTATTATAATATAATGTATCGGATACCAAGACGGTCTTCGGAGGTTCTGGCGGTTCGGGATTAACTAGTCTAACATTGTAGTTGAAAACGGCTTGATGGGTGGATGGCTGGTATTCGCCCCAGTCACTTGTCAACTCATTTCCTTGGTCCAGAAGACGTCCCCCCTCGAAGAAGTATCCCAGATCGTAGATGCGGTCATAGTCGAGACTGTCAGTGTAGAGGATTGTCTTCAGGTGTGTCAGCACCACATTGTAACGGGCGCGAGCCAGTCTGTCTATTCCGTTGTAATACAGTACGTCGCTAGTGAGCTTCAGCGTATCTCCCTGTATCATGCGTACATTGCCATAAGCATCAAAGGAGTTTGAGGCTTCGTAGAAAAGGGCGCTGTCGCAATACATGAGTGTTCCCTCATGACTGAACTGTACATTTCCGACCAAGAACTGTGCAGTCTGGTGAAGCCGTTGGTCGAAATAGAGTTTATCGGCGTGTAGCAAATGCACACGACTGTCTTTGTTTGCCGTTTTTGCTCTATTATTATTTGCCGTCCTGCGTACAGGGGTAACAGCAAATATCAGACAAACGCCAAACAAGATTAGTGTACATATTGCAGACAGACGATGATTCATCACTTAATCCAGCCGGGGTATTGGAACTCGCAGTCGCGCCAGTCGGGATTTATCCTGATGTAGGTCGTGCGCTGCTTTTCCTTTATCCAATCAAGAATAACCTGTTCTTTCTTTTTTTCTTCCACTTGATTTTTCAAAATCTGGAAATCCTCAGAGATACTTGCCCTGTGGGAATTGATTCTGTTCTTCAGTTTTGCAATGGCACAAACGGTTTTGCCCTTGCTGTTTATCATTGTGAAAGGCTTGGAGATTTCTCCGATCTCCATTGTACTTATCACACGTGCCAGTTCGGGAGAGAAAGTTGACAGTTCGCTCATTTCAAATCTTGTAGTGGTGATTTGTCCGCCAGCCTGCTCGTCAATCTTTGTGTTAGACAGGATGCCACGGTTGTTGCGTGTATCCTTGTCGTCAGAAGCGTACAATACAGCCTCCTCGAATGTCACTTTCTCCCTACGTATCTGCTCAGCTATTGAGTCAAGGTGAACCAAAGCTGTATCAATGTCCTCTTGCTGAACCTCTGGGCGTTTCAGGATGTGGCGGCACTTTACCTTATCGCCACGCTTGTCTATTAGCTGGATAATATGGAAGCCGAACTCGCTCTGTGCAACTTTGCTGACCTTGGAAGGGTCTGTCATGCCAAAGGCAACATTGGCAAAGCCTGGGTCCAACTCGCCGCGTCCCATGTAAGGCATTTCGCCTCCTTGTCGGGCTGATCCCGGATCCTCGGAATACAGACGGGCGAGGGTAGAGAATGATGTGCTGCCTGAGTTTACACGCTCGGCATATTCACGCAGGGTGTTCTTAACTCGATCAATCTCTTCTTGGTGGATTCGTGGCTGTTGAACCAATAGTTGTACCTCAACCTGAGTAGGAATCAATGGAAGGCTATCTTCTGGTAAATCCTTGAAATATCTACGAACCTCAGCAGGAGTAACCTTCACATCCTCTGTCAGTTTTTTACGCATGTCGCGCATAGTCAGAGAGTTCTTGTACTCGTCGTAATACATCTCACGCAACTGGGTCATTGTCATGCCTTCGTATTCCTCCAATTTCTCTTTGGAACCTACAGCCAAAACACGCTGGTTGATAAACTCCTCTACATACTGGTTGATTTCCGTGTCAGTTACCTCAATACTGTCTATGGCAGCCTGATGAAGGAAGAGCTTTTGGATGGCCAATTGCTCGGGAATAACGCAATATGGGTTGCCTGGGACAGAACTTCCAAACTCAAGGCGGCGTTTCTCTACATCCGACCTCAGTATGGCTTCGTCACCAACTACCCATACAACTTCATCTATTACGTTGCTCTGAATGCTTTGAGCAAAAGAGAAAACGCTATAGATAGATAGGCATACTAGGGAAATATATCTGCCGCAGATTTTCATAAACATTAGTGGTTATTTACTGTTTTCAGTACGTCTTCATGTATCTCGAAAGTGTAACGCTTTCTTAGCTTTGCTACGTACTCGTCCTCGCGCATGCGCTGGTAGTCCGTAACAACCTGGTTGCTGATGTCGGTCCATTCTGCAGGTCCTTTCTTCAGTACCTTTCCTACAACAGCCACATATGGGTAATCCTTTATTGGGTTCAACTTGGCACTCTTGTCTTTCAGGGCCAAAACGTCAACATTGGCATTTTCACCCTTCTTAAAGAGGCGACGCTCCATACGAACTGTTACGCTATCTTTGTTGAACTGCTCACGTATCTTGACAGTCCATTTATTCTCGGGGACGCCCTTCAAGCACTTTTTAACGGCCTTTATATCAGCCTGATTCTTGCAGTAATAAACAAGACCGCGGAAATGAGGCTCCTTCCAGGCATATTTTTTCTTGTTTGCTTTGAAGTAGGATGCCAAACCTGTCGTATCCTTGCTGGCAGGTTCCCAAACGTTTCTGCTGCATTCCTCAAAAAGCAGCAGTCCGTCATGATACTCCTTAACCAGGTATTTCAGTTCCTCGTCTTGGGCGCAGAGACGCTCTGTCTCTTCGTCAAGGATTTCCTCAACAGTCTTCTGGGGTGAAGAGTGCTGTGCTATAGAATCCAACACTTGGGTTGCGAGTTGGTTCTCTAAACCCTGTCCTTCCAGGTAACGACGGATTCTTTCCTTCAGCTCATCGTAGCTCTCCAGAGGTTTCTTGTCCATCAGTTTGACAATGTGGTATCCCACTGTTGAGAGGAAGGGCTCTGACACTTGATTCACCTCCAGGCTGTATGCAACATCCTCGAATTCTTTCAAAGTCTGATTGGGGCCAATCCAGGGAAGTATGCCGCCACGGGCTGCAGAACCAGGGTCTTGTGAAAACCTCTTGGCTAGTTCGGCGAAGTCTGCTCCATTCTTTATTTCTTGATTGATAGAGTCTATGCGAGCCTTTGCCTCAGCTTGAGCCTCTTCTGTGGCGGTCTGAGGCACACGTAAGAAGATATGTGCGGGTTGTAGAAGTTCTTTGCCCTGAAGGCCTACCAACATCTGATTGTAATATTTCTTGCACTCCTCTTCCATTGCGTTCTGCGGAATCAACAGAGGTCGGATTTGCTGATCTCGATACTGGCGGAACTCTTTCTGATAGCTTGAGAGAGTATCCAAGTGGTTGTCCAAAGCGGCCTGCACCTTCAGTTTGTAGTTGACAAAAAGCTGTGCATATTCCTCTATGTTCTTCTTGTCCAAAACACCATCAGAGTTGTTCTTGTTGTAGTTGTACTCAAACTCGCTGCGTGGAACCGGTTGGCCGTTTACGTGCATCACGATAGGATCATCCTGTGCATTGGCACCAACGCCTGCAACAAGAAACAAAAATGAACACAGAATCTTCTTCATACCTTATATACTATTATTGAGGACGACTGTAGTTGGGCGCCTCGCTGGTAATTGTTACATCATGTGGATGGCTCTCCATAACGCCGGCATTTGTGATACGGACGAATTTTGCATTGTGCAGCTGTTCGATGGTGTTTGCACCGCAATATCCCATACCGCTGCGTAAACCACCTACCAACTGGAAGATTACCTCCTGAACAGTTCCCTTGTAAGGAACACGGCCGGCAATACCTTCGGGAACCAACTTTTTAACGTCTTTCACGCCAGCTTGGAAGTAACGGTCCTTACTACCGCACTCCATAGCTTCGAGTGAGCCCATGCCTCTGTAGCTCTTGAACTTACGGCCGTTGTA
>DLBF01000059.1:8269-8395 GCA_002494215.1 Prevotellaceae bacterium UBA7028
GGTGTCGCCAGGACTCTCTTCTGTGCCGGCAACCAGAGAACCGATCATTACGCTGTAACCGCCGGCAGCCAAAGCCTTTACGACATCGCCGCTGTAACGCAATCCGCCGTCGGCAATCAGGGGCAC
>DLBF01000001.1 GCA_002494215.1 Prevotellaceae bacterium UBA7028
GCCAGCAAGTGTGGATTCACACCCCAGTTTGCTGGGCTGGAGGAGCTCAACCAGAAATACAAGGATAAGGGTCTAGTTGTTATCGGCTTCCCATGCAACCAGTTCAAGGAGCAAGACCCAGGCAGCGACGGACAGATTGAGGAATTCTGCCAGTTGAACTATGGCGTTACTTTCCAGATTATGAAGAAGGGAGATGTGAACGGCCCTGAAGCTGAACCCATCTTTGAGTACCTGAAAGCTCAGGCTCCTGCCGAGGAATACAAGGGGTTGAAAGGTAAGGCAGCCAAGGCGCTCTTTAAGGCTATCAGTAAGAGTGTGGAGAAAGATAGCGACATCAAGTGGAACTTTACCAAGTTCCTGATATCAAAAGACGGAAAGACCATCAGACGCTATGCTCCTACTACAGCCCCGAAAGACTTTGAGAAGGATGTAGAAGCAATGCTGTAAAGGACAAAAGACTATGCATGAAGAATTAAGACTTGACAAGCAGATCTGTTTCCGTCTATACACGGCAGCACGACTGATAACCCAGGCATATACCCCCATCTTGAACACGCTGGGAATCACCTATCCGCAATACCTGGTACTAATGGTGCTTTGGGAGAAGGACGGACAGCCGGTGAACGACATTGCCCATCGCCTGCTATTGGAAACCAACACCGTTACTCCCCTACTACAACGCATGGAGAAACTGGGTATCGTGTTCAGGAAAAAAGGGGAAGAGGACAAACGTCAGCAAATAGTAAGCCTGACGGAGAAGGGAAAGGCTATGGAGGAACAGGCCTACGAGTGTATCCCCGCCGGCATGAGAAAGGAAATGAGGGCCTGCCCATTCAAATTGGAGGATTACGTCCACCTGGCAAAAGACCTGGATACAATTATTGAAACACTAAAGAAAAAATAAAATTATGAAACAGTATCAATGTGAGAATTGCAAATTCAGAGCCTACTACGACAAGAACCCTAAGTCTGCCTTGGGCCGCTTCTGGCGATGGCATATCAACTTCTGCCCCGGTTGGAAAGGGTACTTTAACAGTCTAAGCGATGAGAAGAAAGCAGAATTAAGGGAGAAATATCAGTTTACGAAATACCAATAATAATATAAGGTATTATATATATATAAGAGACAAAGGAAATGGCACAGAAGAGATTTCACAGACATTTTGAGACGCCGGGCAAACCGCTCTACTGGATAATCCTGGCATACATTGCATTGGCATGGTTCTTCCCGGTGATAGGACTTATAGCTATTATCTGCATGATAGGTCCTGTACTGACAAGTATCTGGAAGGGACGCTGGTGGTGCGGACATGTATGCCCGCGCGGAAATATGTACGACCGTTTATTGTCGAAGTATTCGCCCCACCGTCCAATCCCTCAGTTCGTACGCACCTTCGGCTTCCGCCTGTTCATGGTGATATTCATCTTTAGCATGTTTGGACTTCAGCTGACGCTGACTGTTCCCTGGAGCGAGGGAGGATTAGCCATGTGGGCTGGCATCGGTCGTGTGTTCTGGACAATCATAGTAGTTACCACCATTGTGGGTGTTGTCCTCTCGTTCATCTATGCACCACGCACCTGGTGCTCGTTCTGCCCGATGGGAACCATCTCTAACTGGGTGGCACCGAAGAAGGCTCCCCTGCCTGGCCCATTTAGCAACATCCACGTTGCCAGCAGTTGCCAGATGAAGTGTAAAAGCTGTGCACGTGTCTGCCCCATGCAGCTCACACCCTATGACAGCCGCGGACAAGAGAACGGCTACCTGCATCCCGACTGCATCAAGTGCAGTAAATGCACCCTGGCATGTCCAACCAAGATAATGACAATGAAATAAAGACAGAAATTATGAAACAGATTGAATATCCCACACAAGGAACGTGTTCCAAATTGATTACTGTAACAGCAGACGACAACAATGTGATTCAGCAGGTATCCTTTCTTGGCGGTTGTCCGGGCAACCTGCAGGGAATCTGCAGCCTGGTAAAAGGCCAGAAGATAGATGATGTTATCGACAAGCTAGATGGCATCCGCTGCGGTGCCAAGCCAACCTCATGCCCCGACCAGCTTTGCCAGGCGCTGAGGCAACTGAAATAAACACCCGTTTATGGAACTGGCGCAGCCGGAGTTCTATAGAAGGATGGCGGAAGGTCAGTAAGAAAATGGAGATAGAATTTGCATATATGAATTATAATATGTACTTTTGTGACACAAAATACAAATTATATACGCAAATTTTAACCTAATGCTTCAAAAAGTGAAACTAAAAAGCAGCATCATTATTGGTAGCCTTTTGCTATCAGCATCATTGGCAAGCGCCAAGAACTATTCGGTATTTACCGAAGGATTGATAAAGGATATAACTCCCAAAGGTTGGCTTCTGGAATACATGCAACGCATGAAGGAGGGTATGACGGGGCACCCCGAGGCCCTCTCCTACCCTTACAACACTTGTCTGTGGGCGGGCGACATCCCACGCAACGGGGACTACGGGCAGGACTGGTGGCGCTATGAGCAGACTGCCTATTATACGGACGGATTGCTGCGTCTGGGCTATTTGCTGAAGGACGAAGAACTGATCAGCAAAGGCGAAGAGGGTATAAAATATACGCTGAACCATCCGCAGAGCAACGGCAGACTGGGAAACGGGGTGATATCAAGCCTCTGGCCACAGGCGGTCTTCTTCCGTGCCCTGAAAGCTTACTACGAGGTGACGGGCGACCGAAAGGTGCGTACCGCCCTGACCAACAACTACAACTCTATGACAACAAGCGACCTGTGCAACGGGCGCCGTCACATTGTTAATATAGAGGGTATGATGTGGCTGTACGGTCAGCAGGCACAGACGGCACTGATGACAAAGGCAAAGACTGCCTACAGAACGGGTGGCTTTGAGCTGGACAGCAAGGTGGCCGGGGCAGAGGACTTCCTGTACATACATGGCGTTACGTACAGCGAGATGCTGAAGATTCCCATGCTGCTGTATGCCTACACGGGCGATAAGTCGTACCTGACGCTGGCGCTGAATGCCGAGAGACGACTGGAACGCGACCATCTCCTGCCCGACGGCGTTCCCAGCAGCGAGGAATATACGGTTGGCAACGACATAGACCAGGTACACGAGACCTGCGACATCATAGACTATACTTGGTCGCTGGGCTACTTCCTGACGGCAACGGGCGAAGCTGAATGGGCGGACCGCATAGAGCGTGCTGTCTTTAATGCGGGACCTGCCTGCCACACGAAGGATTTCCGCTCGCTGCAGTACTTCTCGGGGCTAAACCAGATTCTGTGTACAGGTAACTCGGACAATACTTACTTCAAGCGCGGCTCTACCTGGCAAGCTTACCGCCCCACACACGAGACGGAATGCTGTGCGGGCAACATACACCGATTGATGCCTAATTTTGCCAGTCGCCTGTGGCTGCGCGGAGAGAATAACGCCATCGTGGCTGCCATGTACAGCCCTTCGGAGATTGCCTTCAAGGTGGGGACAGACAGTGTGCGCATCGTGGAGGAGACCTACTATCCCTTCAGCGGGCATATCGACTTCCGTTTCAGCATGAAGAATGCAACGGAATTCCCCTTCCTCTTCCGCATTCCAGGATGGTGCAAAAAATATACGGTAAAGATTAACGGGGAGGCGGTTAACGTTGATGCCAAGGCTCAGACGTTTGCCACACTGAACCGCACATTCCAGAATGGCGACGTAGTGAGCGTTGACTTCGAGATGAAACCTCAGATATGCACACTGAATGCCGACCAGGGACAATACGTGGAATGCGGTCCCCTGCTCTACTGCTTTGCCATTCCGCAAACGATGACGGAGGATACCAATGTCTATAGCAATATGGCAGGCAAGGTGCCCGAGAACCCCGACTTTAAGTGCTGGAGCATCACACCATCGGGCCAGTGGAACTATGGCATGGTGCAGGGCGAGCAGCAGCTTACCCTCGTTACCGACAAGAACCTGCTGGCAACGGCCTATCCCTTCGACAAGGAGACGGCTCCCGTATCGATAGAGGTGGATGTGACACCCGTCAAATGGACCATTCTGGACAACCGCTACAACCCCGTAACGCCAAGCACGAACACTACGGTGGCCAACGGCTCAGCACAGAAGATACGCCTTATCCCCTACGGATGTACGGAGCTGAGGGTTACGGTATTCCCTACGCTGGCCAAGGAAAGCGAGAAGACGTTGACGGAGCAGCTGCTGGTGAACCCCGACTTCGAGCAGACCTCTGCCACGGCCTTCAACCACGGAGGCGTAGAGAAGAAGGCTTACCTGCCCTACGGATGGAAAGTGAGAGGAACACTGAGCGGTTCCAGCTACGGCATCAACAGGGATGCGGTGAACCACCACGGCGAGAATGTTTGTTGGTACAACACCATACCCTTCCCTGCCAACTTCCAGCTGTACCAGACGATTCCTGCCAGCAAGCTGAAGGCTGGCACCTACCGCGTGACCTGCCAGCTATGGGTGGCGAACAACAAGAAGGGTGTTACCCGTCTGTTTGCGAACGACAACGTGGCATACTTTGGCAGCGAGAGTGACTACCAGAACTGCCTGACGGAAGGTGAAGAGGCTACCTTTGCGGGCTATACAGGAGACACGGGCGGCACGCCGTTCATCCTGAAGGATATGGAGGTAACGGTTCATGTGTCGGCAGGCGAGTCGCTGACCTTAGGAATACGCAGCGGAAACATGAAGAGCGATGGCTCCGTTACGACATCAAACGACGGAACGGGATGGTTCAAGGTGGATAACTTCAGGATAGAACTCATAGAAGATGATGAGACGGCAATAAATCGCCCCTCTCCCCAGCCCTCCCCCAAATGGGAGGGGGCGGTGTTTGATTTGAACGGCAGAAGATTGGCCAATTCAAATTTCAAAAATCAAATTTCAAAATTAAAGAACGCCATATGCATCGCTAACGGCAAAAAGGTGATGTTATAATTCAAAATTCTCACACAGATTCCACAGATTTATTTTAGTCCCGCAGAAATAGCAGAAATAGCAGAAATTTTATTCGCAGGTCAAATGATTCTTGGTTGATAGAGCAGCACTTTCGTGCTTCCGCCAGTGGCTTGGATTGCAGCTGATTATGAGCAAGCTCCTATCAGCCGCATTCCAATCCGCTGACCGTTCTTTCGAACTAACCTCTCTCATCCAAGAATCCGGTAATTCTATGTAATCTCATCTAATGGAGGTTGTTTATAGAATCAGAGTCTGACTATATCACGCATTCTAGTCTCATATATCTACATGGAAGATTTTAGGAGAAAATAGATAATGCTTTGGCGTTGAGCTAAGTGATGGTCACAGCACTGATGTTGAAAGGGCGTGGTTTTATCTGGATGCTTGCATACAAGGAAAACCA
>DLBF01000101.1 GCA_002494215.1 Prevotellaceae bacterium UBA7028
TCCCATCGGTACTGTCTTTTTTTGGTAAAAAATGATTAAATGCTTTACAGATTAATTTATATTTGTTAACTTTGCGCCACGCTATGCGGAAAAATGGTATAAATGACACATAAATGGGAGTAAAAAGAACTAAAACGAAGATATGAAGATTATGAAAAACCTGACAGCAGCGGCAATACTTTTTGCTGTCACCTCATTCGCAGGACACGCCGCACAGAACAAGGAGATTGTATCCCCCAACGGCACTTTGCATGTACAATTACAACAGAGTCCTTTAGGATGGACGGTTACCAAGAACGGAACCCTGCTCTATACCATGAAGGATGTAAATATGCAGATTGGCGGTAAGAACTATGCCGGTAAAACTCCTTTCAAGGGCGTAAAGACAAACGCTGTAAAGGAAACCATCAAACCTGTCGTTCCCATTAAATATAGTACGGTAGACAATGTTTATACGCAGGCTACCCTTTCATATGGAAACTACACTGTAGAGATGCGCGTGATGGATAATGCTGTTGCATACCGATTCGTAACCAAGATTAAGGGTACGGTTGAGGTTCAGGAAGATAACTTCACCTTGGTTCCTGCTGAGGGCTATGTAGCTCATCGTCAGACGACAGGTAACTTCAATACTTCATTCGAGGAGGCTTACAGACACGAGAATCTGGAGCAGTGGAACCAGAGCGACCGTAAACTTTCCACCATCCCCTGTTTGCTTTCAGGCCCTAACGACAGCCAGTTGTTGATGGGCGAGGCTGATGTGGATGACTATCCCCGTCTTTTCTTGCAGCCCACAGCAGAAGGTATCGAAGCTATTTATCCGAAGGCTCCTATTAAATGGGAACCCAGAGGCGACCGTGGAGAGAAGATAACAGAGGAAGGAAACTTTATTGCCAAGACAGCTGGTACCCGTACCTTCCCTTGGCGTTATGTTGTATCTACAGACAGTAAGGGAATCGTAGAGCAGACAGTTACATTGCAGCTCTCACGCAAACCTGCCTTCACAGATACCAGTTGGATTAAGCCCGGACAGGTAAGTTGGGAATGGTGGAACGGTGCAGCTCCCTTCGGCCCTGATGTTGACTTCGTGTCTGGCTGTAACTACGAGACCTATGCCTACTTTGCAGATTTCGCAGCTAAATATGGTGTTGAATATATCCTGTTGGACGAAGGCTGGGCTAAGGATACCCGTGATCCCTATACAGCAAACGATGATATGCGTCTGAAGGACCTGATTCAGTACTGCAAGAGCAAGGGTGTGGGTGTTATCCTGTGGCTCCCTTGGTTGACAGTAGAGCAGAACTGGGATCTCTTCAAGACATACGCAGAATGGGGCGTAGCTGGTGTGAAGATTGACTTCATGGACCATGCAGACCAGTGGATGGTGAACTTCTACAAGCGTGTTGTCTCTGAGGCTGCCAAGTATAAGCTGTTGGTTGACCTGCACGGATCATTTACCCCCACAGGTTTGGAATATGAGTATCCCAACTTCCTGTCTTACGAGGGCATACGTGGTTTGGAGCAGATGGGTAGCTGTCGTCCTGAGAACACCACCTACCTCCCCTTCATCCGTAACGCTGTTGGTCCTGCCGACTTCACTCCCGGCGGTATGAACAACATGCAGCCCGACCGTTACCATGCCAGTCGTCCCAACAGTGGCGCTATGGGAACTCGTTGTTTCCAAATGGCTCTTTATGTAGTACTGGAGAGCGGTATTCAGATGTTGGCTGATAATCCTACACGTTACTATCAGAACGATGACTGTACACGCTATATAGCTTCTGTTCCCACTACATGGGACGAGACCCGTTGTCTCGCTGCCGAAGCTGGTAAGTATGTTATCACCGCTAAGCGCAAGGGTAACAAGTGGTTCATTGGCGGTATCTGCAACGGTGAGGAGGATTCACGCACCTTTAGCCTGAAACTTGATTTCCTGGGCGCTGGCAATCATACGCTGACTGCCTACAAGGATGGTGTGAATGCCAACTGGCAGGCTATGCACTACAACAAGGAGCAGCGTCAGGTTAGCGCCTCCACTACACTTGACATTAAGATGATGAAGAACGGCGGTTATGCTGCTGTAATAGAGTAATAACTATATCCCTAAATATAAGAAATTAACTACAGAAGATGAAACGTAATCTTTTTTTAAGTGCCATCCTTGTGATGGTGAGTCTAATGTCATACGGACAACGTCTTGACATTACGTTGGATGACAACACCATTGTCTCCTATGATGTACAGAAAATCAAATTTCTGGAGTTCATGCCAGCATCAGAGCCAGGTCAGCTTAGTGGATACTGGTATCTGGGATGGCGTATAATGAGCAGCTCGACCAAACATTACGAAGGTGATGAGAGGTGGGTATTCAGCGGTCCTGTGATGAAGCAAATAAAAAGCACAGGCGAGGAGTCTTTATTCGATCTTGTATATGCCGACGACATGAAGAGCTTCAAGGCCATCCCTCGTGGGGCTGGCACTACAAGCACCTATACCATTCTCAATCATGATGATGAGTTACTTGTATTAAAGGCAGGTACCATCGTCCGCCATTTCTATAAGTCTCCTGCAGCAGCACATGATGCAACGGAGAGCGTTCCCTTCCCTTCTCGTACAACTATCTATACAGATACAACTAAGGTATGGAACTTGAAAGGCAGCTCATCACACTCCAGCACTTCACCTATGGGTAACAAGTATGCAAAATATGCTGCAGCTACCCAGGAGCAGATTGAATGGCTGGCCAACGCCAGCAACCAACCGGATTGTGCGGTTGCCGATGTAAATGCTGATTATAACAAGTGGACAGCAAAGTCAATCAACCTTTACCCACTTAACAATGGTAATCCTACCCCTGCCGATGTAAATCAGCATGGTATTGGTGACTGCAGTATGTGTGCCGTATTTGCCTCTCTCGCATATATCTACCCCGACTTTATCAAGAGTATCATCACTAAGAAGACAACCACCCAGTACGTTATAAAGATGTTTGACCCACAGGGCAATCCTATTGAGGTGGCTGTTGATAACAAACTGCTTTGCAACAGCAGCGGAAGCTGTGTTCAGGTTAGCGGCAAGAATGGCGTTTTCAACTGGGCGACCATTATGGAGAAAGCACTGATGAAATGGCTCACCTGCTTTGGCACAGGTAAGTTGGGCGGCATCGGCACAGAGCATGCGGCTCCCCCTTTTACTGGCGATGGTGACAGTTGGTCATACGGCTGGAACACACTCTACAATAATGAGTTGTCCATCGTTGTTGACTATGCGCTGAAGAACGGAATGATCAGCGTAGGTGGATTCCACGAGGGTGGCGTGCCAACCGGCACATTGGAGACCGTTACTGGTCACGCCTTCACGGTTATGTACACACGTTATCCTGATAAATATGCCTTCTCCATGCGTAATCCTTGGGGTGTTAGCGAAGTGGACGGCGTATTGGAGATAGCCGAAAAACGTTCTCTCATGTATCTCATCGACTTCCGTTTGGTAATGCCAGGTGCAGCTGCACCCTATAAGCGCCAGGATCTGGGTGGCTATATACCTCCCAAGTTCACAATGGGCAAGGATGACAGATTCCTCAGTCCTGAGATACTGAAGATGTATAACCTGAAATCCTACGGTCCCACTCCAGCAGAGGAGGATGAGGAAGTAATCGACGAAGAATGACAATACTGGTAACAGGAGCCAGCGGCTTCATAGGCAGTTACATAGTCCAGGAGGGACTGGACAAAGGGTTCGAGGTCTGGGCAGGTGTCCGCGGTACCAGTAGCCGCGGCTATCTGCAAGACGAACGCATACGTTTTGCCCAACTCGACCTTTCCAACCCTACCCTACTGCGCCAGCAGCTCTGCCAATATAAGGAGCAGATGGGCGGTAAGGGATGGGACTATGTAGTGCATGCCGCCGGCGCTACCAAGTGTCTGAACGAGGATGACTTCTTCCGTACCAATATGGACGGCACCCGACATCTCATAGATGCACTACGTGCAGAGGATATGGTGCCAAGGAGGTTTGTCTTTGTGAGCAGCCTGAGCATCTATGGCGCTATCAGAGAGAAACCCGTGCGGAAGGCGTCAGCAGACAATCCTTGGATATACAGCCCTATACTGCTTACAGATACCCCCCAGCCTAATACCGCCTATGGCCGTAGTAAACTGCAGGCTGAGGAGTATCTGCAACAGCAGAAGGACTTTCCCTACACCATCCTAAGGCCAACAGGTGTATATGGCCCGCGCGAGAAAGATTACTTCATGATGGCAAAAAGTATCAGTCAGCATATCGACTTTGCTGTTGGTTACCAGCCTCAGGAGATAACTTTCGTTTATATGATGGACGTCGTTCAGGCCATATATAAATGTATGGATGCACCCGATGCCGTTGGTAAGGGCTACTTCCTCAGCGATGGCGAGATTTACAACAGTCGCCGCTTTAGCGACCTGCTGCAACAGTGCCTTGGTAATCCCTGGGTTCTGCATATAAAGGCTCCCCTGTGGTTGCTGCGTATCATCTGCTGGGTAAGCACGCGTGTAAGCCACATCACAGGCAAGATGAATGCACTGAACGATGATAAATTTCACATACTTAGCCAACGCAATTGGCAATGCGACATAGAACCTGCTAAACGCGATTTTGGCTACAATCCTCAGTGGAAATTGGAGCAAGGCGTTCCAGCTACCATAAAATGGTATCAAGATAATGGATGGATATAGCTCTAAACCCCTTTTCTGCGCAGGAAAAGCAAGAAAAAATACTATTCTGTCAAAAAAAACAAAAAAAAATAAAATAATCTTTGGTGGTTGAAAAAAAATGTGTAAGTTTGCATCGTATAAGTGTGCTTAGACCTAGAAAGCTTACTTCAAGACATAAACTAAAACAAATAAAAACAATTTATTCACTTTAAAAATTTATCTTATGAAAAGAAGATTTTTATTTATGTTGATGGCTGCACTCACCTGCATTGGTGCAAATGCTGCTCTTAAACGCGCGAACAACTACCTGGAAGCAAGTGAGGCAACGGCTACCGCAGGTAAGACTGTCGTAGTTAACATCCTCATGATTAACAACCTTAACATCGTCAACTGGCAGACTAACCTCGTTCTTCCCGAGGGTATCACTCTGGTTAGTGCAGAGGCTGCTGAGAAGTGGGTAGATCCTGTAAACGTTGAAGGAAACAAGATTTCTGCTGAGACTGAAACACCTGTTGGTCCTAGCCAGAAGGCTGTTATTGCTAAGGTTACATTGCAGGTTGCTTCTACTGTAGCTGCTGGTGAGTATGAGATTGCTCTTCATGGTACTGTTATGATAGATGAGAATTCCGACATCGTAACTCAAGAAGTCGACAAGGTTTCTAAGCTGACCGTTGAAGAGGGTCATGCTAAGGAAGGTGACCTGACAGGTGATGATGAGGTTAATGCTGGCGATATCCAGGCTATGCTGAACCTCATTGCTGCTGGGGAAAATAACCCAGCTGCAGATTTGACAAAAGATGGTGAAGTTAACGCCGGCGATATTCAGGCTCTTCTGAACATCATTGCTGCTCAGTAATACGCATTGATTAAATAAACAATTAACAATAAAATATTTTGATTATGAAAAAGATTTTTACTTTACTGGCTGTCTTCGCTATGACTATGGCAGCAAAAGCTCAGACCGCAGAACTTATTGTTAGTGGTGAGGGTAATGACATTATTACCGTCAGTGTTAAGAATGACTTCAATCTTGGTGCATTTGGTTTCAAGATTGACCTCCCTGCAGGTGCTGAACTTAAGAAGAATAACAAAGGTAAATACGTTGTTACCAAGAACGAAGATCGTTTCGAGGGTACAGTAGATATTAAGACCACAGAAACAGGTTACTCTATTGTATGCTATGGTGAGCAGGTATACGAGAATTCTGGTGAAGTTTTCAGAATGCAGTTAGCAGCCCCCGTTACCGGTGATGCAACTATCAAGGGTATCAACTTTACTGATATGGGTCAGGACCTGCAGGGTACTACTTCTGTATATATGGAAAATAACAAGGACCTTACTCTTCCCCTTCATCTGAGTGCTGACGCTATCAAGGGTATCTCTGCTGACGAGACTAAGAGCGGTGTTATCTACAACATGGCTGGTCAGCGTGTAAGCAAGGCTACAAAGGGTATCTATGTAATTGATGGCAAGAAGGTTGCTGCTGGCAATTAATCCTGAATTACATCTTACAAGATAAACATTAAGGCTCGACTTTTAGTCGGGCCTTTTTTTGTTTATATACGCACGTGATTTTATCTCCCAGGTTAGAGAAATATTTTTCCCTAACCTGGGAGTATAAGTAATATAATGTACGCATGCGCGAGGGGGAACCCCTAAAAAAACAAAAAAAAGCCTGCATCGCTCTGATATATAAAAAGAAAAGTGTAACTTTGGCATACAAATGTATAAGCTAACAAATCCTTTTATCTGGCTTAGACGCATCAGACACCGATGCGGATATGGAGTGCACTCGCCCTTCGCCTTCCGTTTTATAACGGATGTGCTGTACATGAAGCTACCCTACTACGCCTACGAAGAACTGGACAAAGGGTTGGCTTTTAAGGATACCTTCAGAGTCAGGAAGATTCTTCACATGTTGCTACGTGTAAGCAACTGGAGGCAACCCGAGACGATAGTTTGTCTGTCCGCCCCAGTAGATGTGGCAAGCTATTTACAGGCGGGATGCAAGAAAGCTAAGTTGACTGACCACATCCCCGAAGGAGAAGTAGATATGTGTTGGCTAAGTGAACCTAACGATGAGATTATCAGTCATCTACACGAGCATTCGGTGCTGATACTGGATCACTTAGACAAACATAAGGAATGGTTCGGAAATCTTCCTTCGGTAGTTAGCTTCGACCTATACGACACTGGCATAGCCTTTTTCAATACCAAGTATAACAAACAACACTATATTGTAAATTTCTGATGAAAAAATGTAATGTCTATACACGCACAGGAGACCGTGGAGAGACCAGCCTTGTTGGTGGCAAACGCATACCTAAGGCCAGTTTACGTTTAGAGTCTTATGGCTCAGTCGATGAACTGAACAGCCAGTTAGGACTCCTGCTGACCTACCTGAACGAACCTGCCGATTGCGAGTGTCTGATTAAAATTCAAAATCGGCTCTTCTCCATAGGAACCATTCTGGCAACAGATCCCGAGAGTACTCAACCATGTAAATGTCAGATAACTGAGGAGGACATTGCCGAACTGGAACAATGCATAGATCAGGCCAATGAAGGACTGCCCGGATGGCGCGGTTTCACACTGCCTGGCGGATGCAGGGCAGCTGCAGTAGCACATGTCTGCCGAACGGTATGCCGACGTACAGAGCGAAGGATTTATGCACTGGATGCAGAGGAGCCTGTTGACAAAAATGTGGCGGCATACATGAACCGTTTAAGCGATTATCTGTATGTTCTGGCCTGCCGACTGAATTTTTTGGGCGGTACAGATGAAATTTTATGGAGTAAAGGTTGATTATTTCGAGAAAAATTGTATCTTTGCGGCTCATAAAAGGGAAACCCTTTTAAAAGACCATGGACTTTAGGCATTAAACCTTAGTCAAATTTATTATTGAATTTAAAATTTGATTTAATATGTACTGGACATTGGAATTAGCCTCAAAACTGGAGGATGCTCCCTGGCCTGCGACCAAAGAGGAGCTCATAGACTATGCAACACGTAGTGGCGCTCCTCTTGAAGTGATAGAAAATCTATCCGAGATTGAAGATGAGGGCGATGTGTATGAAAACATCGAGGATATCTGGCCTGATTATCCCACCAAGGAAGACTTCCTATTCAATGAAGACGAATATTAGGATAGTCTTAAAGCAAAAGGACTTAACAAAGTATATATAAATATGGCACAACAGGAAGACGTTTTCAAGAAGATAGTTTCACACTGTAAGGAATACGGTTTTGTATTCCCTAGCAGCGACATCTACGATGGATTAGGCGCTGTATATGACTATGGACAAAACGGTGTAGAACTGAAGAACAACATAAAGCAATACTGGTGGCAGAGCATGGTGCTGCTGCACGAGAATATTGTGGGTATTGATGCAGCCATCTTCATGCATCCAACCACATGGAAGGCATCAGGACACGTAGATGCTTTCAACGACCCCCTCATC
>DLBF01000119.1 GCA_002494215.1 Prevotellaceae bacterium UBA7028
AATGGAGGTGATTTATAGAATCAGAGTCCTGAGGAAAATAGATAATGCTTTGGCGTTGTGCTAAGTGATGGTCACAGCACTGATGTTGAAAGTGCGTGGTTTTATCTGGATGCTTGCATACAAGGAAAAACATGTGCTTTCAACATCAAAACCGGGCAAAGAACGGTTGGCACGACATCAAAGACACCGCTTAAAATATTTGACCTGCGGTCGAATTTGCTCACGCTCGGGATAGCTTAAGCAAGCTTAGCTTTCCACTCGCTCAATCGCAAATTTCTGCCATTTCTGCCATTTCTGCGGGACAAAAAAAGACAGCCCTCATAACGAGAACTGCCTTTCCTTTATTATCTTAAGAATAGAAAATTATTCTTCATCGTCGTCCCAGATGGCCCAATCGCTTTCCTTGGTCAGGGCAGCGCCACCATCTACCGTTGTCTTGCCATCTATTGGCAGGCTCTCTGCCAGCATGCTGACAACCTGAGCCTCTTCAATCTTCATTGCTGGTTTTATGTACATATCAAGACCCCCTTCCATCCTCCCCGAAGGGGAGGTGACTAATGAGGGTATGGGTCATAAGTTTATAAATTCTTTTTATCTAATAGTCCTCCCTCTCTTTTAGGAGAGGGCCGGGGTGAGGCTTTTATTTGAGCACCTTCATTCCATTTACAATATTCACGCCCTTCTGCAGCTTAGACAGCTTCTGGCCAGCAATGTTGTAAATGGCAGCATTGTTAGCGTTCCCGTTAACGTTAACGTTAGCAATAGCGGTCTCTTCCTCACCATCGAAGAAGAAGGCCTTCACACTGGGTACAGTAGCCTGATAATAAGCCTTGCCGGCAGGGATAGTTGTTCCGTCCTCAGCCTGATAGAAGCCTACCTCCTCGCCTTCGGACTTAGCCAGCACATACATAGTGCCGTCAGCCTGAGTCTCAGATGCTGTACCCTTCAGAGCATTGGCCACATTAATAGCGGGCAGGGCTGCGGCTACCTTATTATAATAGGTACCCTTCAGGATAACGGGGGTTTCGGCAGGAACGTTCTCAATCTCTGCTAACTTGAGCCACTTTCCGTTATTCAGGGTAGCCACATTAGCCTTAACATCACCGTTCAGTTCATAGCCGGTAGTAGCATCATACAGGGTAGCATAACCGGCTTTGCCTACATAGCTGACCTTAGGCTGAGAGCTGAAGGGTACAGGATATGATGCATCGGTGCCAAGAAGCTGGTACCAGTTATCTCCGTCGTCATTCAACTGGTAAGTGAGTTCACCGGAAGCAAGTTTGGCATCATTGGCTGTAGTGTAAATACAATTAGTGGTTGAAGGATCGTGACGTGCAAAGTCTGCACTGTTACCGTTCTTAGTATATTCAGCAGGAGCCACCAGGCAGTTAATGTACTTATTGTCGCTACTACTTCCGGCCCAGCCTACAAGACCGCCGTTACCCTCGGCAGTTCCCGTTTTAATGGTACCTAGGAAGGCGCAGTTCTTAAGGGTTGCCTGTGCTTCCATATTTGCAAACAAACCGCCGCAAGTGGCATCGCCGTTTGAGCCGGTGTAGCTTACATCAGTCTTTACAACAACATTCTCGATAAGTGTGCCGTTGCCGTCAGAACGGCCGCCCAGACCACCTACACAGTTGTTATCTGCAGAAGTGGCACTTCCTTCTACAACCAGGTTCTTGATAGTAGCAGCATTGATGTATGCGAAAAGTCCTGTGCGGCTTGTGCCATTGTTGACGATGTCAATTTTAATGGTATGATCCTGGCCGTCAAATGTACCCTTGAAAGCTGTTTGCTGATCAGCGCCGAAGAGGTCGCTCTTGTATGCGGTATAGTCAATGTCGGCAGCCATTTTAATGCTTGCAGCGCCATAAATGCTGTTATAAAGCGTAACTGACTTGGCCATCCAGCGAAGCTGCCAAGGCTCAGAGATAACATACCAGCCATCGGTTGCAGCCATAGCATTCTCCTGATACTTATCACATACCTTACAGAAACCATTCTCGAACTGATGGTCGGGAATAACAGAAGTCGATTCATTGCTGTAAGTAAGCTCACCGCCTTCTACGGCAGTGCCGTCACACTTCATCTCGCCATTAGCATAAACCTGCTTGCTTGTAGAGAAGGGAACGGGATATTGATCCGTACCAACAGTCTGATACCAGCCAATCGTACTCTGGTCACCGTTCAGCTTAAAGGCAAGCTCACCAGAAGCAACCTGCTCTGTTGTTACCTTTGTTACACCGTTATCGTTGCCGACTGTCTGATAGCAGTCGCTCATGCTCTTAGTACCACGGGCCCAAGTCTCACCCTCAGTTACTTCACCTATGTTGTAGCAGTTGTTGAAAGTAGCGCCGCCGCCGCACCAGCCGCAGAAAGCACCATTCTCCCAACCACCACTGATCTTACCTGTATTGTAGCAGTTATTGAAGACAAGCTTTGTAGCGCCATAGTTACAACCGAGGAAGGCTGCATTGTTCTGCTGTTTTCCGGTTACGTTGGCTTCATTACCGCAGTTCTCAAATGTGATGGTTCCATCGTTGTTACAGCATCCTGCAAAAGCGGCAAAACATTTTGTATCACCACTTACAATAGTACACGAAGCATCAATGATAAGGTTCTTAATGGTTGCACCAGCACCAATTACTCCGAAGAATCCCTGCTCATTCTTTGAGTCGTCAAGCTTCATCCCCCTGATGCGGAAGCCCTGACCGTTGAATGTGCCAATGAACTTCTTACCATCTGTTCCGATGGGAGTCCATTTAGCGATACTGCTCAGGTCTATACTCTGAGTCAGAACTACGCTACAATCATTGGCAATAAGACCAGAGTTCACGTCATTCGCAAAAGTCTCGCACTGTTCAGCTGTAGAAATCTGGTAAACGCCCTCTACCTGAGGAACGGTAGAAGAAACCTCACCAACCTTTGTGCACTCCACCAGGACATCACTCTCACGGAAAGTTACACGGATGGTATATTCAGCCGTCTCTGAGATTTTCCACTTTGTGTCGGGATCGCCGCTATAGGGTGACTTAACCACGTCAGAACCAGCCTCGTTAAGAACCAAACCTGCCGTTGAGGGGTGCATACCAGGATTCCAGCCCTTAGTTGTGAGAAGTTTGAATCCTTCTTGAGTAGTTTCGTTTAACATACCCGTCCATTCAAAGACATTGTCACTCCCAACAACTTTTGTCATAGTAGCCTTGGCAAGATTCTCATCGCTAATACTCCATCCTGCTGGGGAAGAATCACCAACGATGTAAACCACGCTGGGGATGTCATAGGCTCCGATGCGAATTACAGCCATCAAAGCAAACAAAAAAGTAAATAGTTTTCTCATAACTGATTGTTGATAGTTAATAAATTATAGTTAAAGTAATATCAAGTTTTCTGGTTAATTCTTTTACTATTCGAGGGCAAATATAGCAATAATTAATGAAATGCAATATTTTTTACATGATTTTTATTAAAAAGGATAAAAAAAGGAGATACCTACCCCATTTTAGGTATTGGGCAGCACCACCAACTACGGAATTTTATGTCCCTGAAAAATAAACTAAAAGGAACACAATGTAAGGTAGCCGGGCGGGGGGGGGGAAAGGGAGAGGCCGCTAACCACAAAGGCACTTGCCAGCCCCTAGCCATACTCTAGCCATACTCGTGGAGGAGCTTAGGAGGAGGCTAGAGCATAAAATGTGCCTGCCTGCAGCGGCGCAACGACATGCCAAACAGGAGGAAATAAGGTGTAAAAACAGTATAGCACAGACAAGATTAACAATATTTGCTTAAAAGAATACAATGACTTAACAAAAAAAGGGCAGCTCCCATTAACGAGAGCTGCCTTCTATTTAGAGATGTGAGAATAATTATTCTTCGTCGTCTGACCAGTCTGCCCAGTCATTTTCCTTTGTCAGTGCATTGCCACCATCTACTGTGGTGTCCTTTATCGGCAGGCTCTCTGCCAGCATGCTGACAACTTGAGCCGATTCAATCTTCATTGCGGGTTTAATGTATCTCATGATAACCAGCCTCTCCCCCCGCCCTCCCCGAGAGGGAGGGAGCCGAGGTTCCGAGGACTTAAATTTATTTGTTTGACATTTTTACTTTACTCAAGAAACGAAGTGAGAGAATTTTAATCTTATAAACTCACTTTTATCTTGTTCTCTTTTAATTTTTCTCTTAATACAGGACCTTGCGTCCGCTTACGATATTCACGCCCTTCTGCAGCTTGCTGATGCGCTGGCCGGCCATGTTGTAAATAGAGACCCCTTCTCCCGTCTCCCCGAGGGGAGAAGCTATGCCTGTTTCACTCTCACCATTGAAGAAGAAGGCCTTTACACCGGCATTCATGATAAGGATAGCCTTGCCTGCGGGGATGATAGTATTCTCAGTTGCCTGATAGAAGCCAACATTATTATCAACCTTAGCCAGAATATATATTGAACCTCCAGCCTCAGTATCCATATCGGTGCCCTTCAGATCATTGGCAATATTAAGAGCAGGCAGGTCAGCAGCTACCTTATTATAATAGGTACCCTTCAGGACAACAGGTGTAGCAGCGGGAACGTTCTCAATCTTAGTAAGGTCAAGCCATTTGGTGTTGAGAACAGCCACATTAGCCTCCACATCACCATTCAACTCATAGCCTGTTGTGGCGTCATAGAGAGTAGCATAACCGGCATCGCCTACGTAGTTAACAGCATTCTCATTCTGGGGAGAAGGAACCTCATCTGTTCCAAGAACCTGGCCCCATGCATCACCCAGCTTATAGGCAACTTCACCGCTTGCAAGCTGCTCGGCAGTAACCTGCACAGGAGCCTCGCAACTGGAAGCCTTATTACCAATCGCAATAGTTGGGGTAGAACCTTCTGCGAGGCAGTAGTAGTTGTTCGTTACGTTTTCTGTAGCATTACCGTTCCAGTTAGCAATAATAGCTGCCGCAGTTGTACAATTCTCATCTGCGACGATTTTACCGATGGAGAGGCAGTTCTTTACACCGAGGAAAGTAACAATCTTACAATAGCCAAGGATACCGCCATATTTGCTGTTTTCACCAATAATTGTACCGCTGAATACACAGTTCCTAACACCGCCTGCATAAGCATATCCTAAGATACCTGCCTGGCAATCACCCAATCCACTGTGCGTCAGTATTCCGCTATACTCACAGTTTTCTACAAGGAGGGTATGTGCGACATTACCACCGTCACCGCCTACGATACCACCAGTATGTCCCTTGAAATCCGAGACATTGATTGTCAGGGCACTGTGGATACCGCTGACAACAGACGCTCCGTCAGCAGCACCTACAACGCCATTCTTGTTGAAAGTTGATGTAAGCGTTCCGCGGATACTGAAGTTCTTGACAATGGCATTATTGATATAACCGAACAGACCGTTATAATCACCAGTTGCGGTATAGTTGAAATTTGTGATGGAATAGTTCTGACCATCAAATGTGCCTGAGTATTTATTGCTGACATTACCAATGGGAGTCCATGCGATGCCATCCAAATCAATATCTGCTGTCAGTACAGCATTAGCTGCCGGGGCGATCTGGTTGACGTAATCAGCAAACCACTTTAACTGATTGGGAGTACCGATTTCGAAATTGCCATCAGTATTTGCTGTCATATAATCCGCATCGATGGCACCACAATAAGAGCAGTAGCCATCTACAAAATCATGATCGTCCTGTACACTTGCAGCATTAGAGAATCCTGTAACTCCTTCGTATGCAGTACCGTCGCAATGCTGACGTCCGGCAGGATATACTATATCAGTTCCATAAGGAGTGGGATATTCGTCAGTTCCTAATTTCTGGAACCAACTTACCTCATCTGACTTCTCATCATTCAGGGCGTATGCAACTTCACCGCTTGCAAGTTGCTCGGTGGTTACTGCTGTGGGGGCTGAACCTTTTGGTGCGCCACCACTGGAAGTACCGTAAAGTTCGTAACCCATATCTTTGTAGTAGTTGTCGGTAAAGGTACAACCGCTCGTACCATTGTCGAAAGTGAGCCTGCCAATGAACTGGCCAATGTTCATGGCGTTTCCATCCTCATACTCAAATGTTCCGATTGACAAACAGTTCTTGACGCTAACAATACCTTTTCTGGTATAGCCAATGATGCCGCCGTACTGGGCTTTGTTTTCATTAACGTTGCCCTTGAGTTTTCCCTCGAACAGACAATTGGTGATATCTGTGGAAACATTAGCATTGTTGTTGATGTAGCCTACGATTCCACCATAATTTCCCCCTTTATCATTCCCATCAAGAGTTCCAGAGTAAGTACATCTATCAATTACGCAGTAGCTGTTCTGTGCAGGAACACCTCCCAAGATTCCGCCGATTCTTGGAGTGCTAGCTGTGGAAGTACTGCTAATATTTACAGCGCTGTGTACGTTGCGGATGGTGGGGGTCTTATCCCTTGCGTAGGAAACAACGCCACCTACATATCCGTAGTTTTGGTTGACGGTAATGCTTCCTTCTATGGTAAAGTTCTCAATGAAACATCCTGTAGAAACAACACCAAAGAGACCATAATAATTATGCGTCGACGTAAAATTGAAACCTGTAATCTTGTAGCCCTGGCCGTCAAAATGGCCGCAATAGGCTGAGGTAACTGCACCGGTATTCCAGTCTCCGATAGCAGTCCAGAAATCTAGTTCTGACATGTCGATGTCCTGGGTTAACACGGCATCGACAGCGGTTTCACCACCGTTCACTAAGGCGGCAAAGTCAGCTAAGTCCTGAGCTGTTCCAATCTGATAGATGTCACCTTCTTTTTCTAAGGCCCATGCGCTACTAGTCATACCAATACACACGGAAAGAAGCAAGAGTAGTTTAGTTTTCATAAATAAAGATATTAAAGTTAAACAAATATGATTCAGGTCATTATGTGTGCGCAAAAATACGTTTTTTTGTAATATGCTCCAAATTTCAGAGTTTTTTTTACCCATAAACAACAAAAAAGGCAATCCCCGGATAGAGAATTGCCTTTTTATTTTGGTTCGATTACGCTATTTAGTCCTCATCGTCTGACCAGATAGCCCAGTCATTCTCTTTGGTCAATGCAGCGCCACCATCTACCGTTGTCTTGCCATCTATTGGCAGGCTCTCTGCCAGCATGCTGACAGCCTGAGCCGATTCAATCTTCATTGCGGGTTTTATGTATCTCATGATAACCAGCCTCTCCCCCCGCCCTCCCCGAGAGGGAGGGAGCCGAGGTTCCGAGGACTTAAATTTATTTGTTTGACATTTTTACTTTACTCAAGAAACGAAGTGAGAGAATTTTTATCTTATAAACTCACTTTTATCTTGTTCTCTTTTAATTTTTCTCTTAATACAGGACCTTGCGTCCGTTAACGATATTAACGCCCTTCTGCAGCTTGCTGATGCGCTGACCGGCCATGTTGTAGATGGCTGCATTGTTAGCGCTCACGTTAGCGTTCACGCTCTCAATGGCTGTCGCATCTTCGTCACCGAAGAATATCTTTACCAGAGAACCTGTGCCGTCCAGTTCGAGATAACCCTTACCTGCAGGGATAACAGAATTCTCTGTAGCCTGATGGAAGGCTACCTCACCTTCAACCTGAGCCAGGATATACTGAGTACCGTTGGCAACAACATCATTCTCTGCAGCCTTAAGTACATTGCCGGTTAATTTATCAGCACCAGTGGTGTAAGGCAGCTTGTAGGAACCAGCCTTACCCTTCATCACAACTGCACTGCCAGTAGGTATCTTTGTTACCTGTGTCAAGTTAGCCCAACCTTCTGGAGCAATGCTTACGGTATATGCGGCAAGATCATCATTATTGAAGCTGCTGAGGTCAATATCCTTCACCTGGGGAACATAAGTTGCATAACCATTGCTGCCCATGTAGAACATCTCGGCACTATCGTCCTTGCCAACAATGCAGAAGCCGAATACCATAGCCTTACTTTTGGCATTGGTCTCGCCAGAGTTGTAGAGGCTGATACTTGTAATAATCTTGTTCTGGTCAACAAAAGCAGGAATTTCAAAGAAACGGAAGTTGTTATTTCCATCATATAAAGTGCCCCAAACACGACCTGTCTGATATACAGTCACGGCACGTGTTACTTCGTTGTTTGTATCCCAGTTGTAAATCTGGAACTTTGCCGTAGATGTAGTGCCATCCTTATAAGTGAAGGTAGCCGTCATATCTGCAGGGCCATTACTTGCTGTTCCAAGGAAGTAGAATCTCCAGCTCTTGCTCTGACGTTCACCGTCGAGGGTCATTGTTTTAGTCTCTCCCTTCTTTATTGAGACAGCGTTCAGGTTGTCATAGTTGAATGCATAAGTGTGTCCACTGGAAGTCTTGAGAATACCATCGTCAGGAACGCCATAGTTTGTAGTTTGTGATGCGCCAGTTTCTGTATTTGTCACTGTCTTAGTGTAGAAACCTGTTACGTTGTTATCAAAGCCCTCGATGATATCCACATCACCCACAGCAGGAACGTTACGAGTAAACACGTCAGCATCAAGACCAGAAGAAATATTAACTGACTCGGCACCAAACTTATCATCACTTGCCAAGTAATCGGCCATTACCTTCTCTGCTGCCCAAGCTGCTGTGACGTTTTCTGTTAAGTTCTTATAAGTAGAATTACTTGCAGTTGTTATTGCAGTTTCAAAAGTATTCTTCATTTCATCGGTAGCTTCACTGTAGTCATACTTACTCTGGAAGTCTTGCAACTCCTGTATGGCTGCAGCCTTATTGTTATTGAATGTTGTTACATCAATAATGCTCAGATCAGCCATCTGCTGCTGATTCTTGCTGGGATCCGTAGTGCTCAGCAGAACGACTTTGAAGTATTGATAAGATTCTGAAATTGATTTTGTAAAGTCGAAATCCTGTGTCTTACCGCTCTCAGAAGTCATGCCACCATTCTCAGTAGAAAAAAGCTCAACCCACCCTGCAGCATCTGCTGTTGCATCAAATACGCTTGTGAAGTTTCCGCCATATATGGCCCATGACTTCCAGTTGCGATGTGAACTGTTACTTGTATCACCACCTGCAGTCAACTGATAATAGAGAGGCTGGATAGCTTCCTTCAAACGCCATACGATGTTGCCGGATGTGAAGCCTCCGCCCCACTTTGTACCAGGCTTTCCGTCGAGCAAGTTTGCAGCAATACCATCTCCCCATGTATCACCAACCGTTGACAATACTGAATAGCTGTTGGAAGCATAGCTTTCAACGTATTTCTGCATGTTTTTAACTTTTCCTAGAGCAGCATCCAAATTCTCGAAGTCACTGGAAACAGCTGCAGCTGCCTTCAAATCGTCGAGGGTGCTAACAAGATTAGCATATTCGGTTTGCAGCGCTTCATCGGCATCGCTTGTGTCGAAGCTCTTAGCACTGGCGATAACATCATCATATGCAGAGGTATCAACTGTGTAGTTCTTGAAAGCAAACTCGCCCATCTGCATCCAACCCGCGCCCTTCGTAGAAGTTGCCTTAACAAGATAGTATGTATAGAAGTGGTTATTATCAGGGTCTGTCATTGTAAAATCAAAATCTGTGGTATTCTGATCCTTTAGAATATCATCATTCTCACGGATATCCAATGCTACCCAACCGCCTTCTGTACTGCGAACAGCCGCCTTTGCAGCATTATCGTTGGCGAAGTTTCCGCCATAGACAGTCCAGTTCTTCCAATTACGACCATTATAACTTGCATTGTCACCACCTGTAGTTAAGGTGTATGATGTTGCCTTAATTGGAACGGAAGTTTTGAAGATACACCACATGTCATTGCCGGCATCGCCTTCCCACTTTTGGTTTCTGTTGCCATCAACAAGCTTGTTGTTATTCTTATAGTCGCCTACATAGGTTAGCGACACAGCAGCATTGGTATTCTGTACGCCCAATAGCATTAGGGATGCTGCAAAAGTTGATAGTAGTTTTTTAAATCTCATGTTGTTTTAATTAAAAGGTTGATATTTGGATTTGGTTTTTAGTTTGTCTAAAAGTACTATAAATGGACTTAATTCATCAGTTTTTAGGTGGCTTTTCTATTTTTAGCGCTCTAATTTATACTTTATATATCTATAGCGAATCTGGAAATGTGTTAATTTTTGTAAAATTGGCAATATAATACGAAAGAAATATAGAATTGTGCCAAAAAAGTCCAAGAATGAGAGGGGAGAAGGAGTTCAAAATTCAAAAATGAATTATCGAGATTGCGAGATATCGAAATATAATTCATAATCTTTATTTGAATAAAAATGTGACTTTAAACTAAATTCTTTGAAACGCCCCCAAAAAGTTGAGCCGGCTCAAACGATCGATCGAGCCGGCTCAACTGGAAAAACGAGGCGGGAGGCGGATTCTGTTATAATTCATAATTCACAATTCATAATTCATAAATTCAAAAAGTAAACTCCCTCCCATTTGGGCGACTGGGGTCTTTAGAGTAGCCACTAAATGTGGCTGCGGCCCCACAAAGGCGAAGAAGGCCCTTGGAAGAAAGACTAGATGTCTTTCTGTGCCTGATGAGGGGAAGAATCTATGATTCTGACGGAGGCCCGAAGGGGCGAATCACCATTCGCGAAGATGGGCAAAGGGATGGGGAGAGGGACCGTAATGATTAGCGGAAACATGAAGGCTGAATGCGGATAGTTTGCACGCTGAATACTCCTCGAATTAAGCGTAAATTCGATGGGTTTGGAGCCTGAATTCTTTTTTCCTTGTTTTGGGGCAAGAAACAACTTAAATAATTTATTTTGTAAGTTGAATAATTTCCACGTGTGGGAGTAATTTTTTCCACGTGTGGAAGGAAAAAACACAAAAAAGTTGTAACTTCGCACCCGATTATACAATAAATATACACATAGTGTCGTTATTAAATTTAGGATGAAAAGACTACTCTGGATAGGAATGCTGTTGATAAGTCTGGGTACAAAAGCTCAGTTTGATGCGGCATTTACCAACTCTTGGGCACTACAATCCTACTTCAATCCTGCAGCGGCAGGAGTGGATGGTCTGCTGAACGTCAGAGCTGCATATAGCTTGCAGATGCTGGGGTTCGAGAACGCACCTAAGACCATGCTGATAACGGCAGATATGCCTCTGTTCTTTCTGGGCCCCCAACATGGAGTGGGACTTGGCTTGTACAACGATAAGGCTGGCGTATTCAATACGCAGAAGATATCGCTGACCTACGCCTACCACATGAAACTATGGGGCGGTACCATGAGTATCAGTGCAAGGCCGGCTCTCTTTGTTGAGAAGACTGACGGTTCGAACCTGGATCTGATTCACACAAACGACCCTGCCTTCACAACGAGCGATGCAAAAGGTCAGGCGCTGGATCTGGACTTTGGTCTGCGATACACCTATAAGAAATTATGGTATGCAGGAGCCAGCGTGATGCACATGATGGGACAGACCATCTCACTGGGAGACGAGAAGAAGCAGGAAGTTACAGTGGACCCTGTTATCTATCTGACAGGAGGTTACAGATACAAGATGCGCTATCCCCGCTACGCACTGGCAATGGATGCCATCCTGAGAAGCGACCTGCAAAACTGGAGAGGCGATATCACAGCACGTCTGGAATACGACGGAGAGAAGCACAAACTGTACGGCGGAATCATGTACAGCCCCATGAACAGCGTGGGCATCCTGCTGGGATACAACTTCCATGGCATCAACATAGGTTACTCCTACGAGGTGTACACAGGAGGAATAGGAGTTCAGAACGGTACGCACGAAATCATGATAGGTTACCAAACTGACCTGAACTTGGGCAAGAAAGGTAAGAACCTGCACAAGAGTGTGAGACTACTTTGAGAGTGAAGAGTTGAGAGTGAAGAGTGAAGAATCTTAGTTAGAAACTGGAATAGCGAAGCGGTCCAGAGGAGCGTCAGCGGTCCAGAAGAGCGAAGCGGTCCGGCCAACGCAAAGCGATTCCGAAAACTCAAACATAATTTTGAATTTTGAATTTATAAATTTTGAATTATATATATTAAGGTATAAGATATGAAGACAAAAAGTCTGGTACTTTTCTTTATGGCAATTCTTTGCCTGACTTTGGCTGCATGTATGGGAGCTAACTCTAATGCGAATGCAGTTGGAGGCGAACTGACAGGAGTCAGAGGTGCTGCAATGTCCGAACCGACACCATATGGTATGGTGGCTGTTCATAAGGGCTCTCTGAAGATTGGTCTGCAGGAGAATGATACCCTGTGGGGCGCTGACTTCCCCCTCAGAGATATCAGTGTGGACGGTTTCTGGATGGACGAGCATGAGGTTAGCAATGCCAAGTACCGCCAGTTTGTGAACTGGGTACGCGACAGTATCATCCGTGAACGTCTGGCTGACCCCAACTATGCAGGTGACGAAACCTACAAGATTACAGAGGATAAGGAAGGTAACGAGATTACTCCTTACCTGAACTGGAGCAAGCCCATTCCCTGGCGCAGAGCCAACGAGGATGAGGATCGTGCCATCCAGAGCGTATATGTTATCCATCCCATCGATGGTACCAAGATGCTGGACGCTAAGCAGATGAACTACCGCTACGAGATTTATGACTACGTAGCAGCTGCTCAGCGTAAGTACCGTCTGGATCCTGAAGAGCGCGACCTGAACACAGACCATGCTATCAGCAACGAGCAGGTGATGATCAGCAAAGACACCGCATGGATTGACGACGATGGTAAGATTATTCGTCAGACTATTACACGTCCGCTGAGTGGTCCATGGGACTTCCTGAATACCTACATCGTAAATATCTATCCCGATACTACATGCTGGGTGAACGACTTCCAGAATGCCGACAACGAGCGTTACATGAAGCTGTACTTCAGCAACCCTGCCTACGACGACTATCCAGTAGTGGGTATCACTTGGGATCAGGCCAATGCCTTCTGCGCATGGCGTACCAACTTCCTGATGAAGGGTCTGGGCGGATATGCTAAGCAGATACAACGCTACCGCCTGCCCAGCGAGGTAGAATGGGAATATGCCGCTCGTGGCAAGGAGGGCAACCCCTTCCCCTGGACAAGTGCTGAGGTAAAGAGCGACAAGGGCTGCTACTATGCCAACTTTAAACCCGACCGCGGTAATTATACCAAGGACGGTAGCCTTATCACCAGCAAGTGCGGTATCTTCAGTGCCAACAGTAATGGAGTCTATGATATGGCTGGTAACGTGGCAGAATGGACAAGCACCGTTTATACCGAAGCTGGCGTGGAGAGTATGAGCGATATGAACCCCGACCTGAAGTACAATGCTGCCAAGGAGGATCCATATCGTCTGAAGAAGAAGAGCGTTAGAGGCGGTTCATGGAAAGATCCTGAAAGCATGATTCGCAGTGCATGGCGTTCTTACGAATACCAGAACCAGCCCCGCTGCTACATAGGCTTCCGTTGCGTCCGCACAATGGTGAACGACAGAGGAAACGCCGGTGCCCAGAAAGGCGGCAAAGTCAGTAGCAAGGGAGGAAAGAGCAAATCCTCATCAGGCGGTCCAACCGTTAGCACAAGAAAGGTGAGGAGATAGACCCTCTCTAACTCCCCCTCTAGGGGGAGAACCAGATAAAAGAGAAAAGTGAGATAAAAAAGCCGGAATAGCGAAGCGGTCCAGAAGAGCGAAGCGGTCCGGCCAACAGCAAGCGATTACGAATATACAGACAAAATTTTGAATTAAACTATTAAACATATGAATCCTATAGGCAAATTACAGAAGTGGATGGACTCCCCATATGGCCAAGTATTTATGAACTATTCATACAGCTGGGGGGCATCAGTAGTTATTCTGGGAGCATTATTCAAACTAACTCACATCCAAGGTGCTAATGTCATGCTTTGGATTGGTATGATTGTTGAGGCAATCGTATTCTTTATCTCTGGTTTTGAGAAGACATACGATAAGGTTCCCAAATCAGAGGGAGCTTCTGTTGCAGGCGGACAGACCGTTGTGGTAGCAGGAGGCGGTGCTCCATTACCTGAGGGTGCAGAGATTCCTGAAGGTCCTATTGTGATAGGCGGTGGCGCACCCGTCATAGCCGGTGCTGCTCCTGTAGGTAACATAGATCCTGATGCTTTGGCAGCAGGAACAGGACTGAGTGCTGCAGCAGCTAACCTGGCAGCAGCCGGACAGGCAGCCGCTCAGGCACAGTTGGCACTGGAACAGATTCAGAATGGTGGTCCTACCATCGACCCCAATCAGATAAAGGCTACAGATCCTGCTGTTATAGAGGAGGCTGTAAAGAACTATGCCGAGGAGTTGACAGAACTGACAGAGGTGCTGGGTCGTGTAAAGGCTCAGGCTGCACGTATGAGCACCGACAGCGAGGAGATGGAGAACCTGAACCGTACACTTACTGGTATCGCTACCGTTTACGAACTGCAGCTGCGTAACATCAGCAAGCAGGTCAGCACAATCGAGCAGATCGACGAGCAGACACGCAAGATGGCTCAACAGATTCAGGAACTGAACGAGGTATATAGCCGCATGATTAAGGCTCTGACCGTTAACATGGGCCCCGTAACTGCTTCCTCCGAAGGAAATTCATAATTCATAATTCACAATTCATAATTAAGATTCTTCATTCTTAATTCAAAATTCTTAATTTAATTGCGATGCCTATACAGAAGAAGAGGATGTCTCCTCGCCAAAAAATGATAAACCTGATGTACCTGGTACTGATGGCCATGCTGGCACTGAACGTATCAAGCGACGTGCTGAATGGTTTCTCTTTGGTGTCGGACAGTCTGAATAAATCTACCCAGAATGCCAGTCATGTAAACAATGACATATACAACACCTTCGAGGAGCAGATGAAGAGCAACCCCGCCAAGGTGAAGCAGTGGTATGACAAGGCACAGTATGTGCGCACCATCAGCGACTCCATCTATAATCTGGCAGAGGAACTGAAAGTAGCTATCGTAAGAGAAAGCGATGGCGAGGACGGAGATGTCAACGACATTAAGAACCGTGAGGACCTGGAGGCCAGCACACAGATTATGTTGGCACCCGTGGCAGGTCGTGGTAAAGAGCTCTATAAGGCCATCAACAGCTATCGCGAAAGAATAGTGAAGATGGTAACGGATAAGGAGAAGAAGGAGATTATCTCAAGCAACCTGAGTACCGAGGTTCCTGCGAAGGGACGTCTGATGGGTAAGAACTGGCAGGAATACATGTTCGAGAACATGCCCACCGCAGCCGCTGTTACCCTGCTGACTAAACTGCAGAGCGATGTACGTTATGCCGAAGGCGAGGTGCTGCATAACCTTATCAGTAATGTGGACGTTAAGGATATCCGCGTAAACCAACTGAATGCCTACGTCATTCCCAACTCACAGACAGTAGTTCAGGGTGGACGCTTCAGCGCTCAGATTATCATGGCTGCTGTGGATACCACACGCAGACCTACCATCTACATTGGTGGCCAACCCATAAAGAGCGACAAGGGATTCTACGAGACCGTCTGCACAAAGACGGGCGACTATACGCTGAACGGCTTTATTGAAATGCTGAACGGAAGCGGAGAGAAGGTAAAGCGTGAATTCTCACAGAAATATACGGTTGTGGCTCCCAGTGCTACCGTAAGTGCCGATATCATGAACGTGCTGTATGCCGGATATGACAACCCCATGAGTGTATCAGTGCCTGGTGTACCCAACAACCGCCTGCACGTGACTATGACTGGCGGTACACTGACACAGAAGGGTGACGGACACTACATCGCCAGACCTACCACTCCTGGTGGCGAGGCTGTATTCACCATCTCAGCCCAGAACGAGGGACGTACACAAGAGATGGGTAAGTTTACCTTCCGTATAAGGAAACTGCCCGACCCAACTGCCTTTATTGCCTATTCTGACGGACAGGGTGGCACTAACCACTTCAAGGGCGGTAGCATCAGCAAGCAGATTCTGATGGGCACCGAGGGCATTGGTGCAGCTATCGACGATGGTCTGCTGAACATCACCTTCCGTGTACAAGGCTTCCAGACTGTATTCTACGATGCAATGGGTAATGCCGTTCCATTCAAGAGCAACGGAGCAAACTTTACCGACCAGCAGAAGAACCAGATAAGAGGCCTGGCACGTGGCAAGCGCTTCTACATCACAGAAGTTCACGCCATCGGACCTGACGGCATAGAGAGACAACTGGACGGAGCAATGGAAGTGAAAATAAAGTAAAAAAAATAATAGATATGAAACGTACACTAATCATAATAGCAGCTGCCTTGCTGACAGGAAGCATGACATTTGCTCAGCCTGCAAAACGTCGTACTGCATCTGCTGCAAATGGAACAGCAGCAGCGACTACCACTGCAGCTAAGCAGAGTAATCACGACCGTGCGTCTCTGCAATTCCCTACATCAGCAGAAATGCCTGAGGATGTGGTTTGGAAGCGCGACATCTACCGTCAGCTCGATCTAATGAAGGATAAGAACGCACCTCTGTACTATCCCGTAGAACCCATGGGCAAGCAGGTGAACCTGTTCACCTATCTGTTCCGCCTGATTCAGACAGGTCGCGTAACAGCCTATACCTATAAGCTGGATGGTAACGAGTCGTTCGAGGAGAAAGACAAACTCAGTGTAAAGGATTTGCTGGAGCGTTACAATATCTATTACGAGGAGAAAGACGGAAAAATCGTAGTGGCAGATGCCGATGTTCCCAGTGCCGAAGCTAAACGTTACTATATAAAGGAAAGCGTTTATCTGGACCAGCGTACAGGAACCTTCAGCACAAAGGTAACTGCCCTCTGTCCCATCCTGATGCGTGGAGCAGACGAATTTAGCACAGATGCTACACCCTACCCTCTCTTCTGGGTGAAATATGATGATGTGGCTCCCTGGCTGTCTAAACTGCCTATGATGGGAAGCAACCTGAACAACGTATCTAACCTGACAGCAGACGATTACTTTACCCTGAACCGCTACGAAGGCAAGATCTACAAAATAAATAACCTGCAGGGTAAGATACTGGCTAACTACTGCGAGACAGACAGCGCCATGAAGAAGGAGCAGCAGCGCATAGAGAAGCAGATTGTTGATTTCGAGGAAGGTGTCTGGGGACATGAGATTATAGACAGTACCAAGTTAGACAGCATAGCTCTGGCTGAGGCAGTTGCGCAGAAAGCAAAGAAGTCGGGAAGCACTTGGGGCAAACGCACCAAGACTCCTACAGCAACAAACGCAACACCTGCCAAGAGTACAGCCGAGGCAAAGAAGGAGTCCGCACCAGCAGCTCCACGTGTCAGCGCCCGCAGACAGAGAAGATAAGGGGGCATTATGGCACAGTTTGCCGATGTCATACTGCCACTACCCTTAGAAGGTACCTTTACATATAGCTTACCCGAGACTTTTGCCAATCTTGTTCAGGTAGGAAGCCGTATTATTGTTCCGTTTGGAACAACAAAGTTCTACAGTGCCATCGTAGTTAAACTACATGACACTGTTCCTTCTTATAAGACCAAGCCTGCCTTGGAGCTGCTCGACAGTAGTCCCATTGTTACAACAGCCCAACTGAAACTATGGAAATGGATAGCGGACTATTATCTGTGTACCATAGGGGATGTCTATAAGGCTGCCCTTCCCAGCGGCATGAAACTGGAGAGCGAATCCAGTGTGATGTACAATGAGGAATTCATAGCGGATGATACACTAAGCCCGTCGGAAGAAAAAATCATTCAGGCGCTGGAGGAGGAGACAATGCAATCGTTGTCGTCACTGCAGAAGAAAACAGGTATCAGGAATATCCTGCCCATAGTGAAGCGACTATTGGAGAGGGATGCCATCCGAATAAAGGAGGAGGTGAAAAGAACGTATAAGCCCCGCTATGCTACATACGTACGAATTACTGAGCCCTACTTCAACGAAGAAAAAATCAACGAAGCCCTTACTCAACTGAAACGTTCGGCCAAACAGGCTGAACTACTCCTGAAATATACATCGCTGTCTGGTATATCAGCTGCATTGGCATTACAGAACCAACAACTGCTGAAGGAAATAACCAGACAGGAACTGATGGAGAGTACTGCTTGTACACCTGGCGTATTGAAAGCACTATGCCAGAAAGGTGTACTGGAGCTCTACCAGAAACCCATCGGTCGCATCACACAGCAGAACCTACCAACGGAATTGGTAATGCATCCCTTAAGCGAGGATCAGGCACGTGCAAAAGACCAAATAAAAGATTGTTGGAAACAACAGGATGTTTGTCTGCTACATGGGGTAACAAGTAGCGGAAAGACAGAAGTCTATATACATCTGATAAAGGAGGTTATAGAGCAAGGGAAACAGGTACTCTTCATGCTACCGGAGATTGTGCTGACGGCCCAATTGACGGACCGGTTGAAACGTGTCTTCGGAGACCGACTTGGAGTATATCACTCAAGATATCCTGATGCAGAGCGTGTTGAAGTCTATCAGAAGATGCTATCCGATGCTCCATACGATATCATTGTGGGAGTCAGAAGCAGCATCTTCCTCCCATTCAAGAAGTTAGGCCTTCTCATCATCGATGAGGAACACGAAACCAGTTTCAAACAGCAAGACCCTGCCCCGCGCTATCAGGCACGTAACGTAGCACTTGTGATGGCAAAGGCGGCAAAGGCGAAAACGCTGTTAGGCTCCGCTACGCCAAGTTTGGAATCCTACTATAATGCAGAAACAGGGAAATACGGACTGGTGCGACTGGACAAGAGGTACGGTAATGTTCAACTTCCACAGATAGAGGTGGTGAACATGCGCGAGATGGCGAGGAAGAAGATGATGAACGGTCCGTTCACCCCACAGCTGATAGAAAGAGTGAGGGAAGCACTGCAACAGAACAAGCAGGTGATTCTTTTCCAGAACAGACGAGGATATGCTCCTATGATGGAATGCAAGACATGCGGATGGGTACCTCGTTGTCAGAAGTGTGATGTTAGCCTAACCTTGCATAGGAACATGCGCCAGCTGACCTGTCATTACTGCGGAGCCTCCTACCCTATCCCACAGAAATGTCCTAACTGCGAGGAGCAGAACCTGATGGGCAAAGGATATGGAACCGAACGCATAGAGGACTGTCTGCAGGCTATCTTCCCCAATGCTAGAATTGCCAGAATGGACCTGGACACAACAAGGAGCCGCCAACGATACGAACAGATTATCGCTGACTTCCAACATTACAAGACAGACATTTTGGTCGGAACACAGATGGTGACAAAGGGGCTAGACTTTGAGCGCGTGAGTGTGGTGGGCATCTTGAATGCCAGCACTATGCTGTCACAGCCTGATTTCCGAAGCTACGAACATGCCTTCCAGATGATGGAGCAGGTTGCTGGCCGAGCAGGCAGAAAGAATGAACAAGGTTATGTTGTACTACAGACACAGGATGTAGAGGCATCTGCCATCAAGCAGGTGGTGCAACACAGCTATACAGCCATGTACAGGGAACAGATGGAAGAGAGAGGCCTCTTCAACTATCCTCCCTATTGCCGCCTGATATATGTTTACATGAAGCACCGAGACGAGCGGGTACTGGAAAGTCTCTCCAGGGATTATGCCAACTTGCTGCAGCAGATATTTGGCCAACGTATATTGGGACCAGACACTCCGCCCATCGCCAGAGTACAGATGATGTATATCCGCAAGATTATTGTCAAGATAGAACTATCTGCTTCCATAGCAGAAGCACGTAAGCGGTTACGAGACATACAACGCTACGTAACCAACCTTCCTCAATATAAATCTGCCATCATCTATTATGATGTAGATTAAGACCCTCTCTATTCCTCCGTCGCGAATGGGGATTCGCTCCCCTTTGTGGGGTCGCAGCCACATTCAGTGGCTACTCTAAAGCCCCCAGTCGCCCCCTCTAGGGGGAGAACCTTTTATCTTGTTAACCTTATTACTTTGCTGGCATATTCGCCACGGAAATCGATCTCCACACCTTGTTGCATTAGGAAACGACCTGTGAAGGAACTGCCTTCCCAATGGTCAGCATTACCTTGACGACAGAGCTCTGTAAGCGTATAGGTGGCATCTGGATCCAAACCAGCAAAGTAGAAACGAGGACGGAAAAAATCAACGTAATGCTCGAATTTGTAAGCATAGAAGATAGCCTCCTTCTTGTCTTCGCTGACAAACATCTCGCTGCAATAGCCACTTCCCTCGTAGGGAGAAATCAGACGATACAGGTCACCCTGCTGTACAATGGGGCGAATGGTCTCCTTGTAAGTCTTGAAGCATGACTGAGCAAACTTCATCTCATCGGCAGAGAGGTCAGAAGGTTTCATCTCCATGCCAAGACGACCCGTCATAGCAACATCAAAACGGAACTTGAGCGGAAGACGACGACCTGTCTGATGATTAGGGCTGGCACTTACATGCTGGGCCATAGCACAAGCGGGGAAGAACATACTGGTCCCCCACTGGATGAAAAGACGCTGCTTGGCATCGGTATTGTCGCTTACCCAGAACTCATCAAAGTAAGGCATCAGACCGTAGTTGACACGACCGCCTCCGCTGGCGCAGCACTGAATGACAAGATCAGGATACTTGGCACGGATGCGTTGTAGGGTCTTAATCAGTCCAAGGTGAAAATCCACATACAGGTGACTCTGGTTATCGGCACTGAGGTAATGAGAACCGAAGTTCCTGGTCTCCATGTTACAGTCCCATTTAATATAATAGGTATTAGGAGTCTCTGTCATGATATCATCCACAACCTTAAAGACAAAATCCTGTACAGCAGGATTGCTCATATCCAATACCAATTGGGTACCGCCACGACCGGTACTGGGCTTACGAGTAGGATGACAGACAACCCAGTCGGGGTGCTTCTCGTAAAGCTCACTTTTGGTGTTGGTCATCTCGGGTTCAATCCATATACCCCACTTGAGCCCGCGCTCGGCACAGGCCTGCTCAAGTGCTGGCACACCCTTGGGCAGTTTCTCGGTATCGGTAACCCAATCGCCCAGAGCGCAATCATCTACGGAACGCTTGTACTTGCCGCCAAACCAACCGTCATCCATAACAAAGAGTTCTCCGCCCAACTGCTTTACGCCGTCCATCATCTTCTCCATACCATCCTGACTGACATTCAGATAGACACCTTCCCACGAGTTAAGAAGCGTCTTGCGCAAAGCCGTTCCGTTATGAACCATGTTGTTCTTCCTCGCCCAACGATGGAAACTTCGGCTAGCACCGCCCAATCCCTCATTACTATAGGTAAGAGCAAGGACAGGAGTTGTGAAGGACTCACCCTTCTTGAGCGTATATTGTGAGTTGGTATCGTCGATACCTGCGACGAAACGGTGAATCTTCTTTCCCTGGGTATCGATGGTCATACGGAAGTTACCACTCCAGCAGAGAGCTGCGCCTACCACACGCCCGTAATTCTCCTGGGGCTTACCGTCTAGGGAAATCATCAGGTTGGGACGGTTCATATAGGCATTCTTGGTTCCGGTGAGGTCATGAATCTCGAAAACACCAGGCTTCAGTGGTTCCTCAGTTACCTGTGCCTCGGCTCCCCAAGAACCGTGCTCATGCTGTACCCATACATTGCCCTGACGGACGGGAAGGAAGGCACTGGCATATTTAATGAGGCTGACAGGTTTCTTCTCATTGTTACGGATAACAGTCCAGGTCTCAATTACATCACAGTTATCGAAGGTGCGATAACATACATCTACCAGAAAATCATACACCCTATCCTTCATGGTAATGGTATAAACCGTGGCATTCCCCTCTGTGGATACCGCATCATGCTGGTACACCAGTTCGGTGGACATGTTGCCGTCAGCATGACGGACACTGAGTGCTGTAATGTCATAATTTCCTAAGCCGAAGGCGGGATATGCTTCCTCCCAGAGACTATAGGCACGATATACCTGCCGGGCATCATCTACCCGTTCGCCATAATAACTGACATGCAGGGGCTGACCCTGCTCTGCCTTTAAAAGCAATGTGGTACTGGGTGAATTTACATAGATGTCCTTTCCGAAACACATGGCAGCGGCAAATAAGGACAGAGTGGATAGTAGTTTCCTCATGATTATAATAATAGCTGAAATAGTGGTAATAGTGAAGTAAAAAAAAGTTTTGCCGAGCTATTAACTCGGCAAAACTATGTTGTTACCAAACATCCTCGGGGTTGTTGGGGTTATCGTAAATCTCCTTCGGACACCACTCGAAGTAATCAAGGTACAACTCCAACTTGGGATTATCAAGTACTGACTTGAAACGCAGGTAGTATGTCTTCTTGGGATCCAATGTCTGACGAACCAAGATATGGCGCTTCTGACGTGAGTCGTCACGAGCTGTCCATGAAGTATTACTCTCGTGCACCTCATGACGGCCAGCCTTCATCAAACCATGGTTTCTTAATTTGTGATCAATCTCAATAATCTGATCTTCGTCATCACGATCTTCATCCGTCAAGTCAGCCCAAGATGCGCCTTCGCCACCATAAGTTGTAGCAATACCTTCAGCCATATTGACAGGAATACCAGCAGCAGGAAGATTACCTGGATCTGAGCCAAAATATACCTGTACAATTCCACGGGCAGGAGTAGCAAGCACTTTGTAACGAAGTTCATACGTGCCACGCTTGGGAACGGGAGGTAAAGTGAATAAAATATCAAAATGACCAAAGGCCTTATCCTCGTCCTGACAATAGTTTGCCCAATTTATCTTGTATCCGTTGTAGTGAATGAAATGAGTGTCTTCATTAAGAATACTCATATTACTAAAGTACTGATAGACATTATCCTGTGGTATATATACATGCTGATACTTACCCTCGCTGGAGTCTGCACGACGAATGCCGTTTGTAATGGCCTCAGGGAACATGGCAAAGAGGTCAAAGCGGATACGTTCCTTTCCCAGGTTATCACGTACAGCATCTGTGTAAGCCAGTGGCGTAGAGAGGGGATAAATACAAGCGTTTGTGATATCATTTACTACGGCTTTTTCACTCTCGGCATCTACGTAAACACCAATCTTATCTGCATCACAGGATAGTTCATGCCCTGTTCCTTTAATACCATTATCCAAAACGGGGAATCGGTTGATGTAAACGCCATTACTTTCTTTACTCTCAAAGAGCTTCATCAAGCGGCGTCCGCCTTCGCCCATGGTACAGTACCATTCATAAACAGGAATGGAATAAACTTTAGGACGAGAAACCGTGTATCCTACCTCATTACAATGGTAAACCAATTTGTTGGCAGGGATACGCATGGGAAGTATATGGTAGGTCACCCATCTGTTGAGGATATTTTCAGATGAGCGATAATTGTTGTCTGTTTTATTTACGTCTTCAGAAAAATACATCTTCTTATTCTGAATCCATTGTACCAGCTGCTCCAAAGCATCAGGAGCTGCAGGGTCGATACCCTGTGACTGCCAGTACTCATCAGTCTCGGCAAAGATGGTAAAACCATACTTGCGGTGCTCAGGTGCGTGTGCATCAGGGTCGCTATTAGCGGACTTGTCACCGCCAGCCTGTTTCTGATAGTCCTTCATATCAGGAATCTCACCCCTTAGGTACTTCATCTCATACTCTTCATCACGAACCTTGCTAAGTGTATCCAACAAACCACATGCCTGAATGACACGTGCCATAAGCAGATAACCCTCAGTTCTGTTGTTCAAAATTTCCTGTAGGTATGTTGCACAAGACTCATCCTTGGGAGCAATAACCTTATGGAGCTGATTCACATATCCGTTAATAACCGGAATATCATAGTTGACAGGGTCAATGGGACAGATTTTGTTTACACAAACACTGTCTGGTTTCTTGGGATCAGGGACATTAATTGTCAGTCGATGGTCATTAAGTGTGGGAAGAGGCAATTCAATACCTTTCTCCACCTGGTCAATAGAATAACGCTGGTCTTCTCTGTCATATCCGTCGATAATGCTATTCTTTATAATCACAGCACGAATAGAGTCCAACTTGACTGAATCCGTAAAGGAATCCCATGATGGTTCTGTTATCAATCCTTGTTCAACAAGATCCTGCAGATATTCATCTATAGCATCGTTGGTAATTGCAAAAACCGTGTAGTTTCCACGAGCTGTCAACAACTGATAAACAGTTGATGTCTCCTTATGAGGGTTTATAGGCACCTTCTTCAGGATATCAACATACTGTGAGTACACAGGCTGAGACTCAAGATAACTGGCTATAGTATGATACTTAAACACGTATCTTGATGAAGTATCAACTTGCTCAGAACATGAGCAAACCATCAATAGCAATGCGGTAAGAGAGAAAAACAGCTTTCTCATAATTCTTTAAACTTTTTATTATCCTTTTAACTTAATTATTCTCCTGACCTGATAGCCGAAGCTCCAGGCCAGGAGAATTTATAGAGATCTTTTTACATTACATTAGTATTACTGAGCAGCAATGATGTTCAGGAGAGCCTGGATATCACCAGCGTTGATTTCTCCATCACCAGTCAAATCTGCAGCTGGGTTATCTTCCCCACTAGCAATGATGTTCAAGAGAGCCTGAATATCGCCAGCGTTTACTTCACCATCACCTGTCAAGTCACCCTTCTGAGCAGGATTCTCAACAAAGATCATGCGACGGATATAAACAACGTTATCTGCACCGCCTGAGGTATACTTCAGAGTCATCTCCAAAGCCTTCTTAACATCCAGGTTCTCTACATTAATAGAAACCTTCTTGAATTCAGATGTAGCCTCCAATGTGCCAATTACAAGGTCAGTTTCCTTCTGACTATACAGATTTGAAATCTTGAAATCGTTAATATCATTTGCTGACTTATACTCGAACTCAAGGATAACCTCGTTATCTTTCAGTTCATCATACATGGTAGCATCGAAATTAGCAGTTACTGGCTTGTCAGAAGTAGAAGTGATCGTAAAGTTGAAGGGCTCAGTTTCATCCTTGTACAGTGTAGCATTGAATACACGATTTTCTGCGATATTCAAATAATCGGGATACTTAGCTAGGAGATCATCCAGTGTCTTATTAGCAGCCTCTGCATCATAAGCACCATCCACTACATTATATGAAATATCCTCGGTATCTTTATATACACTGCAAGCATCTGAGAACTCTTCCCACTTGGTCAACACAGCAGCATTGTAAGTCAAGAGGTCGTACAACGCAGCCTTTGTTGCATTGATAGCAGCAAACAATTCGCCGTCGGCTACCAACTGCTCTACAGTAGTGCTATTAGCTACATTATTCAAGGCATCCTTCTGTGCAGCGCTGAAGTCAGGAGCTTTCTTGAATTCTTTCAAATTGAAAGGATCACCTGGCTGATAGTATGACTCTACGTCAGTTAATACAGTGGCACGTGCACCATTAAATGCAGCAGCCTCAGCAATTGCCTCAGCAGAAGCCTCCTCGCCCAGATAAACCAAGCCGAAGTTACCAGCAGCTAACCAGTCGCCACCTTCAAGTGTACCTTCATTCTTTACACCAATAGTAAGGGTACCGTCAGTTACCTTAGTAACCATTGTGATAGCATAACGGTTCTGACCAAATGCATGAGCAGCGCCTTCGCAACCCCAGATACCGATACCGTAAGTAATTGTTGAGTCAGGACTATAGATCATCTTGTCGGCTGTACTACCCATCCAAGCATCTGCAGAATCTGCAACAACATCCTCGCGAACTACAGGAACAAATGTCTTCACATCGTTAGCATAAGCCATTGCAGCGTAGTTATAGCTCAGCAGGTCGCCATTAGCACGGAAGCCGGCGTTCAGAGTTACCTTATAATAACCGTTCTTCAGGTCTTTCAGAGTCTGTTTGATGTCAAACTTAGAAACCTCGTTGCAGAACTCAGCAGCATACAACTTACCCTCCTTATCGGTAGCAGTACGATAGATATAACCATTCCAGCCCTCAGCCTCACGACCAATATTGTTACCGTCCTTGTCCTTCAATGTCTCACCGGCCTTTGCAAAAGTACGGTTCACAATCAGAGAGCTGACATCTGTGCCAGGACCATAACCCTTAGCCACAGCAGCTGTCTTCAAAGTCTCAAGGAATTCGATCTCGCCCAGAACTACGCTGTCTGCTAATAAGTGCTCATCCAGGATATATGCGGCACCACCATTGGGATAAGCCTCAGAGGGGCCGTTCTCGTCGCTCAGGTAAGTTACGAAAACATTCTTGGCATCACTGTCGCTAAGAGGATTATCCTCAAGGAATTGTTTGGCATCCTCTACAGCAGCCTGATACTTCTCATAAGCGGCAGCACTGGTCTTAATAGAATCACGGAGTGTCTCAAGAGCATAGTTAGCACGGAAGAGAGCCTCCATGTTAGCACACTCATCGATAGCATCAATAGCATCCTTATACTTCTGGATCAGAGATGCCTCTGCAATAATGTCTGTATCAAATACGCGAGCAGAATCCTGATACTCGTTCTTGATCAATTCGAACTCCTCGGCTGTACCAAAGTGAAGCTCATTCATCTGGATAGCATCACCCTTATATGCTTTGGTTACGACAACCTTATAATATGTATAAGGTTCAGTAGTCTCCGTGCTGAAGCCAAAGTAAGAAGGCTGAGCATCAACGGGATGCAGGCGATCCTTGCCAATATCCTCCTTAGAATCGATAAGCTCCCAACCTTCAGCATCCTTAGTTGCATCGGCATCACCTTCGAAGTTAGCACCGTAGATATACCAAGTACCCCAGTTACGATCCTGATATGTACCCGTATCATTACCGGTAGTCAGAGTATAGAAGAAAGGATTGGTCTTAGTTGCCGTACGGAAGATAATGTATGTGTCACCATTGGCATCGGCCTGACCACCCCACTTAGTAGCATTGATTGTCTTACCATCGCCATCCTTTTCATTCAGAGCAATACCATCGATAAGGTGTCCATAGAAACCATCGGGCCACTGGCCAACAGTATGACCGCCCAGGGTAATATAAGTACCCTCAACAGCAGCATTCACCATAGACTGGAGGTAACCAATCTCACCTGTTGGGTTGATGTAACGCAGATTATTATCATTATCATAGTATGTACTGCCTTCCTGACCAATAGCATCATTGTCAAGCTGACGGTGCTCCATAATATATGCATAAGTACCGTTGATATACTTGCTGTTAGGAGCAATGTTCTCGTTAACATAACCATCGTACCAGTCCTGAAGTTCTTCAGAAGCAGGACCTGCAGAAGTCAACTCCTCATACCAAACTTCCAATTCCATGTACTTGTCAGCAGAACTTTCGATGGCATCCTGTGCCTCCTTCAACTCATTATAAGCCTTCATTACATCAGAAGGATTGGTTGCATTCTGCAGAACCTGGAATTTCTCTTTGTAAGAATCAATGTATCCCTGATATGCAGTTTGTTCCTCGGGATCGTATCCGTTAAATTCATTTATGAACTTCTCACGATACTCAGCAAGGTTACCTTGGTTGTAGAATGTAAACTCGTTCATCTGCATAAGATCACCCCAAGCATACACATCCTTGATCATGAAGTACTCGTATTCCTGAGAACAACCAATAGACAAGTTAATGTAGCTCTCGTACTTATTGGTAGTCTTCAAGACATCTGTACCTACATTGTTCTTTTCGTCAATAAGTACCCACTTGTCAGACTCAAGAGTAGCCTCCTCGTCACTATCGAAGTTGGCGGCATAAATCTTCCAACTCTTCCAGTTACGATCTGGCCAACTATAAGTATCACCACCCGTTACCAAACCATAGTAAGAGGGTTTGATGGGCGCACTTGCCTTGAAAATCATCCAACCGGGCAAGCTGTTAGAGCACCACTTGGTAGCGTCACGGTCACCATCAATAAGCATGCTGTGATCCTCACCATTAAATCCACCAGAACCGTTAAGTGCTGTGTAACTAACCTTGATAGGATCATCTACCTTGTTAACATTTGCAATCAGATATTCGCTGAAACGCTTAGCTTCTGCCAAAGCCTCTTCGCCGGTAATCTGACGATTAGCCTTGAGATAAGCAAAGTTACCAACAGGATAATCGCTGTTGGGAGCGACGGGATCTGTTTCGCTAATCCACGTTGTGGCATAAGTTGTTGCAGCTGGCTTCAAATTATTATCAGCAAGCAGGTTTACTGCCTGATTACGAGAAGAAACCAGTTCTGCATACTGGCTACTAGAAGTATTCAACTTAGTCTTCAGGTCATCGACAGTTGCATTTAATGTACCCAACTCGAAGGGATCGGTACAGTTGTTGACTGCATCGAGCGTCTGCGCCATCTGATCAATCAGCGCCTTAGAAGCAAATACATCGGGATCAAATTCTGCACTCTGAGCAACAGCATTACGGTCAAGAGCAAGTGTATAAGAATCACCAAGAGAGAACTCGCCCATCTGCATGTAACCGCTACCTGCCATCGTACGGTCAATCTCGACCTTGAAGTACTGATAAGCTGTCGTGTTCTCCTCAGAGAGACCGAACACCACGGTAAACATATTCTTGTCAGGCAGCACCTCCTCAGAGATATTGTCCTTCTTGTCCAGCAATACCCACTTGTCTGAATCACGGGCAGGCTTGCCGGTTGAAGGTACGTCAGCCTGGGCTATACCGTATATCTGCCAGGAATTCCAGTTACGATGTGTCCAGGTGGCATTATCAGTACCGGTCACCAGCTTGTAATAGGTAGGAGCGATAGCACGTGAGGTCTTCACAATGAAGTAGGCACCGTTAGTAGTCTCGCCATAGTTCTTGGCTGTCAGGCCGTTACCCCACTTGGTATCAATCTTGCCATCGAAGAGTTTTTCAAGGCTTTCACCACTTCCGTCCATTCTGTCACCAGAGATGATATTATAAATAACGGGCTGATCAGTACCAGTCGTTTGGTTTGCCAGGTCATCAAGATATTTCGTGAACTCGGCGTATGTACCAAGACCCCATTCACTCATCTGCAACCATGTGTCAGAACCTTTAACAGACTCAAGAACTTCAATCCAATAATACTGATAGGCTGTTTGTGGAGCCTCAGAAAAATCAAGAAGACAACTTGCGGTATTAGCTCCTGGCAACGGAGTAGCATCCTGCTTATCGATTAACGTCCAGCCAGTGGCAGCAGGATCATTGACATCACCGCGTACTGCTTCGGCATCACTCTCGAAGTTAGCACCATAAATCCTCCAAGATTTCCAGTTACGATCAGGATAATCACCTGTATCGCCACCGGTTACCAGAAAATAATGTTCTGGCACAACTGCTTTCTCAGCCTTAACTACAATCCATGCATACTTTTTACCCTCGTCGGTTGATGCAGGGTCAAAGGAATGTCCCATCTTGGTGCCTACCTTAGTATCCACCAGACTGGCATAACCTTCACCACCGGTACCACCGGTACCTGACAGAGCAGTCAGCTTAACATACTCTGCACGCGCACTCTGAGCTGTCACCATCATTGCCATAGCAACCAGGCACGACCAAAGAGTGCTTGAAGATGTAAAGAATCTCTTCATGTTGTTTGGTTTTTAGTTAATAATAAAGTTTAACAATATCGTTTCTCTATTTTTTATACCTAAATTATCGCCTATATTAAGTGCACTTTGCACGAAAAGCATACAAAAATAGGAATTTTGCCTCACACATTAACCAATTTACATACTTTTGTCTTATGGTTTAACATTATTTAACCGAGAACACGACCTTTTTCCCGTTAACAACATAGATGCCCTTCAGCAATTTTGAATTAACCTTTCGTCCTGAAAGGTCATAAACCTCTCCTTCATTATGAATTATGAATTGTGAATTATGAATTGAACCAATGGCGGTCTCACCATCCCTCGTTGCCAAGGGGAAATCATAAGGCGTATAATTGGTGGCACCCAAAGTGGCATCGTTAGTCTTCTCGTCTATGAGTACCCAACAATCATCAGCGGGATTAATGGAATATGTGTTGCTTCCATACAATCTCCATGAATTGGGATTACGGCCAGGATAAGTTCTCGTGTCGTTTGCCGTATATATGCGATATCCACAAGGTATAACAGTCTCCTGCGCATCGAAGAGGAAGTAGGCAGAACCGTTGAATGTGGAGCAATACTTGGAATATTCATTATTGTCGCCGGCATTAGGCCAGTTCCTGTTCGCGATAGAGCTCTCAGTGCCGTTATATATAATAATGTTAGGATAATCTACACCTTCTTCATCGAGAATTTCGAACTCCGCGAACTGGATGGTACCATAAGTACCGTCACTTATACGCGAAATCTCCCATTTATAATAACGGTATCCTTGTATCGATTCGTTAATATTACTATATACTCCATCAACATTATAGACTATGCCACTTGAAGTACTCAACACAGGATGCCCATCAATCTCTTGTCCGTTATCAATATTCTGATACCATATCGTTTCGCCAATGCCCGTATTCAACAAATAACAAAGAGCACCCGACTTTACATCTATAGGGGTAACAGTCTCAACCTGATGTGAGTAGGCATCATAGCAATTCTGGAAGTCCATCATGTCAGGATAGCTGGTAAATGCAAATTCATATCCTGGGAGTGCACCCATTACCTTGCCGGCATTATAACAATCCGAAATATGTAACTTGCCTTCCGATGGGGCTACCATAGCAGCGGCCATACTATCAGCTTGTATCCTACCTAAATTATACGAATCCTCCAAATAAACATTTGCCATTTTTCGGGTATAGCCAATGAAGCCTGCAGCATAGCCGCCTGTGGCTGTAACCGTAGCAGCAGTACTACACTTCTTGATGGCGATTTTATTTGTTCGCATATACCCTACAAGGCCGGCAACATAATTTTCACCAGACACAGAGCAGGAGGCATCCAGATTCAGATCCTGTATCTCAACTCCTGAACCTACAGTACCAAACAGACCCACGTTATTCTTACCTGTAACATGCAGGTTGCTAATGGTATGTCCATTGCCGTTGAACTTACCCGTATAGGGTTTCTTTTCCATTCCAATAGGTGTAAAATTATCTTCATAACCCTGCATGTCGAGGTCAATATTCAACGCAGCATTGGCACTGGTCTCTCCGCCGTTAACAATCTCGGCAAATGTGCAGAGATCCGAGGGCGAGTTTATCTGATAGACACCGTTTACCTGTCGCAAAGTACCATAATACAGCATTTGATCCATCCATGCCACACGATCCCGGACAAAGTTGCGAACACGATCCACCTCTGCTTCCCATGAACCAGGAACAGCGGGGTTAAGTGAAAGCCACTGATTAAGATAGGGCCAGCGGAAAAAGTTAAGACGAGCAGAAGCACGCACCTCTTCACGTAGAGAATCCACGTCGGCAGCTAAGTCATTAGGCTCGAAGTTGCCTTTCAATCGAAGCCTTGCCCACATTGCCTGCAATTGTGCAAATAACGACGGCTCGGCAAGAACGCGGTTAAGGAATTGATTCCAACGTCCTGTCGAACAACGAACCTTGTAGGTCCAGTCCATACGTTCGTTGGCGGGATAGGTGGTCTCGTCATTTTCCAAGGCCAGGTCAGCATCCCAAATAGGTCCAGTGTAAAAGTGATCATCGCCACGCTCCTTGTATTTGAAGACCTGGCATATCATATCGGTATTCCCGTTAAACTCACTCACAATGAACCACGAGAAGAACGACTCAAGGTCGAGATAGGCGGGCAAACCTTTTTCCATATCTCCATAATTGGCACTATAAGCTACCTCCTCCATGTGGTTCCATGCGTCCTGAATGTACCAGAACTGCGCAGGTTGCAACACATCCTCGTCAGGTTCATGTATAGACAACTTATTACCATATGCTGACATGAAATGATTGGGCTCCTGATCGTAGTAGTTATCCAATTCGATAAAATAACCACCTGTGATATTCTCCTCGTCGATGTCATTCTCTGTCATCTCCGTAATGCCGATACGTTTATTGTCCACAGTGACTGCATCGGCCAGTGTGTATGTACCACGATAATCACCATTGACAACAAGGTCAACTACCTGGCTCCATGGCGTCCAACTTCTTTCGGCACGTTTGGAGACTGCCCAGGCTACAGGATTTCGCATCAGCGTCTTGTCGCGATAGCTGTTGATAAGCACCCACTTCTTTGCCTTGGTAGGCGATTCGTTGGCCGAGCCACGCATCATATGATGGCTCTTGCCATCATCAAACTTCACACGGAACGCTTTGTTCTCATGGGTTGACGAGTAATTTCCACGGACGCGGAACTGGATGGGATAGTCCTGGATACGTGTTCCTTTATCATAGATAAGCAGAGATTGAGAGGAGAAGTCTTCCCCTTTGACTGTCGGAAGGATATTATCCTGGACATGAATACTGAGCGTAGGCAGATTGGTAATCTGATAGAACTGGCTGTCGTCACCCTCACCGGCATGGCCGTAGAACTTTAGCTCGGCAACATTACAGTATGAACCTGCGCCACCAACGTAACGGACGTAACGGAAGCCACGGCTAACATTCACCTCTGTGTTGGAATACGTCCCATTGGCAGGTATATCGCCAATAAGGTAAAGGGGGACCGCATCCATAAAGTCGGGACTGTTGGCTCCCTCAAAGAGGCTGAGCAACATTCGGTCTGGCCCAAGGGAAGTGGATGCAGGCATGTAATCAATACGAGTAATAACATGGGGGGCACCTAAATCAAGACCAACCCACGCAAATGTGCTTGCAACAGTACTATAGTATGTAGAGGGGTCTTCATCAAAAGCATAAGCGGCCCTCGTTGCATTACCAGAATAAATCAGTGTACCCTCAAGAAGATGGTCAACATCCTCGTTGTATGCGCGAACATTATTATTAAATAAAACTAATACCAATGTTGCTATCAGAAGCTTTCTTATATTCATGTCCTAAATATGCTCATCAAGTGGGTTTTCTGGCCCGCTATCATTTATTTCGGTCGCAAAAATAAAAATAAATTTTGGAACAAGCAAAAAAACTTTCTATCTTTGCAAGGAAATTAATTTGAAATAATGGGCATTGGTTGTTCTTAACACATTGCCCAGTAAAATAAACTATCATGGGAAAGAAGAAAAGCGGAGGCAGTCGCCTCAAGAAGAAAAACCTGGAACAGATGGTAATAGCGCTGTTCGAGGAACAACCCAACCAAGTCTTTGAACTGAAAACCCTCTATCGCGAACTTCATCTGAACACACATCCAGCTAAGATGCTGCTGATGGATGTGCTGGAGGTTCTGCTGATGGATGACTATATAAAGGAACAGCCCCGTTTCTGTTACAAACTGAACAACCCCACGCAGGTAATGACGGGTATCTTCCACCGTAAGGCAAACGGCAAGAACACCTTTGAACCAGAAGATGGCGGAGAACCAGTCCTAGTGGCAGAGCGTAACAGCATGCACGCTATGGACGGCGATAAGGTTCAGGTAACCATGCTGGCGCGCAGGAAGCATCATGTTCGCGAGGCAGCTGTAACAGAGATACTGGAACGTAGTGAGAAGCAGTTTGTGGGAACCTTGCAAGTGAGCAAAAATTATGCTTACCTGCTAACCGAAGACCGTACACTGGCCAACGATATCTTCATCCCCAAAGCCAACCTGAAGAAAGGGCAGACGGGGGACAAGGCTATTGTAAAGATTGTGGAATGGCCCGATAATGCCAAGAACCCTGTCGGAAAGGTGATAGATATCCTGGGAAAGACAGGCGAGAACAATGCCGAGATGCATGCCATCCTGGCAGAATACGGCCTGCCATACGTTTATCCTGCCGCCGTGGAGAAGGCCGCCAAGAAACTGAAGTTGGATATTACGAAAGAGGAAATCGCACGCCGAGAGGACATGCGAGATGTCATGACTTTTACCATCGACCCACGCGATGCCAAGGACTTCGATGATGCTCTGAGCATTCGTCCTATAAAAGCCGGGCTTTGGGAGATTGGCGTCCATATTGCCGATGTAAGCCACTACGTTACCGAAGGCTCTATTATAGATAAGGAAGCATTGAAACGCTCCACCAGCGTTTATTTGGTGGACCGCACCGTTCCCATGCTGCCCGAGCATCTTTGCAACTACGTCTGCTCACTACGACCGGACGAGGAGAAACTGACGTACAGCGTCATCTTTAAGATGAACGATAAAGCCGAGGTGAAAGACTGGCACCTGGCTCACACGGTGATAAAGAGTGACCGGCGCTTCACCTACGAGGAGGTACAGGAAGTCTTTGAAAGACGACATGAGGCAAGCGAGGAAGATTACAAAGCTCCTGGAGACAGACCAAAGACCCCCTCTAACTCCACCGTGAAGGGGGAAAACCCAATTGGGGAAGATATGGAAGAGGCGCTTATTACGCTGAACCGTTTGGCAAAGGAGTTACGTCGCAAACGTTTCGCTGGCGGGGCCGTTGACTTTGACCGATGCGAGGTTCGATTCGAGATAGACGAAAAGGGCAAGCCCACGAGTGTATATTTCAAAGTGGCCAAGGATGCCAACAAACTGGTGGAAGAATTCATGTTGCTGGCCAACCGCACAGTAGCAGAAAGCATCGGAAAGGTGCCCAAGAACCAGAAAGCTAAAGTGCTGCCTTATCGTATCCATGAGTCACCCGATCCTGCCAAACTGATGAACCTGTCGGACTTTGTTGGTAAGTTCGGCTACAAACTGAGGACGAACGGCTCGAAGGGCGAAATGAGCAGGAACCTGAACAAGATGCTTACAGAGGTGAAAGGCAAGAGGGAACAAAACATGATAGAGATGATTACCCTGCGTGCTATGATGAAAGCCAAATACAGCACCCACAATGTGGGACACTATGGATTGGCGTTTGACTATTATACGCACTTCACTTCTCCTATTCGTAGATATCCCGACCTGATGGTACATCGTCTGCTGACAAAATATGCACAGGGTGGACGCTCTGTCAACCAAGACAAATACGAGGAACTCTGCGAGCATTGTAGCGAGATGGAACAGACTGCAGCTCAAGCTGAACGTTCCAGCATCAAATACAAGCAGGTGGAATATATGAGCGAGCATCTGGGCGAAACTTTCGTTGGCACCATCAGCGGTGTAACGGAATTCGGCATCTATGTGGAAGTAGATGAGAATAAGTGCGAGGGAATGATTCCCCTACGCGACCTCGATGATGATTACTACGAGTTCGACGAGAAGAACTACCGCCTGAGAGGACGTAGCCACCACCATTGCTACAACCTGGGAGACAGCGTAAAGATTCAGGTAGCCAGAGCAGACCTGTACCGCAAGCAGCTGGACTATAAATTGGTGAGATAGAACCCCCTCCCTTCCTCCCCGAGGGGAGGGAGTCTGGAGGCTAGGGGCTGGGGGCTAGGGGCTGGGGTATCAACTATCAACTCCCTCCCCCTCGGGGGAGTCGGAGAGGGGTCTTTTCACTTACCAAATATCCTCGGGTGTCTCGGGATTATCATAGATTTCCTTGGGACAATACTCTATGTGGTCCATATAGAACTCGGAGGTGGTATTGTCCAATACCGACTTAATCTTCAGATAATACGTCTTATCCGGATCGAGGGTGGCGCGTGTTATGATACGACGGATGATGTTGCGGTTCACATTATTACGGGCTGTCGTACCAGGCTGTTTAAGGATGAGGATACTCTCCTCCCCCTTCATGAAGCCGTTGTTACGCATCTGCTTATCTACCTCTGCGTTTTGATCGTCGTCATGATCAGAATCTGCTGCCCATCCCGTATTAGGATCAACACCACCTAAGGTAAGGTTCACAGGAATACCGGTTACAGGCAATCGGTCTGGGTCATCACCAAAATAGAGCTGCCCCACCCCACGGTTGGAGTTCGTAAGGATACGGTATCTTACCTCGTATGTGCCACGCTTAGGAACTGGTGGCAAGGTGAAGACAAGTTCCCAGTGTCCCACGCACTTTACCTCATCACCACAAAGACTTCCGAACTTCAGTCCGTATGCATTATAATATACAAAGGTAGAACCCTTGTTGATGCTCAGGTTCCCAATATACTTATATTCATCATCGTCGGGGAAATGTACCCACTGATGAGCTGCATCGGTCAAGGGAACACGACGGATATCGTTGTTCATCACCTCGGGGAAGAAACTCATACAGTCCATACGGATACGGCTTTTGGCCAGATTGTTACGCGTAGCATCATCATAAGCCAGAGGAGCATCTATGGCGTAGATATATCCGTTGGCACCTATATGTTCGTAAAGTGTCTCGTCCTCCTTAAAGACGCGACAACCGATTTTGTCGGGATGGCAAGCTATCTCGTGTCCCGTACCACGACGGGCATTATCGATGACGGGGAAACGGTTCAGATATACACCATTCGACTCCGGACTCTCATATATCTTAACCAGACGACGTTGTCCTAACGGAACATAGTACTCCATCACAGGAATGCTATATTTGTAGGGACTTCCGGAATAGTCGTATCCCTTCTCGTTGTAATGGAAAACCAACCTGTCTGGTGACATCTTAAAGGGCAGAACATGGTACGTGGTCCATTGATACAAGAGGTTGTTGGGCATCTTGTAATTATCGTCTGCAACTGCCTGAGGATAATAGTTGCCCTTGGCAACCCAACTCTGCACATCGGCAGGGGTTATCTCCGAAGCTGGCTTCCCTAACTTCTCTTCCCAAAAACTGTCAGGTTCGGCAAAGATAGTGAATCCGTACTTTCTATGACGGGGCGCATAGGAATAACCACCCGTCATGGTTGCCAGTCCGTTGGCTGGTGTCTTCTCCTCAATCTTTCCTCTTATATATAACTGTTCGTACACCTCATCCTGGCGTTTTGACAGGGTATCCATCAAACCACATGCTTTGCATAATTTTGCCATTACCACGAAACCCTGTTTGTAACCTTTCAGATATTCGTCGAGCACACCGGCTAACGTGATATCCGTCGGGGCTATTACCTTCTCTACCTGATGTATCATTCCGTTTATCGTACGGATATCACGGTTGGCAATACTGATAGGACAAGTACGGTTGATGTATATGCTGTCTGGGTTACTACCATAGGATACACTTAGTTTCAGCTCGTTCATGTTGCTACGGGGAAACTCTTCGTTATTCTGCGCGGGGAACATGCAAACCTCGTAGTACTCCTCATCGCCACCGTCTATGATACTATTATAAACAATCACCTTACGAAGGGAATCCGCAATCAGACTGTCAGGAATAGCCTCCCATGCTGGAGCTGGGATGATTCCACTTTCCGTTAACTGATGGAGATACTCATCTATGGCCTCGTTTGTAGGAGCAAAAACCGTGAAGTTTCCTCTAGCACTCAGAAGCTGATAAACGGAGCTCTTACTTTGGGGACTGATAGGTACTTGCTTCAGAAGATCTACATAAGAAGAATAGGAATCGTGCTGCAGCATATAGCTAAGTACAGTATGATCCTTAAAAACATATCTCTGGGATGTGTCTATGGTTTCGGAACATGAAATCAGCAGCCCCAATTCAGCCACTATAGATAATAGCAATAATATCCTTTTCATAACGTGGAATGGTTTATAATTTCATGCAAAAATAACAAGAAAGTATAATACGATGCAAGGAAATTGCAAACAAAGTGGGATAAAATATGCAAATTTCGGAAACCGGACAAGATAAAAAAGGTTACACCTTATATATAAATGAAAGACCCACCCCCAACCCCTCCCTCTATGGAGGGGACATCAGCCATCAGCCATCGTACATCGTTGAGCGGTTAGCAACTTGAAACCATCTATCATCTATTATCTATTATCTATCATCTCTAATCTCTAATCTATCACAAAAAATAGGGCAAGGAAACATCGCATGTTCCTTGCCCTAATATGGATTTGAGACTTTCTCTCTTACTTCTTCTGGTTCTTCTGGAATTCCTTTACAGCCTTCTCCAACATCTTCTGATATTCTGGCATGCTCTGAAGACGGGCAAAGGTGACGCTGCCACAAAGACGACCAGCATCAACATCACTCTGGTAATGGAAACCAACAATCACACGGCTCTGACCCAACTCGTATGCCACCTTCATAATCTCCTCGCTATGAGCAGGATCTATAACCATCAGCGTCAAGCCAACCAACCATGAAGCATGTGTATGGCCGGAGGGATAGCTGGTGAAATCCTCGGGATTCTCGTGGTCGGGCACACTTGTCGGCTCCTTGAACTGCTGATAGGGACGAACACGATGGAAGTAGGCCTTTGCACTGGCACCACCCTGCTGCTCTGTCAAGTGAAGACGAGAGAAAAGACGGTACATCTCGGGATACTTCTCGGCAGTTAATTCGATACCGATAGCCTTACCGTAACGTTCCATAAAATAACGGGCGCAAATACCTGCGTCGGCAATGGCCTGCTTTCCACGTTCAGTTTCTCGGATGGATTTACCCCACTGATACTGAGTCCAGTCGTAGAAGAAACGAGAGTCGGTAAGTGCAGGAGGTGCAGGCAGAACCTTTTCCATATGGGGAGCATCGGCTGACTCATAAAATGGTTTGAACTCTTCTTTAGTTACGTCATTCTGAGCATAAGAACAAAGGAAAACTGGCAACGCAAGTGCCAGGAAAAGAATCTTCTTCTTCATAATATTCATAGCATTTTTGATATAATAACTTATTTTCAAAGGCAAAGGTATCATTTTTTTCCCTTTATTCAAACAAACCTGTGGAAAGTGGGGCAAATTTATACTTATTTTAGATATAATATTTGCATATTATTGCAAAAGAGTTTAATTTTGCGGTGAAATTTTAACCATAAACATAAAACAAAGGATGAAGAAAGCAAGAATCTATTCATTATTATTGTTCATTGTGGCAGGCTCGCTATGCCATGCTCAGAAGACAGCGTTACAGGATTTCCCCAAAGGCTTTACACCTGAAGAGGTAGGACACCGGTTGGCTTACCATTTCGTGGATGCCAAACATGGATTCTGGGGTGGTAACACCAAATACATCAGTTATCACGAGGTATGCGCCTGGAATGGTGCCATTATGTTTGGACGTGCAGCAGGCGATCAGAAGATTGTTGACTTGATGCGTGACCGCTTTGAACCCTTCTTTGGCCCGGAGAAGGAATTCCTGCCCATAAAGAATCATGTGGATATGAACATGTTTGGCTCACTGCCACTGATGCTTTACCAAGTATATAAGGATGAACGTTACAAGGAAATGGGTTTGTCCTATGCCGATACCCAATGGGAACTGCCTAAGGATGCCAAGGAGAGCCAGAAAAGGCTGGCACGCAACGGCTATACATGGCAGACACGTATGTGGATAGACGACATGTATATGATTACCATCGTTCAGTCATGGGCATACCGCGTAACAGGAGACCGCAAATACATAGACCGTGCCGCACACGAGATGGTTAAATACCTGGATGAACTGCAACGACCCAATGGTCTGTTCTATCATGCACCGGACGTTCCGTACTATTGGTGCCGAGGCAATGGTTGGATGGCTGTCGGGTTAACCGAGGTGCTGAAAGCATTACCTAAGGACAGCCCCTACTATAAGCGCATCCTTAAAGGATACCGACTGATGATGAAGAGCTTGCTGAAATATCGAAATGAAGAAGGAATTTGGAATCAGTTGGTTGACCAACCCGACTTCTGGACAGAGACCAGCGGCTCAGGCATGTTTACCTATGCCTTTATCTGCGGAGTGAAGGAGGGATGGCTGTCTGCAAAAACATACGGTCCGGCAGCACGTAAGGCATGGATGGCACTCATACCTTATATTAATGATAATAATGATGTGCGCGAGGTTTGCGTAGGAACAAACAAGAAAGCAGATTTCGACTACTACCTGGACCGCCCACGCGTGGCAGGTGACTATCACGGCCAGGCTCCTTATCTGTGGTGTGCAGCAGCTTTGCTGGAATAATAACCGATTTACCAAAGAAGACATAAAATGAGAGTAAAAAAGACATTGGTTGCAGCAGTGACAATGCTATTCTCACTTAGCATATCAGCTGCAGAGAGAGCATCTGTAAAACTGGACTCCAAGTTGGGACACGGAGGACAGCAGACATGGATGATGATAAAAGCCTCTGATGCCAAAGGCACCGGGGCAGAGATATCCTCCAAGGGATTCAATACAAGTAACTGGACAGAAGCCATCGTGCCAGGTACGGTCCTGACCAATCTGGTTGAGCAGAAAGTTTATCCCGATCCATACTACGGGCAGAACAACAAACTGAAGAACGGCCTTATCCCCGACTTGGCAAAGGTCGGTCGCGAGTTCTACACCTATTGGTTC
>DLBF01000025.1 GCA_002494215.1 Prevotellaceae bacterium UBA7028
AACGAGGCACCACCAGCTATCATCTCCAGCTTCTTGGGCAAACAACTCTCTGATTTGTTAGACCATTTGGAGAATGCCACCGACGAAGAGATTATCAATCTTAAGGGCAAGCGTTCCCTTACACTGGACATTCCTCAGATTCCAGAGCTACTCTTGGATAACACCGACCGCAACCGCACCTCACCATTCGCCTTCACCGGCAATCGCTTCGAGTTCCGTGCTGCCGGTTCACAAGCCAACTGTGCTGCCTCTATGATTGTCCTCAATACAGCCATGGCCGAGGCACTGACAAACTTCCAATTGCGAGTTGAAAAACTTATAAAGAGAGGACTTGAGCCCATGAAGGCTGTTTTGAAGACCGTCCGCGAAGACATCAAGGCCTGCAAGCCCATACGCTTCGATGGCAACGGATACAGCGAGGAATGGAAGCAGGAGGCTGCCCGTCGTGGCTTGGATGTTGAAAATAGCGCACCACTGATGCTGGACAACTACCTGAAGCCAGAGACCATCAAGATGTTTGGTGATATGCACGTCCTCACAAAAGCCGAACTGGAGGCTCGTACCGAAATCAAGCAAGAGACTTACACCAAGAAGATTCAAATCGAGGCCCGCATCTTCGGCGACCTCTGCCTGAACCATATTATTCCCGTGGCCACCAAGTACCAGAGTCAGCTAATAGATAATGTGCACAAGGTTAAGGAAATCTTCCCTGAGCAGACAGCCATGAAAGTCAGCGCCAACAATCTGGCTCTCATAGAGCGCATCAGCGAGCACAGCAGTTTCATCACCGAGAACGTAGAAGCCCTCGTAAACGCCCGCCGTGTCGCCAACAAGATAGAAAGCGTACGTGAGAAGGCCATTGCCTACCATGACACCGTAGCCCCGCTCATCGAGAAGATTCGCTATCACATCGACGAGCTGGAACTCATCGTGGATGACGAACTCTGGCCCCTGCCCAAGTATCGCGAGATGTTGTTCATCCGATAAGAAAGAACAAATAAATGAGAAAGAACGAGGGTGTGTCATTCATGTGACACACCCTCTTCTTTTGCAGGTTCACTCCCTGCTCAGATACAATCTTTCTACCCGACCAAAATTATTTCACAAATATCTTTTTCCCGTTATGAATATAGATCCCCTTCTTTAATTGAGAATTGAAAGTTGAGAATTGAGAATTAATTTTTCTACCGTTCAAGTCGTACACTGCATCAACTTCATTATGAATTATGAATTGTGAATTATGAATTGATCCGATGCCATCAGCGCTATCGCCGTCAAGGTCCAGCTTGAATGCCTTCACCAGCGATTCCTCGCCCCTCATTCTTAACCCCTCGCTTAACTGGAAGTATCCACGGAAGGCATTGAACGTCATATTGGCATTGGGATAATAAAGCTTATTTGCATCGCCCAGGAACAGCTTCGTGCGGTCGTTAGCCATGAAGCCTACAGACGACATCGAACCAACAAAATCCAGGTACTCCGTTTCCACGCCATCCGTTTCATCACTGATGGTAACACCCCTGAACTCTGGATTGGTAACAGTAGGATTCTCCGTATCGTTATTCCACCTTATAAGATAGGGCTTACCGGCCTCCAGTGTATAGACATCCATAAATGTCAGCGTCAGCGTACCGTTGTCAAAGGATGTACCAGTAAGCATCTTCATTTCTTGGGGAACATCCAGAAACTCATTCAATTCATCACACGTCAGGTCGAACGGCAGACACAGCGTATTCCAGCTGCCATCCTTGTAAAATGTGCGTCCCGAGAGCGTTACATCAACGGTCTTGCCGACATTCGACTCTATCACGTCAGCGTTCTTAGAACCTTCGGGCTGAGCACTATCATCGTTGAGCAACACCACGGGCTCATCGGTGCTGTACACAATAAGGGACGCCGTAATACCTTTTACTTTACTGTACGTTCCATCGTCATTGGGGATACCGATAAATATTGGGATACGACCATTTTCATGTGGGGTGACTCTGATAGTTACATCCGTTGTCGTTCCTGCCCCTATCACGAATTTTCCCATTTCACCAACAGTTCTATTATAAATTATAGCAATATGACCATCGTATTCATCTTCGCTGTTGTTTGTTACATTGAGGTTCACATCCACGCTGTTGCCCAGGATAACGGAAGATGACGAGAGACTGATGCTATTAATAGAAAGATCTACCGTATTCTTTTTTACATCTAGCACAGTACCCGTATCGGTCGGTTTCTGAATACCGACAAGTGCGCTATGATCGGAATCAAAAACGAGACCTTTCTCCTCACTTGCATCCAACACAGAGAGGACGAAGTAACCATCCAGAGCACCGCCCCATCCCCAGTTGATATGGAACAAGTCTTCATCGCCCTCGTATTTGTAGCCATCGCACACGAAAGCGTGACCACCTGCATCCCTAGTCATAGCATTATAGATAACCGGACGTCTCTGCTCCAATTCGTTGTATATCAGGTCTGTCCAGTTAGCGTAGGAATAGTAGCTGCGTACCAAATACTGGGCAGATTCATTATAGCCGAAATAAGTCTCAAGGGCAGGAGCCACATCCATAGTATATGCCCCAGAACTGCTTGGACTGTATTGCATCCTTACCGACTGACCGCAATACCGCATCAGGGTGGAAACAGCAATTGCGGTAGGATCTTCTATGGGCTCTTCGCCTGTATATGTATCCTTCATGTTATCCCAGTCGAATGTAATAACTGGAAGGGGCTCCGAGGTGTCAACATATTCCGACATGCTATAACCTGGGATTTCTGTTGTTGGACTCTCCGGCCATTTATGGTAGTTCATTACCTGCGCCATAGCAGTAGCCACACAGCCAGTGACACAACGTTTTCCCGATGACGATTCTCTGGGGCAACGATCGCTGTAGGGAGTGCTCTGAGACCATTGCGTAGTGACTAAGGGACCAAGGGTCGTGGTGGCATGATTGCCCACCTTGGCAGGCACGTCCGTCGTGGCGATGCCGCTAATGTCGTCAAGGCATTCTATCTCCCTGGCATAGCCCTCCAGCCATGCCTTCATATTGTCGGGCATGTCGTCTGGGTCCAGATGACCATTGTCGCTGTAGCCCAGCACGGGTATGGTACGGTCGTCGTTCGATACGATGACGTAGCCGCCTTCATCTGCCACGTTAAAAACATATAGGCCACAGACCTGCTGCGTTGGCGTAAGCCGTGGCGATGTTGCCTGAGCTTTGCGTTGTCTGGCGCCAGATGTCTGGCGCTGACGCATGAAGTTCTGGGCTTTCCTTATTGCTTCCTCTGGGGTCACCTCGTCAGCCCACAGCATTTGTGTCGTAGCGATTAAGGCAACAAATAGTATAAGTATTTTCTTTATCATTATTATGCGATTATAGTGTGAGTGTTTTTTTACCATTCCTCTTCCCAAACATTGTGGAACTCCCTTGTGCGGGCAGAGCTGTTACTGCCACCGCCGTATTCAAGGTTTGCATTATTGGATGTAACGTTAAAAACACTCTCCATTAACAACCCCTTATGCTGAATATGAACCAGCGTCATGGCGGGGGGTATATATTTTCTTTTCATAATACCGTTGTATATAATGATTATTAATTATCAAAGCAACTCCTTGCCGTTTACCATTTTCTCATTCTCTTCCTTACGCACAGCCTGCCCCGCACGCCACATGAAATAGGCGAGGCAGACGGCGCAAAGGACAATACCAATAATAGCTACAATACTGAATGTGGTCATTCCGTACATATTTTATATATAGAAACAAGTGTGTGGGCACGAAATTACACATAAACACTCATAAACTGCATTCCGCTCAGTGTAAATACACCTAAAAGAAAGAAAAATACACGCACGGGAAATAAAATACACTAAACAGAAAGGGATTTTCTAAAAGTTGAAGGTGCAGCCTTACCCTGCGACTGGAAAGCCTTGGCCATAGAGGCAGGCGACGAGAATCCGCAGCGATCCGCTATGTCACTCATGCGACAAGCGGGCTGCTGGTGTATCAGGCTAATGGCATAGCGCACGCGGTGTTGGCATATCATATCGTAGAACGACTGGTATCCGCTGCGCTTGATAACCTCGGCAATATAATTAGCATTCGTGCCCAGGCGCTGCATTAGCATGTCGCGGGTAATATGCTGCTCTGTAAAGATCCTTTCCTCTACGAGAAGTGCCTCCAGCCTGCCAGCCAAATCGTCCAGTCGGTCGTCCGTAAGTCGATGTGTGGCAATATCAGCGTTTTCGACACTCTCATCATCATCAGAGTATTCCGACATAGCTGTTTTACGCCAAGGGTTAAGGGTATAGATGCAGAACCACACACTAAGGCCTATGAACACAATGTCGCGTACGAATTTCACCCATGGATCGTTGGCATAGAAATTAATGGCCAGCACCACCAGCACTAAGGTTGGCACCCATTGAATATACTGCGCAAAACGCACAGGAAAATCATCAATGTCGGCATACCTGTCCTCGTTCACACGTTGAATGACACGCCCTATCTTCAGCGCCATTAACAACGTCTGTATGAAGTATCCGGCAAAGATTACGCCCACCCAGACAAAAGCCCAAATATGCCATCCTGCAGGCATAGAAACTAGCCCCAATGCCTGCAGGAACAGAGGCAGCAAAGCCAGGAATGTTGGAACGAACAGCATCCATCTTGCCCCCGCAACTGGCAGCAAACTACGTCCGAAAACCTCAACGTTCTTACTCCTCTCTGGAAAGAAATAGCACTCGCACATCACCAGCATCTGCGGTGGGTAAAACAGTAAGGCAAAAGCATTAGCATATAGCAAAGCATCGGCATTGCCAATACGGCAAAGGTATGGCAGTTCCAGAATCTGCAGCAAATAGATAACACCCACTGCCCGTTGAGCAGGGAAAAGTTCGTGAAACTTCGCGGCATAAGCCCTTGGGCGGTAAAACCACTTTAGCAACCACCCGTATAGATGAGTCACTATAAATGCCAGGTTAGCCCCGAAGAAAAGCAGATAGGACAAGGAGACAGACATGTGTATGTTTGTTGTTTGGATGTACAATATTTTAAAACTCCAGCGCAAAGATAATACATTATCTATATATATATCATAAATTTTGTGAATTTCGCATCTTATCATTGTTCTTTTCTTTAATTTCCCTATCTTTGCATCCTATTAGTGACATTGCACAGATATGAAAAGAAGAGTTGCTATAACAGGCATGGGCATCTGGTCGTGCATAGGAACCAGTATAGAGCAAGTTAGGGAAGCCCTGTACCAAGGGAAGTCCGGCATTATTCTGGATCCTAAGCGCCTTGACTATGGATTTCGCTCCGCACTGACCGGTGCTGTGGAGGTCCCTGTGCTGAAAGGACTTCTTGACAGACGCCAGCGGGCCAACATGTCGGAACAGGCAGAATATGCTTTTATGGCAACAAGGCAGGCTTTTGAACAAGCAGGAATAGACAATGATTTTCTAAACCAGAACGAAGTGGGTTGCATATTCGGCAACGATTCGTCAGCAAAAAGTGTCATAGACGGCTACCGCGTAATGGAAGAGAAACACGACTCAGAACTCGTCGGTGCCGGTTCGGTGTTCCAGTCTATGAACTCCACCGTCAACATGAACCTGTGTTCCGTCTTCAACCTACGCGGCATAAACTTCAGCGTAAGTGCCGCCTGCGCCAGTAGCAGTCACGCCATTGGCCTGGGCTGTATGATGATCAGGCAAGGCCTGCAGGATATGGTGCTGTGCGGCGGAGCGCAAGAGACCAACATGTACGGCATATCCTCGTTCGATGCCATCCGCACATTCTCGATGCGTATGGAGGAACCAACTAAAGCCAGCCGACCCTTCGACCGTGACCGCGATGGCCTTGTTCCATCGGGCGGTGCAGCAGCCCTTGTGCTAGAGGACTACGATCATGCCGTAGCCCGTGGTGCTAACATTCTTGCCGAGGTTTGCGGCTACGGATTCTCGAGCAACGGAGGTGCCATCTCCGACCCAAGCGATAATGGCAGTTCCATAGCTATGCAGCGAGCCATGACAGATGCCGGCATCAAGGCTTCCGACGTAGATTATATCAATGCCCACGCCACCTCTACCCCACAGGGCGACATGGTGGAGGCCAGCGCACTTCATAGCCTCTTTGCCGGAGAGCATGCCCTTATCAGCAGCACTAAGTCCATGACAGGACACGAGTGCTGGATGGCAGGAGCATCTGAGATTGTTTATAGCATCATCATGATGCAGAACAACTTCGTGGCACCCAACATCAACTTCGAAAATCCTGATGAGTTTTCTGCAAAACTGAATATCGCCCCCAAGACTACAGAAACAGAGGTCAGAACCGTGCTAAGCAATTCCTTCGGATTCGGCGGAACAAACAGCGCTCTGATAATAAAGAAACCCTAAGCAATATAAGATATGAGCTTACACCCTGCATTGAAGAAGAAATACACCAGCGAACAACTATCGGCACCCGAAGCACAACGCCTGGCCGAGTTCATAGCTTGGGGACCAGCCGTTTTCCAGGCATCAAGGCTGATGATAAAATTCGGCATTCTGGATATGCTCAGGGATGCCGACGGAGGACTTTCCCGTCAGGAGATTGTCGAGAAGACACAATTGTCAGACTATGCTGTAAAATGTCTGCTCGAAGCTTCGCTAAGCATCGGCACTGTACTCATTGACGAGGAAACAGAGAAATACACCATCAGTAAGACCGGTTGGTTTCTGCTGACCGACAAGGCTACACGCGTAAACTTGGACTTCAATCACGATGTCAACTATCAGGGATGGTTTCATCTGGAGGAATCGTTACTGAACGGGAAACCCGAAGGACTGAAACACTTTGGTCCCTGGCCCACTATATACGAAGGACTGAGTTCTCTGCCCGAACAGGTACAGCAATCATGGTTTGCCTTCGACCATTTCTACAGCGACTCAGCCTTCCCACAAGCACTGGAGATTATTTTCAAGGAGCACTGCACCCGTTCACTTTATGATGTGGGCGGCAATACAGGTAAATGGGCATTGCAATGCGTTGGATTCGACAAGGACGTAGAGGTAACCGTCCTGGATCTGCCCCAACAGATAAAGATGATGCAGCAAAACATAGCAGGTAAGCCTGGCGCCGAACGTATCAGGGGCTGTGGCATCAACTTGCTACAGGAGGATGCAGCCTTCCCCGTTCGTGAGGGCGGCCTTGATGCCATTTGGATGAGTCAGTTTTTGGACTGCTTCAGCATGCCAGAGATTGTCAGCATCCTCAAGAGGGTCAAGGCCATTATGACGCCTACCACCCGTCTCTATATCATGGAGACGCTGTGGGATCGCCAGCGGTTTGAGCCAGCAGCAATGTGTCTGACAATGACCAGCCTTTACTTTACGGCTTTGGCCAACGGCAACAGCAAGATGTACAATACCGCCGACTTGCAGCTGTGCATCACTGCCGCAGGATTGCAGGTTGAGAAGATATACGACGGGTTGGGACAAGGACACAGTATTGTTGAGATAAAAGATAAGAAAAAATAAACATCAATCATAAGAATGACAAGAACAGAAATAGAAGAGAAAGTAAGGGACTTCATGATTGAAGAAATGGAGATAGCCGAAGAAAAGGTTCATGCCAACGCCTTACTGAAGGAAGACATGGGCATTGACAGCCTGGACTATGTTGACATCATCGTCATTGTCAACAGAATCTTTGGCTTTAAAATCAAGCCCGAAGAGATGAAGGAAGTCAAGACATTAGGCGACTTCTGCGACTATATCGAGAACAAGATGGCATAAGCAGATGGAAAAGGCTTGGGCAGGCACAACATATGGTAACGCATGGATGCACCGATGGCTCATACGTATGCTGCGGTACATTGATGTCAGGGTGCTGTATGCCTTTACCGCCATATTCGTTATTCCTGTTTGCCTGTTTGTCAACCCCAGCGGCGCAATCATCTACCGCTATTTCAGAAAGCAGCATGGGTACGGTCCACTTAAGTCAGCCCTCAAGACTTACCAGAACCACTGCCAGTTCAGTCAAGTGGTAATAGATAAGTTCGCCACTTATGCAGGCAAGACGTTCCGCATGGAGATAGAAGGCATTGAACACTTCCAGCAACTTGCCAAAGGGGAAGAGAGCTTCGTTATGCTAAGCTCACACATCGGTAATTACGAGATTGCCGGCTATACCCTCTCTTCGGAACAGAAACCCTTAAACGCCCTGGTCTTCTTTGGCGAGAAAGCCTCCGTAATGGACAACCGCGCCAAGCTCTTTGCCGACACAAATACGCGAATGATACCCATACGGCCAGATATGGGACACCTGTTCGAGATTGATCAAGCCCTGCAGAACGGAGAGATTGTAAGCATGCCAGCCGACCGCCTTCTTGGCTCACAAAAGAAACTGCAAATACCTTTCTTGAACGGCACCGCCGCCTTCCCGTACGGTCCTTTCAGTATAGCCACTTTAAGGGGGCTGAACGTGCTTGCCATACATGTAATGAAGCAGTCGGCACGCACCTACAAGATATATGTTACACCCCTCTGTTACAATAGGGAAGCACCCCGCCAGCAGCAGATACAGGAACTGGCCCAACAATATGTGGCCGAGGTGCAACGGATAGTAAAGCTCTACCCTACCCAATGGTATAACTACTTTGAATTCTGGACAAACGATGAGTGTTAACGACTATACCTGCCCAACTGACGCTTTTGTGCAAAGCTTAGACATCCATACACTCCTGCCACAGCAGGAACCGTTTGTGATGATAGATACGCTAAGGCACTATAGCGGGAACGTTGTCGTAACCACACTGCACATCAGGCCAGACAATCTGTTTGCGGAGCAGGATGTCCTTTCCGCAAGCGGACTTGTTGAGAATATTGCCCAGACTTGTGCCGCCAGAATTGGATATATCAACAAGTATATTCTCAAGAATGACATACAAGTAGGCTTCATCGGTGCAGTACGAAACATGGAAATCGTTTGCTTGCCTAAGATGGGAGATACCATCACAACAACAATCACTATCGTAGAGGAAGCCTTTGGCATATCACTGGCCACAGCCACCGTTATGTCTGGGGATAAGACTCTGGCTACTACGGAGATTAAGATAGCAATAAAAGAGGAATAGATACATGGCAGCAATAATAGCAGATAACATCATATCGCCGTTAGGTTCCTCTTCAGGAGCCAATTACCAGGCCGTAAAAGCCGGTAAGACCGCATTGCGCCTCCATAATCATAAATTCAATCTACCCTTCCCCTTTACTGCCGCCTTGTTTTCTGAGGAGCAGAAAGAGGAATTCACAATAGACGGCCTTACCTTGTTCGAGAGTCTGGCCGTAACATCCATCCGGAAAGCCCTTGAGGGTTGCCAAATTCCATTGGACAGCCGAACTTGTCTGGTGTTAAGTTCCACCAAGCAGAACATCAGCCTGCTGAACATAGAGGGTAATCCCCCCGAGAATGTCCTCTACCCAGGGCGTTCTGCCGAAAGGATTGCCCAGACCGTGGGCTTATCCACCACTCCCATCATCGTCTGCAATGCCTGCATTTCTGGTGTTTCGGCACTGATATTAGGAAACCGCCTGATAGAAATGCAGGAATATGATTACGTGATAGTATGTGGCATAGACCTGCAAAGCTCATTCATCATCTCTGGCTTCCACTCACTGAAAGCCTTATCAGAAACCCCATGCCGCCCCTTCGACATAGAGAGGACTGGACTCAATCTTGGCGAAGCGGCTGCTACCGTAATACTGGGAAAGACAAGCCAGACAGACAGATGGAACATCGCAGGGTCAGCCATCAGAAACGATGCTTACCACGTGAGCAGCCCTGCCCCTAAGGCCGACGGATGCCTGATGACTCTGGAAGCCGTTATGAAGGGACAGGATGCCAGCAAGTTGTCCGTTATCAATGCACACGGCACTGCCACGTTGTACAACGACCAGATGGAGGCACGCGGCATCTGCAGAGCAGGATTATCGGATATTCCCGTAAATGCCCTGAAAGGATACTATGGCCATACGATGGGAGCCGCAGGTATCCTGGAAACCATTATCACCCTACATGCCGCAGAAGACGATACCATCGTTGGCACCAAGGGTTATGAAGAGGTGGGCGTAAGCGGTAACCTGAACATTGTCCGTAACAATACCGCAACGGCGAAGAAAGACTTCGTGAAACTTATCTCAGGCTTTGGCGGATGCAATGCAGCGGTATTACTGACTCCCAGCACCCCTTTAGAGGGCGTGAAGGGACAAGAAATAGAGACACTACACAAGGTCACCATCACACCCCAATCGGTGCTGATAGACAACGAGGTAATAGACACTGGGCAGCAGACGGGGAAAGCCCTGCTGACATACCTATACAAGACATACATTCAAGACTACCCCAAGTTCTACAAAATGGACGCCTTGGCACGTCTGGGCTTTATCGCAACAGAGTTGCTGATCCAGAAGGAGCAAGAGGAAAGGGGCAAGGAGCAAGAGGCTGGGAGCGAAAGAGCTGTCATCTTCTTTGGCCAGTCGTCCTCTATCAATGCCGACAAGGAGTTTCTCGCCTCCATTGCCGACCCTGAGAACTTTTTCCCCTCCCCTGCCTCATTTGTATATACACTGCCCAATATCGTAAACGGAGAAGTTGCCATCCGGAACAACTATCACGGCGAGACGGCTTTCTACATCCTCCCTCGCAAAGATGATGATATGATGCGTATGATAACCCAAGCCACAATGCTCGACAACTACCACAAGAGTATTCTCACAGGGTGGTTGGATTATAGGAGCGAAGAGGATTTTCTTGCGGAATTGAGAATTGAGAATTGAAAATTGAGAATTATGAAGGCTGCGATTGAGCGAGAGACCAACTAAGCTTGCTTAGGCTATCCCGAGCGTGAGCAGTCTCGAAGCGCAGCTTCAATTATGA
>DLBF01000018.1 GCA_002494215.1 Prevotellaceae bacterium UBA7028
TTACCAAGAGCGAGGAAGAGAACATCATGGAGCAAGCCATTGGTGCCAAGATTGCCGATTACCTGATAAAGCCCGTCAATCCCACGCAGATTCTGCTGACCCTGAAGAAAAACCTGCACCAGAAGGAGATTGTTACAGAACAGCAGACAAGTGCCTATCAGCAGGACTTTGGCAAGATAGGTATGCAGATTAACGACTCCCTTTCTTTGGAAGAATGGATCGAAGTATACAAACGCCTTACCTATTGGGAATTGCAACTCTCAGAGACTGACAGTGCCATGAAGGAGATGCTGAGCATGCAGCGCTCTGAGGCAAACAGAGAGTTCACCAAGTTCATCCGTAAGAACTACACCAAATGGATGAGCAACCCTGAGGGACGCCCCGTAATGAGTCCCGACATCTTCAAGCACAACGTCTTCCCGCACCTGAATAACGGGGAGAAGGTTTTCCTGGTGGTGATAGACAACTTCCGCTATGACCAGTGGCGTATGCTGTATAACGAGATTGCCGACCTCTTTAACATAGAGGAAGACCTGTACTGTAGCATCCTGCCCACAGCAACCCAGTATGCACGTAATGCCATCTTTAGCGGCCTGATGCCCGATGTCATAGAGCGCATGTTCCCCGACCTTTGGGTCGACGAGGATAGCGAGGAGGGAAAGAACCTGAACGAAGCCCCCTTGGTACAGACACAGTTCGACCGTTTCAGACGCAAGAACACCTTCAGCTACCACAAGATTAACGACTCGCAGGCTGCCGAGAAGCTGGTACAACAGATACCGCATCTGCAGAAATACGACCTGAATGTGGTAGTGATGAACTTCATAGACATGCTTAGCCATGCCCGTACAGAGAGTCGTATGGTGCGCGAACTGGCAAGCAACGAGGCCGCTTACCGAAGCATTACGCAGAGTTGGTTCCGCCACTCGCCCGTTGGTGACCTCTTCCGCATCCTTGCAGCCAGCGACTACACCATCGTACTGACAACCGACCACGGCAGCATACGATGCTACAATCCTGTAAAGGTGGTTGGAGACAAGAACACCAACACCAATCTGCGATATAAATTAGGCAAGAATCTCAGCTACAACCAGAAGGAGGTGTTCGAGATCAAGGAGCCTCATCAAGTGGGACTGCCCAGACCCAATCTGAGCACCACCTACATCTTTGCAACAGGCGACGACTTCTTTGCCTATCCCAATAATTATAATTACTACGTCCAGTATTACAAGGACACCTTCCAGCACGGAGGCATCAGCATGGAGGAGATGCTGATTCCGCTTATCACATTGCGAGGGAAAAAGAGATAAAGACTTATGGAAATTAAATTCAAGGAAGAAGATATCAAGCAGGCAGCCCGTCAGTTTGTAGAGTCGATGGGCGATAACACCGTCTTTGCCTTCTATGGCAAGATGGGAGCCGGAAAAACAACATTCATAAAAGCCGTCTGCGAAGAGTTAGGAGTGGACGACACCGTCACCTCCCCCACCTTTGCTATTGTAAACGAATATGAGGCAGCCCAAGGCCGCCCCATATATCATTTTGATTTCTACCGTATAAAGAAGGTTTCCGAAGCCTACGATATGGGATGCGAAGAGTACTTCTATAGCGGCCATCCATGCTTTATTGAATGGCCTGAACTGATAGAGGAAGTACTGCCTGAGGAGACTGTCAATGTCACCATCGAGGCACTTCCCAACGGAGAAAGGCGATTAGTTTTCTAAAGATTCGCCGTACTCCAACTCACCATCTACTACCCAACGGAGATCCTCGGGGTCAAAATCCCCAATCTTCTCCTTTTTGGCTTTCTTGGCTATATAGTCTGCAACGGCATCTATATCGATGTCCACTTCGTCTTGGTCACCAGATTTCTCCAGTAACCCTACGTAGTACTCACCTATCACATCCAGGAAGTAATAAAGGTCGTCTTCCGTGAACTTTTCCTTTACTTCCTGTGGCAGGTAGTTCTTTATAAACTCTACCGTCAAGCGGTCGTCCTCGGCATCGGCCAGGAAGTCGTCTTCAATGTTTCCCATAGCGCAAACCTTTTAAAGCATGTTCTTGAGTTTCTCCTCGAAAGCAGGACGTGCAGCTGCACCGACAATCTTGTCCACAACCTCACCACCTTTGATGAAGAATATTGTTGGAACATTGCGTACACCGAACTTAACGGCCAGCTCTTCGTCTTCCTCTACATCGCACTTGCCAATAATAGCCTGTCCCTCATAATCCTGAGCTAAAGCATCAATGATAGGACCAACACGCTTGCAGGGGCCACACCATGTTGCCCAAAAGTCCAATACGATGGGCTTGCCAGTTGCTACAAGCTGTTCATAATTCTCGCTGTTAATAATCTGTGCCATACTTATTATAATTAATAATGAGTAAATAAAAAGGTTAGTTTATCTTGTACGTTGCCCATTCACAGACATTCAGGTAATCCATAAATGCCTTAGTGACCTGGTAGCACTTCGTTCTGGATTTCATACGCAGGATTTGCCTATTTCCGCCCCCAAAGATATTCCACTTTACTTCTATCTGAGGAGGTCGCCCGTTCTTGTCTTTGGGCTGCTGCATCTGCTGAATATGCTTGGTCAGCTCAGCCAGAGCGTTGCTATCCAACTTGTTAGAGTCGAATGTTATGGTAATGCTCTGCACGAGCTCGTCCTTCACGTCGGGCAGGAACTGCACCTTGCCAATCTTCAGCTCCAGTATTTCTCTGTTGTACTGGCGGGGCTGCACACGGCCTGTGATATACACCAGATTACCCTCCTGCGAGAGATATCCGCGCCACTGCGCCCAATCATTTCCGAACAATGCAATCTCGCCAGGTCCTGTATAATCCTCCACCACAACAATACCATAAGGCTGATTAGTCTTGGTGATACCCTGGCGCTTCAATCCCGTTACGATACCTCCCAATCTAACATCCGAATTTGCGAACGGGGTAAGGTCGTTCAACTGCTCCATGTGCATGTTGCAGATACCGTTCAATATCACTCCATATTCGTCAAGCGGATGAGCAGAAAGGTAGATACCCACCAACTCACGTTCCTTGTTGAGTCGTTCCAGGTCGTTCCAGCGTTCTGTTACAGGAATGGCAGGCTGGTGCTTGTCTATGGCCTCCATGCCGAAGAGCGAGAACTGAGCCTCCATCTTTGCCTGCTGGTACTGCGTACCGTATTTCGTGAGCGAATCCACAAAGAGCTCGCCCTTTCCATTGGGAGCGATGAACTGCTCTCTGCTTATCTGGTCCGAGAACGTATCGAAAGCACCGCTCAAGGCCAGGCATTCTATACCGCTCTTCTTGACGGCAGGGATAGAGACACGCTCTACAAAATCATAGATATCTTTGTACTTGCCGTTCTTCTCACGTTCCGAGATGATGGAGGCGGCAGCAGCCTCTCCCAATCCCTTGATGCCATTCAATCCGAAACGTATCTGTTGTTTATCGTTAACACCGAAGTCAACATGCGACTCGTTGACATCTGGTCCTAACACCTCTATCTTCAGGTTGCGGCATTCATCCAGCAACTTTGTGATTTCCTTTATATCATCCTTTCTGCGGGTAAGCAGGGCTGCCATAAACTCGGCAGGGTAATGAGCTTTCAGGTAAGCCGTCTGGTATGCCACCCATGA